>JADJUW010000001.1:1862500-2163750 GCA_016716835.1 Myxococcales bacterium | reverse complement strand
CGATAATCTGCGCCACGGCGCCAATGGCGCTGGCGGCGCGCGACGCATATGGCCCCGCCGAAATGCAGTTGACGCGGTGGCCGTACTGCCTGCCTGCCTCAAAAGCGAGTGTCCGAGTATCGGACTGCAGCGCCGCCTTGGCCGCCGACATGCCGCCGCCATAGCCAGGAATCACGCGGTCCGCCGCGAGATACGACAACGACAAGAAAGCGCCGCCGCGCTTCATCAGCGGTGAGAACTGCTTGACCATCGACACTAGCGAATAGCTCGACGCGCTCATCGCCGCCAGATAGCCAGCGCGGCTGGTCGCCATCAGCGGCTTTTTGACCTCAGGGCCATTGGCGAGGCTGTGCACAACAATATCGACGCCGCCCGGGCCAAAGTCTTTCAGCATCGCTTCGGCGACGCCGGCGATGGTGAAATCGCCGAGGTCGCGATAACGCCGGTTATCGAGCAGCGCTTGCGGCACGATGTCCCAATTATCAAAATCCGCATCGAGCGGATAAATTTTCTCGAAGCTCAGCTTGCTGCCGTCGGGCATCGCGAGCGACTCATCCATCTTGCGCTCGAGCAGCGTCTTAAACAGGCTGAGCGCCGGCGGCCACGTGCCGACGCAAATCGTCGCCCCCGCCTCGGCGAGCGCCTTGGCGATCGCAAAGCCAAACCCACCGTCATCTGCCACGCCCGCGACCAGCGCGCGCTTCCCTTTAAGATTGATTCCAAGCATGCCTTAGGCATCCCGCACCTGGCCCGCAAACACAACCCGTTGCGGCAGCGATGCGCTGCCCGAGTTTTTAAGCCATTGAGCGCACCTTCACTATGAG
Source organism: Myxococcales bacterium (assembly GCA_016716835.1). Taxonomy (NCBI): domain Bacteria; kingdom Pseudomonadati; phylum Myxococcota; class Myxococcia; order Myxococcales; species Myxococcales bacterium. The sequence continues at coordinate 2,162,926 of JADJUW010000001.1, read as the reverse complement.
ATGCTGGAACAATTATCGCGTGTGACGGTGTTCCAACATCGGCCAAATAGCCTCGGTGGGGCCTTGCCACTGACCGAGGCCGCTGAGAGGATTGAATGGTGAAAACAAAAGGGAAGGTCGTTGCTATCGAGGGTGTTGCAGATCTCGACCGTGGAGGAGGCGCGGTGAAGGAAGGGCGCCATTGGAGGGGCGTTGTTTTTCTTCGCCCCTGGCGCATATTGCCAGATGGTGATTCGTCCAAGGCGCTGTTGCGCGTGTTGTTGCCACCGCACTTGAATTCAGGCGATGCCGTTCGCTCCTCCAAGAGGCTAACAACAGGCAAGACCTACCGGTTTTCCGCCACCCTGCAACCTCGCCGACCGAATAGACTGATCACTTCAGAATTGACCGGACGGTTTGTGCGGGTTCAAGGGAGCAGTGGTCTCGGGAGAGCTGACAAAACTGTGTCTGCAACAATTCGACTGAAGGATCCGGTGCTAGGCGCACTCATTCGCCGGGCACGCACTCAAACGTATGAAGGTCGCCTGAAACTGTATGGGCGAACCGTTAGCCTTCTTGTCGACGAGGATGCCATTGCGGGGGCCTCGGCACTCTTCGCAAAAACAAGTCTGAGGTTCGCCGAAGTGCCCAAGTTCATAGCAAAAAAAATGCTTCGACTTGCAAACGAGACTTGGCTCGACAAGCCGATCTCTGAAAACGAATTTCTTCGGCGGCTGAAGCCAACGGAAGTTCGAGTTGATTCGAAGTCGGTTTGCTTGGACTTCTCGTGTGGTGAGATATTTGGCGATCACGGTCTTGTCGTTAAGTTGACGGGTCGTGGGGGAATCCGCGACGTACAATTGCAATAGTAGATATCTAGGGTCACTCTCAGCTCCCGATTAGCCTGTCATCCTTGGGGGGACTCACGGGGGTAGATTCCCTATTGCTTTCAATTATATGCAGACCAAAGAGCGGAATTTCCATTGCCGCGGTCTGCGTGTGCGGTTCAAATCCATCGGGACCAGCAATGCCCACGTCGTCTTTGGCGTTGACGAGGGCTTGAGGTGCGTAAAGCCACGTCGTGTGTACGCGTTAGCGCGGGCAGCACTTGGCTTGCGATGGAGCGCCGGGGCGCTGGCCATTTAAAGCCGCGCCCGGCGCAATGAAACGATGAGGAGCGTCCCTGATCGCTCACACTTTCTTTACTGGCGTCGGTGAAATTTTCTACGAACGAAACAATGCGCCGGCCGCGGCCAAAAGAACGGCCAGCGGCCCGGCGCCACATGGTGGTCCTCCTAAGGAATTTCATCCTGGTCACAATATTCAGATGACCATTACTAAGGTCGCCCTATTCAATGAACGGCGACGCCTCTCCAAATCCGCCAACCGAAGCCCCACTATCGTGAGCACGCTGGCAATGGTGCGATGCGCTGCCCGGGAAGACCTAGCCGGGGGCCGCAAGATAGTCGGCCCGAAGACAAGTGATCCCATCGTCTGAGCCTGCGGTGGGGCAGGTTGTCCTCAGCTCGCCAGAGCTCAGCGGCGCTGCGCTAGCGTTGATCAGCACTTACGCCTGCCAATTGGGCTGGCACGGGTGATGCATTATGTCAGGTTTATGTCGAAAAACCTAATTGTCGCAATAGTTGTGGCCCTCGCGACCGGGCCTATAGGCATGGCCAATGCTGCCAAGCGCACGTCCCCTGCTACGTCGGTGCGACCAGCGGCAGCCCAGGGCGCCTCCACCGTGAGCGCGCGTGGCAAGCGGGGCCTGCTCAGCGCCAAAAAGCGGCAATCTAAGCAGGCTTCCAACGTCTCGCTCGGCGGCGCGCTCTCGCCGCTTGGCGCGGCCGATCACCCGCTACAAATCGAAGCTGACCTCCATGCCGCCGACAGCGTCGAAAACCCGCACGAGCGCCGCCAAGCCATAGCCAAGGCCAAGGGGGCCATAGCCGCCTACGATGCCAAACATCCTGGGCGAACGTGGGCGCGCGGCCTCGAAGCCGATAACGTCAAGCAAGTCTTCACGACCGCTATGGCGGAAGGCCAGGCGACCAAAGTCTTTCGATCAGCAAGAACAATGGTAATCGCGGCCACCTTGAACGTCGTGGCCGCGGCGATTGGCCTTTCCATTGGGCATGATCTCGTCGACGTTGGCCAGGCTGACGTTACCGGCTTGAACGCCATCATGTTAGTGGCCGGGTACGGCAACGCGACCATGGCGACGTATCTCGCGCGCGAATACAAGCAGGCAAAGACCAAGCTCGCTGGCGCCATTGATGCGAGCTCTCGAGCCTTCGTTAGGTTCGCCGAGTTCAACAATCTAATTAGCCGCACCAAGTAGGGCGGACTAGGGCGGACTAGGGTCACTCTCAGCTCCCAATTTGCCTGCAATTATCAGATGTTGGATCCGGTGCTGCGTAGTCACGTTCTCTGCAACGTGATCACGCAGTAGCCTAACTAACCAGTGGAAATAGCGTTTGAATTTCGGGCCGAGAGTGACCCCTAGTCGTAGCGCAGGCCGTCGACGGGCTGCATGCGGGCGGCGCGCAGCGAGGGCAGCAACGTCGCAAGCCAGCTGATGATCATCGTGATGCCGGCGACCAGCAGCACTTCCATCGGGATAACTCGTATAGGCAGGCGGTCGATCATGTAGACCGCCGGATCGAGGCGGAAACCAAATGACGAGATGAGCCAGGACGTGAGCAGCCCGAGGCCAACGCCGAGGGTGGTGCCAATCACGCCAATCGCGCTGCCGACGATGAGGAAGACGTCGCCGATGCGGCGGTCGGTGGCGCCCATGGATTTGAGCATCGAGACCTCGCGGCTTTTTTGCGTGACCATGGTGGCGAGCGCGGCGATCATGTTGAACGCGGCGACGATGACGATCACCGTCATCACGATCATCATGACAATTTTTTGCGTGCGTACCGCCTTAAATAGCGGGCGATTAAGCTCGAACCAATCCTTGACGTCGAAGTCAAAGCCGCGGTCGAGTTCTCGCAGCGCGCGGCGCAGCTTGTCGCCGACCCGCTTGGCCTCGTCGACGTCGCGCACCTTAAGCTCCACGCCCGTGACCAGGTTGCCGCGCGCCAGCAGCGCTTGGCCTTCGTGCAGCCCGACGTACATGAGGCGCTTGTCGTATTCTTCAAAGCCCGAGTAAAAAATGCCTGCCACCCGGTAGCTGCGGGTACGGGGTGTCGGCACCCGCAAGTTGCTCGCCTCGAGCTCACTCGCCGCCACGGGAATGACAACGCGGATATCGGAACCCACCTCGACCCCGAGCTTTTTAGCGAGCTCTTGCCCAATGATAATCGGCGCGGCGACGCCGGGCGCGGCTGGCTTTTCTCCGGCGGCGAGGTCGGCCACCTTGCCCTTGACCATGTGGCGATCGAGATCGAGCGTTTCAGCGGCCCGCGCCGGGTCGATGCCCTTGATCGCGACGCCTGAAATCTTGCCGCGGCCGTTGGTGACCAGCATTTCGGTGAAAACAAACGGCTGCACGCCGACCACCTGCGGATCGATGTTGCGCGCGATGCGCTCGACCTGCTCGTAGTCGACAAAGTCGGGGCGCTGCACGATCACGTGCGCATTGACGCCGAGCACCTTGTCGCGAAACTGTTGTTCGAAGCCCGTGGTGACCGCCATCACCGTAGTGAGCGCCGCCACGCCAAAGACCACCCCCAGCATCGCGACGCTGGTGAAGACGGTGAACAAGGCAAGCAGCGCCGTCACGATGGCGCTGGCGCTGGCAATAAACACCATGATGGCGGTCGTCTGGCCGCCGATGTCGTTTAGCAGCAGCAAGCTGAGGACCACCGCCACGGCGAGGCTGACGATCGAGGATCGTGCCATCGCGCGGTCGCCGCTGCCGTAGAGGTAGCGCTTGCCTATAAACGACGCGTACGTCATGGCCCTAGGCCTTGGCCTGCCGACGTTCCCAGAACGCGATGCCGGCGACGATGATCAAGATCGAGATGATCGCCACGATCGGGCTATTTACCTGCGCCGCATCTTGCGGCATCGCAAATGATTCACCCATCACGGTCTTGGCGCGACCAATGGCCAACGCGATGCGGCCCTGCACGGTGAAGCCAAAGCTGGCGCCAAAGCCAATCATCAAGATCCACACGCCAAAGCGCGAATAGCCGCCGATCAGGCCCTTGTGCGCAAACGAGTAATAGAAATAGAGCAGGGTGGCCAGCGTGCCGAGCAGCAGCAGCACGTTAGAAAACACGCCAAACCAGTTGACCTGGCGGTCCGCGACGCCGGCCTTGGCGTCGAGGCCAACTAGTTGGCCGCGCTTAACGCTCAGCACCTCGCGCTCATCGGCCGAGAGCGAGGCGCGCGTCATGGCGTCGCCAACGTCCTTAAATGGGGTCACCTTGCGTTCGTCGACGAGCTTGGCGGCGGTAACCGGCGTCATGCCTGGCAGCGCGCCCAGCGCCTCGGCACTCGCGGTGTTGAGATTCATTTTTTCGACATAGAGCGGCCGGCTCGCCTGGCCAAGCTGCTTGCCGAGGTCGCTTTGCACCAGCGCGTTGATCTGTAAGCCCGCGTAAAGGCCAACGACCAGTGCCAGCGGATAACGGCCGATCCAACTGTGCTTGCGCGAAAGCGCCTTCGTAAACATCAGCGCGATGAGCAGCAGCGGCACCAGCTTCCACCACCCCGACGAAAACCACGGCTCATAGTTTTGGCCGGCGAGCAGCTTGTCCCACATCGACATCAGGCCCGCGCCCTTTTCGCCCTCGCCAAAGCCAAATTGGTGCATGAGCGGGACCACGAGCTTTTCCTTAAGGCCATCGTGATACTGCTGCACGATCACGTAGCCGAGCGAGACGCCAATAAACAGGTGCTCGGCAAATTTGTAGAAAGGGTTGTCTTTGTAGAGATACGACAAAATACAGATCGTAAGAAAAATTGCGATCCAGTAACCAATCACGTCCATGGTAGCTAGCGGCGTCATGCGGCCCCCTTGGGTTGTGGCACGGCGCGCCCGGATGCGCGGCGCGCGCGTCGCCCAACAAAATAGATGATGTTGCCGAGGATGATCGCGAGCACGACGACCATGTGGCCAAAGTTGAGGACGTCGGCGCCCTTGATCGCCGAGCCATTGCGGCCTACCAGCACCTCGTATTCGGCGGCCGACACCAGGCCGCCCACGACGCCGAGCAATTGGCCCGATTGATAATACGGCGCCAGGTCGGTCAGCAGGACGGCGGTGCAAGAGGCGATCATCTTGAGGCCGTAGCGCGCCTGCACGTACTGCACATATTCTTTGGCACCAGGCGAGCCAGCCGAGATCAAAATCGACAGCTTGAAGTCTTTGAGCGCCTTGATGCCGCTCATAAAAGGAATGTTGTCGAGCAGCGTGCCGTCGTTGGCGCGGCCGTCGAACGTTTTGCGCAGATCCGCGCCCATGTTCGCGATGGTCGCGGTCTTGCCTTCGCGAAATCCAAGATACACGTAGTCGACATTTTTCTTATAGACGCGATCTTTGGCGCCCTTGTAGCTCTTGTCGCCTTCGGGAATAAGCTGCGTTTCCAGGCCGGAGCGAATCCAACTCTCCACTAGTGGCGGCGCCGAATACCACGTGGTCGCGATCACGATCTTAACGTTCTTGCGCTTGAGGTGGAGCATGACCGCTTTATAGAAAGGCTCCAGTTCGGGTGTCGACGCTGGGTCGAGATCCAGCGAGAGAAACACCACGTCATTTTCTTTGAGCGCCTCAACCTGCGAATAGGCGGCGCGTACCATCGGGGTGGGCACCACAGGGATCCCGCACGGCCGCAAGAGCGGCAGCACGATGGCAAACCCCATGATGAGAAATAGCCAGCGGCGGTCAAACGCAGCGAGCCGCGTCGTCCAATCGGGTGAAGCGTTTGCCATGTTAGCCTTCTCCCAGGTGCGAACGCTCGAGGCCTAGGATAATGCGCAAGCCGGTGGCAATGCCGCCAATGGCCGCGCCCATCATGATGGCGCGCCGGCCCGAGTTGCTGGGGATTTCGATGATCCAATTGGCAATATCGGGGAGCGAATCCGAAATAAGGCGACCAAATGGCGCCATGCCGACGAGAATGAAGATGGCCGAGCCGAGCAGCAAGGCCGCCTCGGTGTTGCGGGCGCGAAAGGCGCGGAATGCCGCCGACACGACAAAAAATGCCAAGAGCGCAAACATGGTCGAGTTGCACGGGGCAAACACGTAATCGTAGAGCCACGTTTTTACCCGGCCATCCTTGCCCCATTGCATCGATGGCACGGCACGCACCGCGGCGCGCTCACCGGCAGCCAGCACGACGGTGCTGCTGGGCGCGGAATAGCCGATAGCCCGGCGCGAGAACCCAAGCGCATACTCGCCAGCCGGCACCGCTAGGGTTACCGCCTCGCCGCGCGTCAACGCCTGCGCATCGCCGCCCAGTTCCTTAAGGTAGTCAGGTGAAAGCGCGCGGCCGTTGACCGTCACCTCGACCCCAGGCTCGGTATCGATTACCAGCGCCGAGGTCGCGCTCGCGGTCTTTTGCACCACCGGCGCATCGTCCTTGCCACGCAGGGCTTCCCAGCTCACGCCGGCAAGCAACATGGCCGAGGCGGCAACCAGCATGACAACTTTATATTGCCAGTCTTCCTCGCGGCGACGAATCTTGGGCCACGACACCTGGAACACGTTGATGGCGCCGAGCACGAATGCCGCCGCGCCTAGGATGGCGGCGTAGTCGAGGATTTCTTTCATCAACTCTTTGGCGTGGTAGTGCGGCACGTAGAATTCTACGAGCGCATACATGCCGATGAGGCAGCCGATGATGATGGGAAGCGTTTTCTTCAGCATAGGAGGTTTCTAGGTTAAAGATGGCGCGAATCAGCTCGGCATGAGCCATTTGGGAAGGTTGGCGGTCGGGGTGTCATAGGAGCGCTCGGCGGGTGGCTTGCGCGATTCTTTGATCGCATGCCATGTGGCGAGCCCCGCCGAGACGACGATGAGCACAAATGCCACGGCCTTGACCACGTCGCCAGCCTTGAGCTGCGCGAGCAGCGAGGGTTCACGCGAAAGATACGCCGACGTGGCGTAAAGCTCTTCGCCGATCAACGTGTAGTCGCAGGCCGCAATGAAAAACGGCAACTGGGTGAATTCTGCGGTGCCGGCAATTTGAATGGCTCCCGTGATAAAGCCGGTTTCGGCGAGCAGCAGCGATTCGGCGTAGAATTTGCCAAAGTAGATGTTGGTCGCGGGCTTGTCGCGCAAGATCATGCCGTTGAGCGCGGCGGCAAAGGCAAACTGTTCTGACGTCACGAAAAAGACGTTTTCAGGGCGGTGCGCATCGAGCCGGCCGGCGTTGGCATAGCCTTGGCGGACGATTTCTTCGGCCACGACCATGGTCAGCGGATACGTATTGCCCACCTTGATGTCGGTGTCATAGGTGGCGGTCATTTCGGCCACGTGGCCTAAGATGAGCAGCGACGCGATGGTTTGGATGTCTTGAATTTCTTCAAGGCCCGTGACGTAGAGCACCGGGCGTCCCATTTCCGTCGAGCGCCCGATAGCGTCTTCGATGGCATCGATCGCGGCGATGCGCCGCACGAACAAGTCGGCGCCGCGCTGACGCGCGATGCGCACAAAGACCAAAAACGCCACGGCGACGAGTGCGATGATGGCGAGATAAAACCACCGCCCAACATGAAACCAGGTAGGGGCAGGCACCATCGTCGCGGTCTGTACGGCGAACTCGGGAAATTTGGTGACCGATCCTTCAAGCGGACCTGGCTCAACGGGGGCCACCACATAGACATAGCGGTGATCGGGATTGATTTCATCGACGATGGTCTCGGGCTCAAACTGGCCGCCGGCGTCGGCAATGCGTAGCAGCGTCCATACGCCGTAGCGATTGCCCTCGACCAGGGCATGCTGCGGATCGAGCAGCATCAAATCACCGCTCGCCGCGGCCTCGTCTGCGGCTGGAGCCGCCTCAGCCTCAACCGCCATCGGCTGCCCAATCGGCGGCGGCGGCGATGGCGTCGCGGTTTCCGTCGAAGGAAAGGCGCCGCGCAAAAATGCCGCGCTCAGCGCCGGAACGCCGTCCTTGCCCGCGATATACCCCAGGCGCGATGCCTGCGCGGGTTCGCCGGGCCACGCGACGCGGCGAAATACTAGCACCTTGCCCGGTGCCGGCGGATGGCAGCGCGCCCACGTCAGCGAGAGATGTCGGCCGTCATCGTTGCCGGGCGAGCCGGTTTCGAGCACCCAGCGCACTGGCTGGCTGGCGCGCTCCTCTGCGGTTTGCTTTTTCTGCGCCATGGCGCAGTCGACTTTAATTTCTGCCGCGGTCGGCGGCGCCTTGGGTTGCTTGCACGCGCCAAGCGCGGTGGCGGCGAGCGCTGCTAACAGCAAATGCGTGCCAGTACGTTGACGACTCATTGCTCAATGACCTCCACGTTGGCGCGCGGCAAGATGGCCTTCTCGCCGCCAAAGTCCACCTCCAGCACGCGCACCTTGGTTTCCGACGGCATCGTCGTGAGTGCCGAGGGCAGGGCAGATATCTTTCCGATGCGGCCAAAATACGGCGCGCGGATACAGCGCACGTCGACGCCAATACTTAACCCCAGCGCCGCCGCTGCCGCCACGCCAACCCCTTGCTCGCGATGCGGCACGACGATTTCTGGCCGAATCACGCCGGCGCGAATTTGCGTCGCGCCGTTGACGGAAGCGACTTGCCCCGACAGGCTGGTCAATAATTCAAAGGTAGCCGTCGCCATCGCGATGTCGCCAAAGCCCTCGGTAACCACCAGCGTGGTCGGCAGCGCCTCGGTGCCGGTGATGGCAACGCCAACGTCGTAGCCGAGGATTTCTTTGACGTCTTGGTAGGCAAAGCCGCCAACCACAATCGCCGCGGCGCCGACCTCCATCGCCTTGCGATAGCCGGCAAGCGTTAAGCGGCCGCCGCCGATGAGGACCTTGCCCTTGTGCTCGGCGGTGAGGTCCGCGGCATCAAGCGTTTGCGACGGGGTCCTGGCCACCACGGCAATCGTGCCGGTCACCTCACCGGCGAGGCCAAAAATGCCCTGCACCAACGCGGCCTGCGTTTCAATGACCACGCCGGCGTTGGGAATCACTTCCACCACTGTGCCGTCGACATAGGCGCTAACTTGCACCGGCACCGGCGGCTCGCGCAGCATCGCCATGCCGGTAATCGCCGAGACCGACTCGAGCGTGCCGGTGACTGACGCAGGCACCTCGGTTTTAAACATCCCAAAAAAACTGCTGCTGCGCGCGATACATTCGCCCTTGGCAATCGCCTCGCCTGGCTTTTTGGTCAGCCGCGTCGCCACCTCGTCGGGCATCACCCCGAGCGCGGTCGAGAGGTTCATTAGCGCCACCTTGCCCGGCAAGTTGGTCTGCGCGATAATGTCCGAAGACCGGACAGCTTGTCCGACCGCGGCGAGCACCGTTCCCGGGAGCGGTAACTGCCGCAGCTTGCGCACGGTGGCCTTGCGAGTCACCGTCAGGCCGGGCGTATAGGCGTCGCTCATCGTCGCGGCAGAATACACACAAGATTAATCAAAGCAACGCCTTAGGGGCCCTTACGCGGGATACGCCTTACGCGGGATACATCGAGAGCGCGCTCGCCCAGCGCTGGGAGGCCGCAACTCGCGCCGCGTGTTCTTGCGGGACCACCATCGGACGGCGTCCGCGCGCATCAAAGACCAAGCCGCAGGCGCCACCGCGCAGCGCGCGCACGATGGCCTCGCCGGGGCCGCCGCCGATATCGACGCCGCGCGCCGGCGACAACGTGGCCTGCACGGTTTCTCCGTCGCCCAGCGGCAACATCTTGAGATCTCCCTCGCGCAAGGATTCGCGCTTGCTGCTGCCATCGGCATAGCGCAACTCAACCTGCAGCACGTCGCCGCCGCGCCCGCCCACTGGCGCGACGCAGGTACCCAGGCGCACCATGCAGTCCTTCTCAAAGACCTCGGTAGCCGCGGCGGGATGCACCGTCGACAGCACGCCGAGATGCGGCATCATGAAGATCGAGTCCACCGCGATCTCGGTGACGCCCTCGACGGCGAACGCATCGATCATCATCATCATGCTTTGCTCGCGGCGCGGCGCATGCGACAGCACGCCGCCCGAGCCAACCAGCAAGTCAAGCTTCATCATGTTCACCAGCGAATTGGAATCGCCGTCCTCAAACGCCGAGCTAATCCCAGTGGCGCGCTGCGCCCCGCGCAACTTAACCGCGAATTGGCGATGCTGGATAAACGACAACCGCAACGCCTCACGCGCGATGGCCTGCTCAATCTTGAGCTCGTCGAGCGTCTGCGGAATGGTGGTGGGGCGGATCATCTTGTTGCCGATGCGATCGCGCAGCTCGGCCTCGTTGAGGTCAAATGGTACCCAGCGCTGGATGTTGCTGATGCCGGCCTCGGCGAGCACATTGGAGATGGAATAGCTCATGCCGAGGTTGGCCGAGACGGTGCGGTTAAACGTGCCGTCGAACACGGAAAAAACGTCCGTCGTGGCGCCGCCGATGTCGACGCCGACCACGTTGATGCGCTCGCGCTCGGCGAGGGTTTGGATCATCAGGCCCATGGCGCCAGGCGTTGGCATAATCGGCACCGCGGTCCACGTCATCAGCTTGCCGTAGCCCGGCGCCTGCGCCATGACGTGCTCCATGAACACCTCGTGGATGGCGTCACGCGCCGGCGCCAAATGCTCTTCTTCCAGCGTTGGCCTCACGTTTTCGACAAATTGCAGCGCAACACGGCCGCCCAAGATGCCTTCAATTTCGCCGTGCAGGTCGTGGTTGCCGGCGTAGATCACGGGTAGGTCAAAACCTTGGCCTAAGCGTGGCCTTGGCTCAGCGGCGCGCAGCATTTCGGCGACGCCGACCACATGCTTGCGCGTGCCGCCGTCGGTGCCGCCCGCAAACAAGATCATGTCGGGCCGCAGCTGGCGAATCTTCTCAATCTTCTCGTGAACTTGCCGCTTGTCGTTAGTGGCAATCGTGTCCATGACGATCGCTCCGGCACCGAGCGCCGCGCGCGCCGCGCTCTCCGCCGTCATCTTTTTAACCACGCCGGTTACGATCATCTGCAGGCCCCCGCCCGCCGACGACGTTGAAATATAAATGTCGCAGCCGTCATCGCCGGTTTGCGGCGTGATGATGCGGTCTTTGCCGTCTTGCTGCGCCAAAAATTTGCGGCCGCGCAATTCCTGAATTTCGCGCACGGCGTTGATCACTCCGCGCGTGACGTCCTCGACCGGCGCTTCGACCGTGGTCGGCGCCTCGCCGCGCCCGGTGAGGCGATACTCGCCGGCCTCGTTGCGTTCAATGAGAATCGCCTTCGTCGTGGTCGACCCGCAATCCGTCGCAATGACGCTGCGAATCTTGGAAGGGTCGATTTGTGGATAGGTCATATGCCCGTGCGGATCCGCCATGCGGCGAACCTAGCACAGCAAGTCGGGGGCGTAGCGATTGGCACGCCGCGGCCGGGGCCTTCACATGTCGCTTATGAACGGGCGCTGGTCGCCGGCAACGTCGCCAAATAGTGGCTCACGGCCTCGGCCTCGTGCTGATGCAGGCCATCGAATTGCACGCCAACGCCGGTCGGCGAGGTCCAGCGCACGGTGACCCACGTCTTGATGCGTACGGGCTCGGGCTTCTCGATCAAAAACGACAACTCAAAGCGCGCGCCCACCACGAGCGTGAGCGGTGGCGGCGCATTCCACTCGAAGAGCGCGCCAGCCTGTGACAAGTTGAGCACGTTACCTGGCACGGCAGATCGCAGCAGCGACGCCGTCGCGGGTAATTGGATCGCAAAGCGTACAAAGGCACGAGGCTTGAAGATCACCTAATTATGGTACGTGGGGTCCCGCCCCCGGCAAACGGTCGTGGCCAATTTTCTCGCAGGCGAGGTTGCCGCCGGGCTAATTGGTTTGCAGCGGCCACAGCACAAGCGCGCCGAGGTCCCAGATGACATGGGCGAGCATCGCGACCACTAGGGAGCCCGTCGCCAACCGCAGCGCGCCCCAAATCAGGCCGCACCCAAACGCGCAGGCGACGAGCAAGGCGCTGCCAAGCGGCACGGTGGTCAGCGCATAAACGCCAGCCGACAACGCCACGCGCGCCAATGGCGCGCTACGCGCAGGCGAGTCGCGCTGGCCCGCGGTTGCGGGTTCAAGCGCGACGCCGCGAAAAACAAATTCCTCGGTCGCGGCAACCACCACGATAAGGCACGTCATCGTCGCCGTGGCGTAGCCGCTCACGTGCAGCGCGGCAAACAACGACGACGTGGCCTCTGCTAGCGCCGGCCACACCTGCACGAGCACGCGATACCCGACGTGCGTCGCCCCTGCCATCGCCAGCCCAAGTGCGCAACCTAGCGCGACGTGGGGCCAGGTAACTCGCAGCATCGCCCGCGTGCGCGCATCGCGCCACGTCGCGAACGCCGCAAACGTGACGCCCACAACGGCAAATTGCCACCAGGCGCCGTAAGCGCGCAAGGCGACAAAGCACGCGGTCCACGCGAACACGGCCACGCCAATTGGCAGGGTCATGGGCGTCACGATTGCGATGCCTCGCCGTGGCGACCAGCCAGCGCGCGCTCCCACGCCGCCGCCACCCGCGACAGCCGCCGGGTCGATCTCGGCCGGGTTGCCTCGCTCGCAAACGCGCGCGTTGCCGCCTGCGCAAACGTCAGCCGCGTGGTGTGGCCGATGAGGTCCCAATAGCGCGCATCACGCGGCAGGATGTCGTTCGTAAGCCCCATCACCAGCTCGCGTGCCAACGCAAAATCGGTGCTCGTTACCAGGCGCAGCCATAGCGCCGAAAGCCGTGGTGTCAGCAGCGGTACCTCAAGCGCATGGATCTTGCGGCCCGCGAGCGCCGCGATTTGCTGCAGGATTTCGCGGCCGCTGAGGGTTTCGGGGCCGGGGATATCAAACCACTCGCTATACGCGAGCGGCACGTCCGCCGCGCGGCACAACGCGACGATCACGTCGTCGAGCGCGACGGGGCAGGTGCGCGAGCGGAGCCAGCGCGGCAACACCATCGCCGGCAGGCGCATGGCTAGGTCGCGCACGATTTGCCACGACGCGCTGCCATCGCCAACGATCATTGACGCGCGCAGCTCGACCACGGGCACGCGCCCGGCGCGCAGCACCTCGCCAACCTCCATGCGGCTGCGCAGGTGTTCCGACGGCGCGCCGGCCGGCATCGGGCCGCCGAGATAGACCAGCCGCCGCACGCCGGCCGCCGCCGCCGCCTCGGCAAAGGCACTCGCCGCGGCGCGATCGCGCGCGGCATAGTCGGCGCCGTGCTCGCCCATGCTGTGCACGAGGAAGTAGGCGACGTCGATGCCTCGCAGGGCGGGCGCCAACGTCGATGGCAGCTCGACGTCGCACACACGCCACAAGATCCCTGCCGCATCAGGCGACGGTCGCGGTCGCCGGCTCGCCGCCACCACGGTGTGGCCGGCCGCAGCCAGCGCCGGGAGCAGCGCACTGCCAACAAAGCCCGTGGCGCCTGTCACCAAGATCGTTAGGGGTGTCGGCACGGGCATGCCCACACCGTAGCTCGTCGATTACGCGCGCGCCTCAAGCCGGCGCAGCAAAAGCTCGAGCGAGCCACGCCGCTCCAAGATCGCCTGGGCCAGGTCCCAACGCACCGGATCGCTCCAGATCGCGGTGACGATGGGACGAAAGAACAACATCAGCTGCGACGTCGCCTGCTCCAGGGGCTTTACCGATTCGACAAAAAAAATGGCCGCCGTGGTCAGCCGCCGCTGCGCAATGCCGTCGGCGAGCTGGTCGAGCAGGGCGCGTTCGTCTTCGCTGAGGCCCGCCTCAAGCTGGTCGATGGTCGCTTCAGCCATGTTAGGGTTGTAGCGCAGGTGGCGCGGCGTGCGCGCGCAAGCGTCGAACAATCTCATCGCGCGGCCCGCCATCAAAGTAGATCATCAACCCGCGCATCCGATCGAGCGGATGGGGCCGCGCAAACGGCGAAATGAGCGCGGCCTGCGGCCCGATCACCAGCCGCCTAATCTGCGCCCACGATCGCCTGCGTCGCCGGCCCCAGCGGCGCTCACGCACGCCTTCGCCATCGAGTTGATAATGCGTGGGCAGCCAAAAGCTCGCCGTGGACGCCAACAAGATCGCGATCGCAAGCCCACACAGGAAAAACGATTGCAGCGCGACCAGCACCGCGTAGGCCGCAAACAGCGTGATCGCGATCAGCAGCGCGACGTGATGTGGGCGTCGGCGCGCCGGGTGCGCCGTCCACGCGAGCTCGCTGGCATCGGGCGCGTTCACGCGCGCAGCCTAGCATGCCGGACCGCGCCGGCGCGGTCGATATCTCGCCTCGGCGCCCCACGCGCGAAGGTTTCGACATATAATGGCCGTCCATGGATGCCCGCCCATATCTTGCCGCTTGGGTAAGCCTGCTCGTCATGCTGCCAGGCATCGAGGCCTCGGCCGATCGCAACGATATTATCCTCTCGCGCTTTGGCACCCAGCAGATCGACGGCGCCGACGTCGTCACTGGCATCTTGGGCCACAACCACGAATTTCGCGCGTTTGCCTCGGAGCTGGGCATGGTCCTCGCGCCGCGCGTCTTGCACGGCGCCGATACCACGGGTTTTGGCGGCTTTGAGTTTACGGTCGATGCGGGCCAAACCTCGATCTCGCACGACAAGAGCTATTGGCGCGTGCTCGAAAGCAGCACCAATCCCGGCGCGGGTGATGGCTCCTCCCACGGCGCGTCGCAGCTACGCACGGTCGGTCTGTTTGCCCGCAAGGGGCTGTGGTTTCCCGCGCCTGGCGCCGAGATTGGGCTAGGTGGGGTGCACGTGCAAAATTCGGGCATGTACGCCGGGCAGGCCTATCTCAAGTTCGCGCTCTACGAGGGCTTTCACGACTCGCCGGTGCCGTCCATCGCGCTTCGCCTCGCGGGCTCGCGGCTTTACGGCGCCCAAGATCTCGATCTCACCGTGGGCGCGATCGATGTCACGATCTCCAAGCACCTCGGCATCGCCGGCACGTTTCGCGTCGACCCGTATTTTAATTACGGCTTGGTCTTTATCGTGCCGCGCTCACAGGTGCTCGAGGGCACGCCGAATATCGATCCTCTCGATCCTGGCTCGGACGCCGACAACAATTTGAACTTCGTGTTGCGCGATCAAAACGCCATCGTGCGGCAGCGCGCTGAGTTTGGCCTGCGCTTCGAGTTGGCGCGATTTACCGCCACGGCCGCGGTGGATTACGCGCCGCAAGGGCGTTCGCGGGACAACGCGCCGTCGACCAATGCGGTGTGCACCGCGGTGCCCACCACCAACGCTTGCGATAGCGTCGACGCCTCGGCCAGCCAAGTCAGCGTCTTTATCTCGGCGGGCATCGCGCTCTGATGAGCACGTCCGGGCAACCACCCACGCTGACGCCAGCCGCGCGTGAGATCGCGCTGCTCGCCGGCGGCTGCTTTTGGGGCATGGAGGAACTCTTGCGCCGCATCGAGGGCGTCGTCCAAACCGACGTTGGCTATACGGGCGGCACCGTGGCCAATCCAACCTACGAGGTGGTGCGCACCGGTCGCTCAGGCCACGCCGAGGCCGTGCGCATCGAATTCGATCCGAGCCGGCTGACCTTTAGCGACCTGCTGGAACGGTGGTTTTTTCGCATGCACGATCCGACGACGCCCGATCGGCAAGGCAACGACGTCGGCTCGCAGTATCGCTCGGCCATCTTTTATCTCTCGGAGGCGCAACGCCTCGCGGCGCACGACGTGATCGCGCGCGTGAACGCCGCCGGGCGCTGGCCTGCACCGATCGCAACGCAGGTCGTCGCCGCGGGCCCCTTTACGCCCGCCGAGCCTTATCATCAGGATTACTTGCAGAAGCATCCCGACGGCTACTCCTGTCACTTCATGCGCGACTGAGCGGCGCGCTTGGGGCAACCCTAGCTCGGCGCGTCGGCATCCCACTGCAGCAGCACCTTGCCCGTGGTTTGCTTGTGCGCCAGCATGTCGAGCGCGGCGTCGACGTCTCGCCACGGCACCACCGCCCCAATGTGCGGCCGGATGTCGCCCGCCGCAAATTCGCTAAACGCCGCGGTCAGGCGCTTCAAGCTCGCCTCGTCGCGCATCACCGTCAAAACGTTGAGCGCAAAAATACCGGTGCTGGTGCCAAAGAGCTTAAGCACCGAGGCGCGCGGCGTCTGCAGCGCCATCCACACCAGCCGCGCCATGCTGCGCTTGCCATCGACGATCGCCGAGCCCATGCCGATGCACACGATGCGGCCGCCAATGGCGAGCCGTCCACTTTGGCGCTTGATCGAGGCGCCGCCCGCGGCGTTCAAGATCACGTCAAAGCGGTCGATGCTGGCATCCGCGTCGAATTCAGCGTGCGTGTACGCCGTGGCGCCCAGCGCCTCGATGAAGGCCTTCTTGCTCGGCGACGTGGTGAGCCCAACCACCGTGGCCCCTTGCGCAACGGCCAGCTTGGTTGCGATGACGCCAACGCCACCGGTGGCGGCATCCAGCAGCACCCGATCGCCGCGGCGCACCCGCGCCATCTCGCCAAACGCCATGTGGGCCGTGAAAAAACTGACCGGCAACGCGGCGCCCTCCCTCAGGGTGAGGTGTGCCGGCAGCGGAAACACGTTGGCCGCGGGGAGGGTCGCGCGGGAGGTATAGCCACCGAAGTAGGTGCCCGCCATCACGCGATCACCAACCGCGAACCCCGTAACGCCCTCGCCCACGGCGGCGATGGTCCCGCTGAGCTCATATCCTGGCACAAACGGCATCGGCGGCGCATCTTGATACATGCCCAGCCGCATCACGACATCGGCGAAATTAACGCCAGAGTACGCGACGGCGATCTCCACCTCACCTCGGCCCGGCGGCCGCGGTGGCGTGGCGGTGGCTACGAGCACGCGATCGAAGCCGTGCTTTTGTAAGACGAGGCTTGAATGGTTCATGGTCAATTTTTCTGTCGGGGTCGCCAAGGGCGTGGCTACGCTCGGTTCGCCTCGACCCAGTTATCCATCGCCGTCCAGTGCTGGTTTAGCAGCACCTCTCGCGCCGCGTGATCGGCAGGGATGTCGGATGCGGCGACGCGCCAGTACTTGATCTTGATGCGCTTTTGATACAGGCCACCGCGAATAAAGTCCTCCAGCTGCGCCGAGTCCTCAAACCCCGTGTGGGCACAGAAGAGCAAATCGGCGTGGGGTGCGGCATCGATCAGCGCGTGCGTGCCGGCGGGGCGAAACGGCAAGACGTGGCGCAATGCGGCGGCGGCCGCGGCGGCCTCGGGATGCTTACCCGCGAGCTTGGCGACGATGTGGGCTTGCTTGGCGGGCGTAAAGCGCGTGCCCTCGGGAAAAAACAGCACGGTCTCATTGCGGCCAAGCCCGCGCGCGAGCTTGGCGATGTTTTCGAGCTCGTGCGCCAGCGTGCCGGCGCCGCGGCGCACAAAGGCCACGGGCCGACAATGGCCAATGCTGTCCACGGGCGGCGAATATAGCAGCTCGTGCTTGAGCACGATGCGGAAGCCGATGTCTTGTCCCCAGCCAAGCACCGCGATCGGCACGATCGTGTCGATGATCGACGAATGGCGCGAGAGCAATAAGGTTGGGCCGTGCTTGGCGAGATGCGCGCCCTCGATCTCAAACGACATGTCGTAGATCCATGCCAACGCGCTAACGTTGGCGCGCGACCAGCCGCCTAAGATCTTATGATTCCACGCGGCAAAGGCGCGGCTCGCCAGCCCAAAGCCACACAGCAGCCACGCGCCGTAAAGCACGAGCATGCCAAGGAGCTGGCCAACCAGCACGACGGCGAGGATGGCCCAAAAGCGAGCGATCAGTTGCGGCTTGCCGCGAAGCACGTCGATCGCAACCCCCATCGGCACGATGGCCGCGCCGGCGACGAGCCATAGCGCGGTCACCAGGATGAGTCCTGGAATCGTGATCGCGCGCCGCGCGAGCTTGCTTATCAATGGTTCGCGGCGGATCGCGTCTTCAAACGTGGCAGTTTGCGTCGGGGAGCTAGCCAGCGTCCCGCGAGCCGTCCGACCTGGCGCCGCGGCAGGTTGCCTCGCAGGATAGCCAATCGGGGTAGCCCCAGCCGCCGTAGAAGCTCGCTCAGATCTAGCTAGACCGTCAGAATGCGGCATGGATAGGAGACGTAGCCCAAATTGTCGCGGGTGTGGCAAACAATCGCATGCGGCGCCGACAATCAGCGCATAACTATTTGAATTTAGATAGAATATTGGTCGCGTGCTGGCGGATCTTGTCGCGCTTGCGCAAGCCACCAGGCGTCGCACCAGGCGCTAGTTCCGCCGCTGCAGGCGACCGTCCGCGAATGAGGTTCGGCAACGATCTCATCGAGCCGGCCAATTGCAGCGCTACATTAAGAAGGCTTGAACCGCGGGCCTCAATTGCCACGTTTTCGCCAGAAATCAAATCCTCCATGGCCCCGCGCGCGATGGTCCGCGAGCCATCGCTGCGAATTTCCACCATCACCCGCGCAATCACCGGCGGCTCGCTCCCGGGTGTGTATTCGCTCACGACCTGGGTGGGCACTGGCACTGGGCTCAGCGTTGGCTTGCGCGTCGACATCCCGCGAACGTACGTCAACTTTGCTCGCGGTTGTGCGGTGATTTGTCGCGTTAGGCGTCGCCGCGCGAGCCGCACCGTCGTTAAGGCGGCGACCTGCGCCGATCTGCCGCATCCTAAACTGCTGCAATCACTGTAAGAACCCACTCGCAATGGGGCGTGACTATGCTCGGGACACGGCGACCAATCCGCGGGAGAAAAACGCCCGCGATCGCGCCCTATTTGTGGCTAATACCTTGCGAATACAGACATTTTTGTGGAGTGTCATGTCGCTAATCCTCAGCCAAAACCTCGCTTCTTAGGTAGGTGTATTTCATGTCGCGGTTCATCTTTCCAGAGTGGACAGAAACCTTCAAAAAATGGGTGCGAATTCTCGTACTTGGCGCGCCCGTGTACCTTGTGGCGCTCGTCGCGTACGGCGTCACGCCCGAGGCGATTCGCATCGGCTACATGCCCGAGCAGCCCGTACCTTATAGTCATGCGCTGCATGCCGGTGAGCTTGGGCTAGATTGTCGGTATTGCCACAATACCGTCGATAAGTCGGCCAAGGCGTCGGTGCCACCCGCGGCGACGTGCATGAACTGCCACAACAGTGTGCGCAAGGATAGCCCCAAGCTAACCGCCATTCGCACCGCCTTTGCCACCGGCGAGCCGGTCGCGTGGGTCCGCGTGCACGACGTGCCCGACTACGCCTATTTTAATCACTCCGCGCACGTCACCCGCGGCGTCGGCTGCGAAACATGCCACGGCCGCGTCGATCAGATGGTGGAGGTCTACCAGGCCAAGGCGCTGACCATGGCGTGGTGTCTCGACTGCCATCGCAACCCCGAGCCAAACCTGCGCAAGCCAGAAAACGTCACGCTGATGGGCTACACGCCCGCGCCGGGCGAGAGCGCCATGGTGCGTTCGCAGCTCAACATCAATCCACCGCAAAACTGCTCGACCTGTCATCGCTAGCCCGACCAAAACGGCAGCGAACTTCTAATGCATACGTAAGGAACCTGTCATGGAACAGCCCAAACAGTGGAAAAGCTTAACCGAGTTGGAGCGCGACGGTGCGCTGCCAGCAAGCGACGAATTCCCCACCCATGGCGGCGAGACCAGCGATCCGCTGTCACGTCGCAATTTCTTTCAACTCATGGGCGCGAGCATGGCGCTTGCCGGCGTCGCCGGCCCAGGCTGCAAGCGTTACGAAAAAGAATTCATCGTGCCCTTGGCGCGCCGCCCTGAAGACCAGGTGCCTGGCACCACGCAACGCTATGCCTCGGCGTTTGACCTCGCGGGCGCCACCGAGCCGTTGGTCGTCACGACCTATGAGGGCCGCCCTATCAAGATAGGTGGCAACGACACTCATCCGTTTGCGGCGGGTGGCGTGAATTCAGCCACCAAGTCGCACGCGGGCACCAGCGCCTTTGCGCAGGCCAGCGTGCTCAACCTTTATGATCCCGACCGCTCGAACTCGGCCCGCAACGCGGGCAAAGGCGCGACGCTTGGCGATTTCAAGCTATGGCTGGGCGAAAACCGCGCGGCGCTGATGGCCGGTGGCGCCAAGGTGCGCGTGCTCGCCGAGGCCAGCTCATCGCCCACCGTCGCGGCGATGAAAAAGCAGCTGACCGAGCAAATGGTCGGCGCCATCTGGCACGAGTACGAGCCGCTCTCACTCGACAACGAGCGCATGGGCACCAAGCTGGCGTTTGGCCGCCCACTGCGCGCCATGCTCCACCTCGACAAGGCCAAGTCCATCATCACGCTTGATGCGGATCTCTTTGGCGAGCACCCCGCCTCGGTGCGCTACAGCCGAGACTTTGCGCGTTCGCGTAATCCTGACAACTCGTCGCTTGGCAACGGCCAAATGAATCGGCTGTGGTCGGTCGAGAGCGCCTTCACCAATACGGGCGCGATGGCGGACCATCGCTTGGCGCTGCGTTCGGAACTTGTCTTGCCATTTCTCATGGCGCTCGATGCCTTGCTTATTGGTGGCTCGGCGCCAAATGCCGGCTTTCTCAAAGAGCAAAAAGTGTCGCAGTTTCTCACCGTGCTGGTCGAGGAATTGCGTGAGCAGCGCGGCCACGCCGTGCTCGCAGCGGGTCGGAGGCAGTCGCCCGACGTGCATGCGTTGGTGGCAAAGATCAATGCCGCGATCGCCGCGCCTGGAGCCACGCTGTCGTATTTCGAAGACCCCGAGCCCGATCGCGTCTCGCATGCGCAGTCGATCGCCCAGCTCGTCGCCGACATCGGCACCGGCCAGGTCGAAACCTTGCTCATCCTTGGCGGCAACCCGGTGTACAATGCCCCGGTTGATCTTGATTTCGCGGCCGCCCTGGCCAAGGTCAAGACCTCGATTCATCTCTCCGAATACTTCGACGAAACGTCGAGCAAGACCACGTGGCACGTGCCGCGCGCTAACTACCTAGAGGCGTGGGGCGACGCCCGCACGTGGGACGGCACCTACACCTTGGCGCAGCCGATGATCCAGCCGCTATACAGCGGGCTCTCGGTTGCCGAATTCATTTCGCTCATGCTGGGCAAAGAAGAAGGCGGCATGGCATTGGTGCAGACCACCTTTGTCGCGATCGCGGGGCCTCTTGGCACCTGGCGCCAGGCGATTCACGACGGCTTTGTCGGCGGCACCGCGTATGCGCACGTGCAAGACGCCTCGGTGGTGGCGTTCGCGCCCGCGCCGCTCACCGAGACCCAGCTCGCCGATAGCGTGCTCGCCGGTGGCAAGGTCGAGGTGACGTTTGTCGCCTCGTCAAATACGTACGATGGCCGCTTTGCCAACAACGGCTGGCTGCAAGAGTCGCCGGATTTCCTCACCAAGGTGACGTGGGACAACTACGCGCTCGTCGGCCCGTCGACGGCCAAGGAACTTGGCATCAAGAACGACACCCTCATTAAGGTGACGGTCGACGGTCGCGAACTCGAGATCGCGGCGTACACGATGCCCGGCCAAGCCCGCTCAAGCATTGCACTCGTGCTCGGCGGCGGCCGCACCATGGCCGGCGTCGTCGGCGGCAACGGCAAGAAGGCAGTCGGTTTTAATACCTACGCCCTTCGCGCCAGCAACGCGCTCAATACCGTGGTCGGCGCTAGCGTCACGGCCACCGGCAAGGCATTCGAACTCGCTAACGTGCAAGAGCACTGGGATTTGCGCAATGGGTTTGATGACGCCCGCGGCAAGAAGATGGGCGAAGATATCGGCGTCGCGCAGTTCGTGCCAGATCTGGCGCGCGAGGCCACGCTCGCCGAATTCCAAAAGCCCGACTACTCCGCCGAACATGATGTCGGATATTTTAGTCATCCCGATCGCGGTACGTCGCCGTTTAGCGAGCACCAATACGAAGGCTATGCCTGGGGCATGTCGGTGGACCTCAACACCTGCACCGGCTGCAACGCCTGCGTCATCGCCTGCCAGTCTGAAAACAACGTGCCGGTGGTGGGCAAGGACCAAGTCAAGCGCGATCGCGAGATGCACTGGTTTCGCATCGATCGCTACTTCCAAGGCCCCGCCGACGATCCGCAAATTGTACATCAGCCGCTCGGCTGTCAGCATTGCGAGAACGCGCCGTGCGAGCAAGTCTGTCCGGTTGGCGCCACCATCCATTCCGATGAGGGCCTCAACGACATGTCGTACAATCGCTGCGTCGGCACGCGCTATTGCATGAACAACTGCACCTACCGCGTGCGGCGCTTCAACTACCTCGAGTGGCACAAGGAATTTCAAGAGGCGCGCAATAACGTGCGCAAGCTGCTGTTTAATCCCGAGGTCACGGTGCGTTCGCGCGGCGTCATGGAGAAGTGCACGTATTGCGTGCAACGCATTCAGGCCGCCAAGATCACGTCGAAGAACGCGCGCCGCAAGGTGCAAGACGGCGACATCGTCACCGCCTGCCAGGCGGCGTGCCCGTCGGAGTCGATCGTGTTTGGCGACATCAACGACAAGGCCAGCCGCGTCTCGAAGCTCATCGCGGATCGCCGCGCCTACGAGCTGCTCGGCCACATGAACAACAAGCCGCGCACGCGCTACCTCGCGCGCCTGCGCAACCCACACCCAAAACTCGCCGCGGCCGCCAGCGGTGCCGCCGGCCACGCGCCCGCCGCACACCACTAAGGGGAACCAGCCATGACAACTGCTGAAGCAACAATCCAAAACGCCGACGACGGCCACGGTGGCGGCCACGACCACGGTGATGTGCGCCCCGCGTTTGCGAAGCTCACCACCGATGTCGCCAACCTCGCGTTTTCGCCCAAGCCGGGCAAGTGGTGGTACATCGCCATGGCCATCTCGCTCGCCATGCTCGGCGTGCTGGTGGCGTCGATCGTCTACGTGGTAACGGTTGGTATCGGCGTGTGGGGTAACTCCAACCCCGTCGGTTGGGCGTTTGACATCACCAACTTCGTGTTTTGGGTTGGCATCGGCCACGCCGGCACGCTGATTTCCGCCGTGCTGTACTTGCTGCGACAAGATTGGCGCACCAGCATCAACCGCGCCGCCGAGGCGATGACCATCTTCGCGGTCGCCTGCGCCGGCATCTTTCCGCTGCTGCACACCGGCCGCCCATGGTTTGCCTACTGGATGCTGCCGCATCCCAATGACATGTACATGTGGCCGCAATTTCGTTCGCCGCTGATGTGGGACGTCTTCGCCATTTCCACCTATGCGACGACGTCGATCCTGTTTTGGTTTATGGGCATGGTGCCGGACTTCGCGACCTTCCGCGATCGCGCGACGCAAAAGTGGCAGCAGGTGTTCTATGGCATCCTATCGCTCGGCTGGCGCGGGTCGGCGCGGCAGTGGCACCGCTATGAGCGCGCCTATCTCATCCTCGCCGCGCTGGCGACGCCGCTGGTGCTTTCGGTGCACTCGGTCGTCTCCTTTGACTTCGCCACCGCCCAACTCGCGGGTTGGCACACCACGATTTTGCCGCCGTACTTTGTGGCCGGCGCCATCTTCTCGGGCTTTGCCATGGTGCTCACGCTCATGGTGCCGGCGCGCTACCTGTTTGGCCTGCACCACATCATCAAGCAGGCCCACATCGAGGTGATGTGCAAGATCTGTATGGCCACCGGCATGATGGTCGGCGGCGCCTACGGCATCGAGCTCTTCATCGCCTGGTACAGCCAAAACCCACAGGAGCAATACACGTTCCTTAACCGCGCCATGGGCACCTCGGCGATTGGCTACATCACGATGGTGTCGTGTAACGTCATCGCCCCGCAGCTGTTTTGGTTCAAAAAGTTCCGCACCAATCCGTGGCTCATCGTTGGCGTTTGCATCCTGGTCAACATCGGCATGTGGTTCGAGCGCTACGTCATCATCGTCTCGACGCTGCAGCGCACCGCGAATATCCCTTCCGCGTGGGGTACCTTTAAGCCGACGCTGATCGATATCTCGACCTTGGTCGGCAGCTTTGGCCTGTTTTTTACCTTGTTCTTGTTGTTCTTGCGCTTCTTCCCCGCCATCGCGATGGCCGAAGTCAAGGCGACCCTGCCAGAGGCTCACGCTGGCAAGGACCACCACTAACGTATGGGCGTGGAGCTTGCTATGACCAATACATCTAACGAAACAACATCGAACGCTGCGGCTGGCGGCCAAGGCGAGCTTTATGGCGTCCTCGCCGAGTTCGCGACGCCTGGCGCGCTAATCAAGGCGGCCAAAAAGGTGCGCGACGCCGGCTATCAGGGGTTTGATTGCTACAGCCCGTTTCCGGTGCACGGCATCGATGAGGCCATGGGCATCAAGCGCACCATCCTGCCGCTCATCGTCTTTGGCGGTGGCCTCACCGGCTTGGGGCTTGGCCTCTTGCTGCAGTGGTGGACCAATGCCTACGACTGGAAGTGGATCGTCGCCGGCAAGCCGTTCTTTTCGATTCCCGCCAACATCCCGGTGGCGTTCGAGACGACGATCTTGATGTCGGTCTTCTCGGCCTTCTTTGGCATGTGGATTCTCAACAAGCTGCCGCAGGTGTGGCACCCGCTGTTTCGCATGGGCCGCTTTGTGCGCGCCACCGACGACAGCTTCTTCCTCGCCATCGAGGCGGCGGACGCCAAGTTTTCGCGCGAAGAGACGGCGGCCTTGCTTGCCGGCGCCGGCGCGCTGCAGGTCGAGGAGTGCTTCAAAGATCCCGACCCGGAAACCCGCCAGGTCCCCAAGTGGATCTACGCCGTCATCGCGACCTCCATCGCGTTTTCGCTGGTGCCTTTTGCCCTGATCGCCAAGGCACGCAACTCCACCTCGCGCGAGCCGCACTACCACGTCATCTCGGATATGGATTTTCAGCAAAAGGTTAAGTCGGACGCCCAGTTCGACCTGTTTGGCGACACGCGTGGCAACCGCGGCGCGATCGCCGGCACCGTCGCGCGCGGCGCGGCCAACGCGGATGAAGCCTACTACGCCGGCCTCCAAGCCTCGCCCGACGGCAGCAAGCAGTGGCTGCTCGGGCTGCCGAGCCAGGTGGCGCCGAGTGCCGACACGCTGCAACGCGGTCGCGATCAATACAACATCTACTGCGCGCCGTGCCATGGCTTTGATGGGCAAGGCAATGGCGCCATTCCGCAGCGCGCTGCCGCGCTCGGTGGCGCCTGGGCCGCGCGCAACCTCGTCGCCGCCGACAGCGTCGTGATCAAGATGCCAAACGGCCAGCTCTACAACACCATCTCCAATGGCTTCAACACCATGGCCGGTTACAAGGAGCAAATTGCGGTCGCCGATCGCTGGGCCATCGTGCTTTACACCCGCGCGCTGCAACGCGCCGCCAACGCGTCGCAAGGCGACGTGCCCCCCGCTCAACTTTCGCAGCTTCCCTAGACCAAGGATGGAATTTTAGTCATGGCGTCCAAAGCGACTCTTCCAGAAACAGAAAACATCCAGGCGGGCGCGTTCGGCAAGAGCCTGACGCGCGCGGGGTACATCGGCGGCATCGTGCTGCTCGCCATCTCGCTGCTGCTGGGCAATGCCGCCGGCGATAACCTCAAGCGCTTCTTCTTCGCCTACCTCATTGGCTGGTCGTTTATTTGGACCATCGCCATTGGCGCGCTGTTCTTTGTCATCATCCATCACTTGACGCGCGCGCGGTGGAGCGTCGTCGTGCGGCGCGTTGCCGAGGCGATTACCATTACCTTTCCGGTGCTTGGCGTACTCGGGCTGGCGTTCATCATCCCGGTGGTTGCGGGCTATGACGACCTCTATTACTGGGCGCACCACGACGCGCACCTCAGCCACCACATTCACGGCAAGCTCGGGTGGCTCGATCCGACCTTCTTTGCGGCGCGCTACGTGCTGTACTTTGCCCTCTATTCGTTCATCGCCTACTACTTCGCCAAGCGCTCGCGGCTGCAAGACGAAACCGGCGATGAACAGCTTTCGGAAACCATGCGCGTCGCTTCGGGCCCGATGGTCATTCTGTTTGCGCTCACCACCATCTTCGCCGGCTTTGACATCTTGATGTCGATGCAGCCCGCCTGGTACTCGACGATTTACAGCGTCAACATCTTTGGCGGCGGCATGATCGGCTCGTACGCCACGTTGACGCTGCTCTCGATGGCGCTACAGCGCGCCGGTCGCGTACAAACGTCGATCACCACCGAGCACTATCACGACCTGGGTAAGATGCTGTTTGCCTTTACCTTCTTCTGGGCCTACACCGCGTTTTCGCAGTTCATGCTGCAGTGGTACGCCAACATCCCCGAAGAAACCATTTTCTACATCTACCGCTGGTACAACAACTGGAACGTCGTCTCGATGCTGCTCTTGGTTGGGCACTGGGCGTTGCCATTTTTGTTCTTGCTGTCGCGCTGGACCAAGCGCGTGCTGCCGTCGCTGGCCTTCTTCGCCGCGTGGCAGCTCGTGTTTCACTGGCTCGATCTGTATTGGAATATCATGCCCAACTACACGTGGCCGGTGGCAAACGGCGTCGTCACGGGGCCGCTCACCGGCGATCCTGCGGCCTACACCGTCGGGTTTACGGCGGTCGATGTCACCACGTGGTTTGCCCTGATGGCGCTGTTTGTTGGCGCCATTGGCACCGCGCTTGGCAAGGGCAAGTTGGTGCCGGTCAAAGACCCGCGCCTTGGCATCTGCCTGGCACACGAGAATTTCTAACGACACCGACTAGGAGACCGTCATGTCAGCAGGCGCTCACAAACAAGAAGACAAGCTCAACAACGTCACCATCGTCGCCGTCGGCATTTGCGGCGCCGTGCTGGTGTACGTCTCCATCGTCGCCTTGCAGGCGTTTCACGCCCATGACACGGCTAGCGCCGACAAGCAGGCGCTGTACGGTGGTCAACGCGCGTTTTACGATACCGTGCGGGCGCAGCAAGAAGCGCCGCTGGCATCGTATAACCGCAAGCCTGGTGCCGCTGGGGCGCCCGATGTCTTTCAAATTCCCGTGACGGAAGCGATGAAGCTCGTGGCCACTGAGGCCGCGGTCGATGCGTCTAATCTGGTGCCGAGCGTCGGTCGTTCGGACGTAGCCACGGTGCAAACAGTTTACGGCCGCCCGCAACCTCTGACCGCGGCTGCCCTAGTTGCCGCCCCAGCCGCCGCCCCAGCGGTAGCCCCATCTCTGACGCCGGCACCTGAGGTTGCAACGCCCGCGCCCGCTAAGCCGGCCGTGGTTAAGCCGGCTGTGGTTAAGCCGGCCGCCGTCAAGCCAGCGCCAGCGCCTGCGCCGGCTCCAGGAGGCGATGCGCCAACGCCATAAATACGCGTCGCTGGCGATCTACGCCGCGTTCGCCGTTACGCTTGGCAGCCATGCCTCGGCGAACGCCGAAGGTGCGACAAGTTTTGGCGATTACACCGAGGCCGCGCCCAAGGAAATGAACGGCATCGGCATCACCGAGCGCGTCGGCGCCGCGCTGCCGCAAGGGCTGCGCTTTCGCGACCACACCGGCGCCGTGCGCACGGTGGGCGACGTGTTTGTCGGCAACATCCCGACCATCTTGACGTTCAATTACACAACCTGCCCGCAGCTGTGCAGCATGCAGCTCACGGGGTTGGCAAAATCCATTGCGGCGACCAAACTCACTCCTGGCCAGCAGTTTCAGGTGGTCACCGTCATCATCGAGGCAAAAGAGACTGTCGCCCGCGCGGTGGAAACGCGGCAGCGCTACATCGACATGGTGACGGCGCAGGCACCAGAGGTTGGCACGGCCCTCGGCAGCGCCTGGACCTTACTGCTCGCGGAAACCCCCGGCGAAGACGCCGCCATCAAGGCGCTCGCCGCCGCGGTTGGCTTTGGCTACAAGTGGCTGCCCGAGCGTGCCGAGTTTGGCCACGCCGCGGCCGCCATTCTAATCACGCCACGCGGCGCGGTGTCGCGCTATCTCGGTGGCATTCAATTTCCCGATGCGCTGCTCGATACCTCGCTCTATGCCGCCGCTGCCGGACAGTCATCCGAGGCCGCGGGCATGTTCATGCGCTGCTTTATGTACGAGAAACACGAGGGCGCGCAAAAGGTGGCGACGTCGGTGATGCGGTGGGGCACGTTCGCGTTTGTCGTGGTGTTTATCGCCGGACTGATCGGTTTTACATTTTGGCGCAACCTTCGCGGGGTGCGCACGCAACACGAAATCTGGAGCAAGTTACAATGAAGCTTGGTAAGGCATTAAACCTCACGTTTCGCGGCGCGCTCGCGTTCGCCGTCCTATTGGCGTTGGCGACGCCAGCCTTGGCACAACCTGCCGCGCCGGCCGCCGCTACGCCAGCCGCCGCGCCGACCGCTGCGCCGACCGCTGCACCGGTCGCGGCCGCGCCAGCGGCAGCCGTTGCGCCTGCGCCGGCGGGCTCGCCGGCGGCAGTGGATGCTTGGTATGAACAGCTGGCCAAGCAACCGTGGGCACAACACGATTCATACTGGATGCCGCCGCTGATTAACTCGGCGGGCGATGGCGCCGACACCATGTTTTACGCGGTGCTCGCGCTGTCGATCTTCTTCTTCGTCGCGATCACGGCGGCCACGGTCTACATGGTGATTAAGTATCGCCATCGTCCAGGCCACAAGGCCGAGCCGTCGCCCTCGCACAGCGACACCCTCGAGATCACGTGGACCGTCATTCCGACGATCATCGTGGTGTTCCTCTTTGTCTTTGGCTGGCGTGGCTACATGAAAATGATGGCGGTGCCGCAGAACACGCAGAACTCGCTGGAGATTCAGGTAGAGGCGTACAAGTGGGGCTGGAGCTTCTTGCATAGCAATGGCACCTCAGACTCCATCTTGCATGTCCCCGTCGAGACGCCGGTGCGCCTGGTGATGAAGTCTAAAGACGTCATCCACAGCTTCTGGGTGCCGGCGTTTCGCACCAAGCAAGACGTCCTGCCGCATCGCTTTACCTATCTGTTCTTTCACGCCAACAAGCCCGGCGTCTACCGCCTATACTGCACCGAGTATTGCGGCAAGGACCACTCGCAGATGAAGCGCGTAGTGGTGGTGCATGAGCCAGGTGGCTATGAGCGTTACCTCGCCGACAGCAACAAGCCACCCGACACCGCCGACGGGCTGCGCGCCTTGGGCGAGAAGCTGTATGCCAAGAAGGGCTGCAACTCCTGCCACTCGATCGACGGCTCGCGCATCGTTGGGCCATCGTTTAAGGGGATCTGGGACGGCGACGTCGCCTTTGCCGACGGCTCCGCGGGCAAGGTTGACGAAAACTACATCACCGAATCGATCCTCAATCCCAATGCCAAGGCCCGCGCCGGCTACCCGGCGGGGGGCATGTCGTCGTTTGCCGGCTTGCTCAAAGAGTATGAAATCCGCGGCCTCATCGAATACATCAAGAGCCTGAAGTAGGAGCACTCCCATGGCATCAACTACCTTACCGGCCGACGCCGGCGCGACCACAACCGAGCCCAACTACATCGACGCCAGCAAGGGCCTCAAGAGCTGGCTGTTTACGCTCGATCACAAGCGCATCGGCCTGATGTATCTCTACGCCATCTTGTTCGCGTTGCTGCTCGGCGGCGCTTTTGCGCTCATGGTGCGCGCCGAGCTGTTCTTCCCCGGGCAGCAGTTGTTTACGCAAGATCAGTACAATCAGATCTTTACGCTGCACGGCGCGGTCATGGTGTTCTTGGTCATCATCCCCGGCATTCCGGCCGCCCTCGGCAACATTATTTTGCCGGTCCAGCTCGGCGCGCCTGATGTGGCGTTTCCTAAGTTAAATTTGACGTCGTTCTATCTGTGGTGCGCCGGCGCGCTGTGCCTGCTCCTCTCCATTGCCATCAAGGCCGTCGATACTGGCTGGACGCTGTACACCCCATACAGCACCACCACGCAGACCGCGGTTATTCCGGCGGTGCTCGGCGCCTTCTTGCTCGGCTTTAGCTCGATCTTCACCGGCATGAACTTTCTCGTCACGGTTCATAAGTTTCGCCCCAAGGGCATGGGCTGGTTTCAAATGCCGCTTAATGTGTGGGCGCTGTATTCCACGGCGCTCATTCAGGTGTTGGCAACGCCGGTGCTCGCCATCACGTTGTTTCTGCTGTTCTTTGAGCGCCTCATTGGCATCGGCATCTTTAATCCCGACCTCGGCGGAGATCCGGTGCTGTTTCAGCACTTCTTCTGGTTCTATTCGCACCCCGCCGTCTACATCATGATCATTCCGGCCATGGGCGTGGTGTCGGAGATCATCACCACCTTTACCCGCAAACCCATCTTCGGCTATCGCTTCATCGCCTACTCGTCGATCTCGCTGGCCTTGCTCTCATTCTTCGTTTGGGGCCACCACCTGTTTGTCTCGGGGCAATCGCGCTTGGCGACGATGGTGTTCTCGGCGCTCACGTTTACGGTCGGCATCCCTTCGGCGATTAAGGTGTTTAACTGGCTGGCGACGCTTTATAAGGGCGATATTCGCCTGCAGGCGCCGATGCTTTACGTGTTGTCGTTCTTGCTGCTATTTACCATCGGCGGCCTCACCGGCCTCTTCCTCGGCATCCTGTCGGTCGACGTCCACCTGCACGACACCTATTTCGTCGTCGCGCACTTTCACTACGTCATGATGGGGTCGACGCTGGTCGCCTTCCTTGGCGCGGTGCACTATTGGTGGCCGAAGATCTCCGGCCGCATGTACCCCGAGCGCCTGGCGCAGTGGTGCGCGTGGTTTGTCTTCATCGGCTTTAACCTGACGTTTATGCCGCAGTTCATCATGGGCGCGCGTGGCATGGCGCGTCGCTATTGGGACTACGACCCCGAGTTCACGCTGTATCACCAGCTGTCGTCGATTGGCGCGTTTATCCTGGGCGTCTCGATGTTCATCCAGGTCGTCTATTTGCTGCGGTCGTGGAAGCACGGCAAAAAGGCCCCCGGCAACCCATGGGGCGGCAGCACGCTTGAGTGGCAAACCCAAGTAACGCCGCCGACCACCTTCAACTTTACCGCGCAGCCCGTGCTGCACGAGCTGTATAATTACGACGATATGGTGTTTGACGAGGCGACACAAAACTGGGTGCGGCAACACCCCGAGCGCCCGTAGCTTGCAGCCGGTCACTTCACTTTCTCACCATTATCCGATCAGCCATCGAACTCGCGGAGACAGCCCATGAGCGCAACACACGCAGCACCCACTACCGACACCTCTCACGCCGCCGACGACGCGCACGACCATCACGGCATCGCGCATGTCGCGTCGCTGAGCATGCTGGTCAAGACGTGGGTCTTCTTGATGTTT
This sequence comes from Myxococcales bacterium, assembly GCA_016716835.1. NCBI lineage: Bacteria > Pseudomonadati > Myxococcota > Myxococcia > Myxococcales > Myxococcales bacterium. Next base: position 2,131,683 of record JADJUW010000001.1, on the reverse strand, counting down.
CTCACCGTGATCACGGTGCTGGCGACCAAGGTCGACTTTGGCCCATCGATGAATCTTGCGGTGGCGATGGCCATCGCGGCGGTGAAGGCGACGTTGGTCGTGCTTTATTTCATGCATCTTCGTTACGACAAGATCTTTCACTCGGTGCTGTTTGTTGGCGCCCTCTTGGCCTCGGCGCTGTTTGTCGGCTTTGCCTTGATGGACGCGGGGCAATACCAGCAGTCGGTGGTGTGGGATCCCGAGGCGGTGCCGGCTGCGCCGTACGGACCGCGACCAACCGCACAATAGGCTTTGGCTCAGCCGGACGGGCGCCCCCAGGGAAGGGCTGCACGCGCTGCGGGTCGCAGATCGACGCGGGGTGGGTTTTTTGCTAGAATTGGGCTAGATCTAATCGTCCCGCCGCACGTTGAACCTAGTGACCCGATGAGCAACCACCGCGATTCCGACCGAGACCTTGGGGCAGGCGACCGCCTGGCCGCCGAGGACGCGGACGTGCGCTTGGATGCCCGCTTGCGCCAACGTCTGGCTGCGAGCGCCCAGTATGTGCCGGCGCCGTCAGAGGCCATGCTCGCGGCTCTTCGGGAGGCTGCGCGCCAGCAAGCCGCCACGGCTTCAACCGGTGGCATCATGGGATGGCTGGGCACTCGGCCACGCCATATGTGGGCGGCCATAGGCTCAGTCGCCGTCGCCAGCGCAGCGGTTGCGGGGCTGGTCATGCTGCAGAAGTCCGATCATGGTGTCGACCGCCAGGCGTCGGCCATGCTGGAAGACAGGCGGGAAATTCGCGAGATGGCCCCTGCGGCCGCCTCGCCGCCACCGTCGGTGGCCGGCGCTCCCGTGGACCAGTTAGGCACTAAGGATTCCGCGCGTCGGCAGGCCGACAAGGCGATGCAGGACGCGGATGACCAGGCGCTCGCTGGCAAAAGCAAACTAGTCAAGAAAGAGGCGTCGGCGGATGAGCGCCTGGCCGCGATGAAGCCCGATCGAGCCAGCGAGGCTTCAAAGTTTGCGGTCGCCCCGGCGGCGGAGTTGGAGCAAGATCAAGACGGCTACAAGGGCCTGCGCAATAATGCCTCGGAAGGCAAGGTTGGCTCCGCGGCGGGCTCGGCGTCATTTGACGATAGCGCCGTGCAGGGGTCCGATGCCGCGCCCACAAAAAAGTTCGCTGAGCCCCGGCCTCGTGCGGTCGCTTCGGCGCCGTCTATGGATGAGAAGGCCACGGCAGAGCGGGCGGATGTCGTCACTGCAACTGACAGTGTCACGAGCGCCCCACCTTCAACCCTCAAGGCACCAAAGCCGCTGCCGGTCGACGTCGCTGCGCTGGCCAAGGCGGGGCGCTGCAGCGACGCAAGCAAGGCAGCCACGGCGAGGCGCAAGAGCGATGCGGGCTACACCGCGCAGCAGGTGGAGCAAGACATGGCACCGTGTAGCAAGGCTGAGCAAAAAAAGGCGCCATCGAAAGCCACGGCCGCACCGACGAGTAAAAAGTAAGCGTAGGCCCTCGCGCCGCTCAGCTCAGCTAGTGCGAGTGCGCGGGTGGCACGTAGCCGGCCGGCATAATGGTCGCGCCGCCGCCAAATAAGAACTGCTCACATTGCTCTTTGAGCATGTCATGCGATTTTTTTGAGGTGAGGTCGAGGCGATATTCGTTGACGATTTTTTTGCTGTGCTCGATCCACTCCTGCCACGCGGGTTGGGAGATCTGCTCGTAGATGCGCTGGCCGAGCGCATCGGCAAACGGCTTGTAGGCCAGGCCAGGGAGTTCGGCGCCTAATTTGGCGCATTGGACCATTCTTGACATGGCGGTAATTGAGCAGGACTTGGCCGCCTTGGCAAGCAACCAAATCGGCAACCGCACGGTCCAACCCGGTATGGGCAGTCGGCGCGGGGGCCGCAAAAACAGGGCGGCCGTGGGCCAGGCCACGGCATGCGTAGTACAGTGGAGACCCTTATGAGCTCGTTTCTAAATTTGATGAATCATGGCGGCGGCTCGATGTGGGTCATCGCGGTGTTTTCGGTGGTCGCGATCGCGGTCGCGATCGAGCGCGCGCTGTCGCAATACCAGTTTATCGCCCGCGCTAAGCTCCTGGCCAGCAACGTCAATCAGGCCCTGGCCAAGGGCTCCACCGCGGATGGTCGGTCGGCCTGCGAGCGCAGCATCTCGCCGCTGGCGGATGTCTTCTTGGTCGGCTTTGCCAAGGTCGGCAAGCATCGCGACGAATTCGTGTGGGCGGCAGTGCATCGCGAGCGGCAGCGCCTGGTGGCGGGGCTACGCGCCAAGCTGTGGGTGCTAGGCACCATCGGGGCGACGGCGCCGTTTGTTGGGCTATTTGGCACCGTGGTTGGCATTATGGATGCCATGCGCCTCTTTGAGGGCGATGTGTCCAAGGTGCTCGGCCCCATCTCGCAGGCTCTGGTGGTGACCGCGGCGGGTATTCTGGTCGCCGTAGAGGCCGTAATTTTATACAACTACTTCGGCCAGCGCGCGGCAAAGGCGGCCGCGGAAACCAAGTTGCTCGCGGATGAATTTCTCGAGACGCTGATTGAAGCGAACGGTGGGGCGCAGGGCGGGGCGGCCGCCGACAGCGCCGGAGCGAAGGCGTAAGTCTATGGCGATGGGCAACCTGCCAGGGCAAGGCGCTGATGAGGGCGACGGCGATGAAGGCGATGGCGGCGTATTTGCCGAAATCAACATCACGCCGCTCACCGACGTGTTTCTCGTCTTGGTCATCATCTTTATGATCGCCGCCTTCGCGGTGCAAAAAGAGGCGGACAAGGCGCAAGAGGCTTTGATCGAGCAGACCGAGCGCGAGCAAAAATCGGGGCTCAAGGTCACTCTGCCCGCGGGCGCGGCGCAAGAGCTCAGCCCTGCCGATGCGTCGATCACGGTCACCATCGCGCTCTCGGGCGCCATTATGGTCGGGCAACAAGTCGTCGCCGACGCCGAGCTCGATGCGATGCTGCAGGCGGCCTACGTCAAAGATGCGACGACGCAGGTGGTGCTGCTTGCCGACAAGGGCGTACCGCATGGCCGCGTCGTTGGCCTCATGGAGCGCGCCAAGGCGGTGGGGCTGACGCGGTTGGCGATTGCGACCTCGCCGAACTAGTTTTCGTGCTCGATAGTCGCGAATTCGTCGTCGCGCATCTCGGTGGCGCGTTCGGCAGCGGTGGGCAGCGGGCAGGTGGGCAACTCGCCAAACCAGCGATACCGCCGCTTGGCAATAAACTGATACGCCCAGTCACGCACCGGACGCGGCACGACATATCCAATGACAAACGCGCGCCAAGGCCATGGCAAGAGGCGCGCAATCTTCAGCGCCGCGGTCGATTGGCTGTAGAGGCGTTGCGCGGGGGTGCCGTAGTTTGTAACCACGTAAATGGTGGTTGGCGCGCTTCCCGCCGCCGTAGCCGGCGCGCCCAGCGATGCTAAAAATCGCGTTGCGCGGGGCCCCCCGAGCGTGGCAAACCTAAACACCCCCGCGCGATCGCGCCTACGAATAAAGCGCACCGCGCCGTTACAGAGCACGCAGACGCCGTCGAACAAGACGATGTGCTTGCCGGTGGCGCCGGCGGTGTGTAAAGGGCCCGCTTCGCTCATATCAGGTGTTTTCGGCTGTGACGGCGCGCAGCGGCCACACCACCACATCCAGGTGGCGGGCAAAGTGCAGCAGTGGCGGGCGGTCAGGCAGCATGATGCCGCTGGCCAGGCCCATTTCGTTACATTCGATTTCTGCCTCGGCTCGCTGCAGGGGCCACGGCTCGTGATGGATTTCACCGATATAAGCTTGGCCTCGCTCGTCGACCGTATAGAGGCTGTAGCGTTCGGTTAGCCAGTGTTCGAGCGTGCCGGGATTGGCAAGGTAGGGCGCCCCGGTTGGACGATATGTGCTGGCAAAGCGCGCTGGTGCCGCCTGCCGATGGGTGCGGGTTGAGCGGTAGTTGATTTGCTCGCCGTCCAGGTCACATGTCATCTCGGCATTAAAATAGGGCAACTTAAAGAATGTGCGCGCCGCCCACACGGCGAGCGCGTTGGCCGCCTCGAGGCTAAAAAAATAGACCCCCGGCTTTGGATTTCGCGGTTCTCGCGAGCGCACATAGGTGCGAACATTTAGCTCAGGAAACGCCGAAATCCACGGCAGGCTTGGCACGCCCCGCGGCCGCACCCCCGTCATGCGAAATGGCACGACTGCCACCCAGGCCACCCCATCGAACAGATCTAGCTCAAGCGCTGGAGGGACCAGCGCGCGCATCGCATCGACTGGCACCGGCCAATGCATGAACAGCAGGTCCCGCCACTGCTGCTGCATGATCCACGGTCCGGCGGGGAGCGGCCACGGACGATGGTCTAGGCGTCCCGTAGGGTCTTGGAATTTGGCAGGGCGACTCGGCGGCATGACGGCTTCTTCGTATTGATCAATTTGCCAGGAATGCCGCCGCCAAATGGACCAACCCAAGCCAGGCAAACCCCGCCATGATCCAACGGTCCCCCCGCCGCTTGCCAAGATATAGCTGGCTGCCCGCGCGCACAAACCACCAACCCGCAAGCCACACCAAGAGCAGCCGACCTGGCGCCGTCCCCAGCCAATACATGGCCAATAGATCAGCCACGCCGATGCTCACCAGCGTGTAGCTGGCGGCGTGATTCATCACCCAGGCAATGCCATGCACGTCACGACGCGTGGTGGCATGCCGGATAGGGCCTAACCGAAACGGCTTTAGGGGCGCACCCTGCTTGGGAATGGCCTGCTCAAAATCGAGCAGGATGGGAAAGAAAAAATGGGCAATCCCAAGGGTTAACGTGAACACGCCACAGATCGCCATTGCCACCGGCCAAAGCCAACTGTTCATCGTGGCCAACGATAGCACTCTCAAATGCGCGTTACGTTCGACGCCCCATGAAACGACACGGTACGCTCCGTTCTGCCGACAAGCGAAAAGGGGTTGCAATTGGGGCGGCATTTGCACTATAGGCCGTGTCACAGAGGGAATAAGACAATGGCAAACAAGGTCGTAAAAGGCATCGGTGGGTTGGTTGGCGTCGTGGTTGTGGTGGTCTCCATCGTTCGTGACGAACGTACTAGTGAGAAAACCGATAGCAGGTTAAGCGAGGCGCAGGGCATGCTGGCGCAGATGGAGGCCTGCAAGAGCTTGGTCTGCTTCGTGACTGCTGATCGGGACTGGGACGCGATGGTCGATCGAGTTGGCACCTTAGAAGTAGACAAATCGCAGAGCGACGCACTTGATGCGGTGAACGCGCGCCATTCGAAAGTTATGGAGCTCGCGACGGCGCCCATTAGCGGCCAATTCGATAAGGCGAGTGCGGCGGTGGATGCCGTGGCAGCGCTCGAACAAGTGGAGGGCGATGGCAAACAGGCCAAGGCGCTGCGCACCGAAGGGGAGGCCGCGGTGAAAGCTGCTTGTGAGGCCCTAAACACGTACGCCGCGAACGAGGGCTATGACCACAAGGACTTCGTCGAGGGCTTGACCGCGTTTTTGGAAAATAATGACAACGGACAAGAAAGTGCGGAGATGAAGGCGAGCGTCGCCGCTTATCGCGACGTCGCGCAGCGCTGTGCCAGCTAGGGCGAAGCAAGATCGCGTAGAAACAGATCCTAAATGGCGGAGAACAGAACGCGGACACGCTAGTGTCCGAATGCTGGAATCGTACGCTTGTGTTTCGTCATAGAAAGGCCGCGCCAACCCATGCACTCGCGATGCCGAGGCGCAGCCGTCTGGCTGTAACGAGGCTCGCGAAGCCGTACACCGAAAGGTCCCCACGCAATGCGTTTCTGTTTAGATGCCAAACTTGGCGAGCTTCTTGTGCAGGCCCTCGCGCGTGATGCCGAGCGTCGCGGCAGTGCGGGTCTTGTTGTTGTCGTGTTTGCGCAGGGCCTCGGTTAAGAGCCAACGCTCGACCTGATCCATTTGCTCTTTGAGCGTGCCCTCGCCGGCGGGCGTGCGGGTGGCGGCCGCGTCGACGGAGCGCAGCTTGGGCGAGAGCATGCCGATATCAATCGGTTGCTGCGGCTCGGCGCCAATCACGACGCGTTGGATTTCATTTTCGAGCTCGCGAATATTGCCCGGCCAGTGATAGTGCTGCAGCGCGAGCAGGGCTTCGGGCGTAAAGCCGTCGACGACGACGCGCATCTCATCGCAGAAGCGGCGTAAGAAATGAGCGGCGAGCAGCGGGATGTCTTCGCGGCGTTCGCGCAGTGGTGGCAGGCGAATCGGAAATACCATCAGGCGATAAAAGAGGTCCTGGCGAAAGCGCCCGGCGTCGACCTCGGCCTGCAGGTCGCGGTTGGTGGCGCAAATGATGCGGACGTCGATGGCCTTTTCTTCGACGGCGCCGACCGCGCGGATGGTGCCTTCTTGCAGCACGCGTAGCAGCTTGGCCTGCAGTGGCTGCGGCATCTCGCCTATTTCGTCGAGAAACATGGTGCCGCCGTGGGCGAGCTCAAAGAGCCCCTTCTTGTCGCTGTCGGCGCTGGTGAAGGCGCCGCGCTTGTGGCCGAATAACTCGGATTCCAGCAGGTGCTCGGGCAGGGTCGCGCAGTTTTGCGCGACAAACATCTTGTCGCGGCGAACTGATTGGTAATGCACGGCGCTTGCGATGAGTTCTTTACCGGTGCCAGTCTCGCCTTCGATGCACACGGTGGCGCGCGTATTAATGACGCGCTCGAGCTGGCTGAGCACCGCCTTCATCGACGCGGCCTCGCCGATGATCTGGGTGAACTCCGCCTTGTGCGCGCGCTGCTTGAGGTAGCTGTTTTCGCCGCGAGCCTGGTCGGCGGCGCGCGTCACCTGGGCGAACAGGCGCGCGTTGTCGATGGCGAGCGCGGCCTGGCTGGCGATCAGCAGCATGACCTCGAGGTCGTTTTCGAGGAACATGCCCGACGAGCGGTTGTCGACCTGCACCACGCCGATGATGTCCTCGCCGCGCCACAGCGGCACTGCGATGGTCGATTGGATGTTGGCAGCCAAGATCGATTGCGATGCGGAGAGTTCCTGCGCCGCGTTGGCGAGCAGCAGGCCGGCGCGGTCGGCTAGCACGCGTCGCAAGACGCTGCGGCTGGCGCGCACGTCGCTCGCCGCCAAGGCTTGCCCATCGCGTTGCGTCGCGGTGGCAATGACGTATTTGTCGCGATCGACCTCGGCGCGCAGCAGGATGGTGACATGGGTCGCGCGCGGCAGCAGCTCGAAGATGGCCTCGGCGGTTGTCGCGAGGGTAGCGCCCTCGTCGACACGGGCCGAAAGGCGCTGCAGCGCTTTGTACACCCGCAGCGCCGACACGGGATCGTGCTCAAGCTGGGTGGCGACTGACGGCAGGTCGCCGATGGCGCGCTTGGCGATAATGTGCTCGGTGCCGGCGCCATCGCTGCCCGCCTCGGCGTCGTCGCTGGTTTCGCTGCGCTGCGAAACGCGGACGCGGAGCATGACGGGTTGCTTGAGTGATCCTAGCACCAGCACGTCACCATGCTCGATCACGCATTCGAAATTACGCGTCGCATCGATGGCGATGCGGTGCCCGGCGCGCTCGAGCGCCGAGCCATTGGTCGAGCGCAGATCGCGATAGATGTGGGTGTTGCCCTCACGGCGAATCGTGCCGTGCTCGCTTGAGAGATGTACGTTATCGAGCGCGATGGTGTTGGCCGCGGCCCGCCCGATGGTGATGGGCGTCTCGCGACACTCGAAGACCGCTTGAGTCGCCGTCCCGTGAAGAACTTCTAGCACCAGCACAGACGTGGGCGCATGGTACCCGGTATCGGCAGCGGCGCGAGAGTCTTAGCGGCAACTTCCGGTTTCGCCGCAGCAAAAATCACGCTAGATTGGGGCTATGGCGAAGAAACGCGGCGCAAATCGGGCGAGCGCCGCTGCCGCCACGAGCCCGACGCCGCCTCGAGCACGCCGCCCCTCTGCCGAGACGCAGGATGCGTTAGCGGCTGCCGCAGGCGCGCTGGCGCCGACGCCGGACGGGCCAACAACCGAGACATCGGCGGCCCTCGCCGCGGCCTCGCCTCGCCACCGTTCGGCGAGCGGCGAATTTGCCGTCGTGCCCGGGCCTGAGCGGTCGCGTGCGCCGTCCGATGCGCCCGCGCTGGTGGCACCGGTTGTGCCCGATGGCGCCATGCAACCCACCAGCGTCAGCTCGAGCACCATCATCGTGCAAAATGCGGCCATGGTCGGCGCGCGCCCGAGCATGCCGGCGCCGCGAGCTGTGACCGCGGTTCCCGTTGCCGCGCCATCGTCGTCGGCCTCCGATAGCTTTAGCGATTTGGATGAGGCTTTTTTCTCGAGTGACGTCAGTGATCAAACGCTGACGATCGAGCGCGAGCGTGGCGAGCTGGCCGCCAAGCCGTGGTGGCGCCGGCTGCTGGGTTGGTAAGCGCGCGCCCTGCGCGTCGTTCAATAGTATTTAGAGACGGTCTCGCCATTGCGCCACGTCATCTCGATGGCGCCGCGCACGCCGTACACACGCAACGTAAGCGCCGCTCGCTCAGGCGCTAGCAAGCCCTGGTTGGGAAAGCGAACCTTGTAGGCCGTCGAGAAGTCGCCATGGGCGGGAAACTCGGCGCGAATCACATAGTCGGGGCGTTTGTCGCGTTCGATGGCGATCGGGGCCACGATTTCGCCATTGTCGCCGACCATCGAGACGGTCCACGGCGATTTTTCCATGCGATGCAGGATGTTTTCGGCGCGGTCCCAGGTGCTCACGAGGATCGAAAACTCGACGAACTCTTCGCTGCGTTTTTGCATCGCGGCGACTTTGGCGTCGCGGGTGTCTAGGCTCGGCGAGGCGAAGGCAAATTCGCGACGCAGCGACGCGGTGGCCCACTCGGGGCTGCGCAGCGTCGCATAGACCTCGATGATTTGTTGATAGTCGGCGGTAACTAGGCCGTGCCGCGTCCACGCCCGCGTCACCAGCTCGTAGCTTTTCTTTACCTTTTTGAGCTTGATGGATTCGGGTGGCGGCGATGCCACCGTGGTCGAGAACGAGATGGGGGGCGTTTTGCCACAGCCCACCACCGCGATCAGGCAGGCCAGGGGGCGGCACCAAGGCATCGACGGAAACGCAGCTTCATCGCGTAAGTTTAAAGGGCTTTAGCGGGCCGCGCATCAAATGGCGGCGCTATTTGGCCAGGAAATCGGTGCGGCGAAACAGTGCGTGCAGCGGCGCATGAGCCTCAATTGCCTCACGGCCGCCCTCCATGCGGTCGACAATCGTTAGCACGCAGGCGACGCGGTAGCCGGCCTCGGCGACGCGCTGCACCGCCGTGATAGATGCAGCGCCCGTGGTGACCACGTCCTCGACGACCGCGACATCGCAGCCTGGCGCGATGCGAGCGGCGCGCTCCAGCCATTGCCCGGTGCCGTGCCCCTTGGCTTCCTTGCGGACATAGAAGGCATGCAGCGGGCGGCCGCCGACGAAGCTCATGGTGGCGATAGCGGACGCAATGGGATCGGCTCCCATGGTAAGGCCGCCGATGGCGGTGACCGTCGGCGCGACCTCGGCCAGCATAGTCGACAGCAGCTGACCAATGAGCACGTGGCCTTCTGCATCGAGCGTGACCTGCTTGCAGTCGATATAGAAATTCGATTTTTTGCCAGACGACAGCGTAACCTCACGCTCGGCAAACGCGTATTGCCGCAAGAGCGCCAGGAGACGGTCCTTCTGCGTGGCCGGTGTGTCAATCATGTGGCGAACCTATCACGGCAGGCGGGCCTGCCGGTTGAGGTGACATGCTGGTTGACGTGCCCTGGCCCCCACCGTACGTTGCCGCCAAGGTCCACCCGTGCACATCGTCAACGAGTCAGAGCATGTCCCCGTCACCTCAGCCCGCGAGCTCACCGCGTATTTCGCGACGGGCAACAAGCCGGCGGCCGCGTGGCGCATCGGCACCGAGCACGAGTTGATCGGCGTGAGGCGCGATGGCAGCGGCGGGCCCTCGCATGCGCCTGGCTATGACGGCCCACATGGCATTGGCGCCGTGTTGGCTGCATTTGCCGCGCGCGGCTGGACGCCCATTATCGAAGATGGCCACCATTGCGCTAAGCTCGGGCGCGTCGCAGATAACGATCGAGCCGGGTGGGCAGCTCGAGCTCGCGGGGCCGCCCGTGGCCAAAGATGCGGAATTCGCGGAGCTGCTCGCTAGCTACGCCAAGGTGTTGCGGCAGATTTCGGCAGAGCATGGCATCGCGTGGCTGCGCGCTGGGTTTCGTCCATGGGGCGCGCGCGGCGACGTGCCGTGGATGCCCAAGGCGCGTTACGCGGTGATGCGCGATTACATGCCCAAAGTGGGCAGCCGCGGCCTCGACATGATGCTGCGCACCGCAACGGTGCAGGTCAACCTCGATTTTTCCGACGAGCAGGACGCCGCCGAGAAAATGCGCTGCGCGTTTTCGATCGCGCCGGTGCTGACGGCGCTCTATGCCAATAGCTCGGTGGTGGAGGGCCGTGCGGGCGGCTTTGCCAGCGTGCGGGCGCATATCTGGCGCGATACCGATCGCGCGCGCACCGGCTTGTTGCCGTTTGTGTTTGAGCGCGACGATATCTTCACGGCGTACGCCGAATGGGCACTCGACGTCCCGATGTATTTCATTTATCGCGGTGGCTATCGCGACGTCGGCAACATGTCATTTCGCCGCTTCATGGCCGAAGGGCACGGGGGCGAGCGCGCGACGCAGGCCGATTGGGCGCTGCATCTCTCGACGCTATTTCCGGAGACGCGCCTTAAAAAATACATCGAAATCCGTAGCTGCGACTGTGGCTCGCTGCCGATGATTGCCGCGTTGGCGCCGCTTGCGCGTGGGCTGCTTTACGATGCCGGGGCTCGCAAAGCTGCCACGGCCTTGCTGGCACCGCTGACGTTAGCTCAGCGCGACGCGCTACTCGATGACGTGGCCGTGCAGGGCCTTGCGACCAAGTTGCCGCATCGCAGCGGCACGCTGCACGACGTGGCGCGCGACTTGCTTGCCATCGCGCGCACTGGCCTCGCCGCACTCGACGCGTCCGCCGTGGGGCTGTTGTGGCCACTCGAAGGCATCGTGCAATCCGGCAAAACCCAAGCCGACTTCCAACTCGGCGTCTTTGCCACCACCGGCGAATACGAAGACCTCGTGCGCAAGCTAGAGCACCCCGAGCTGTCGCCGCTGTAAGCGCCGTACGCGCGCTACGTGCACGCCAACTCAAACGAAAGCACGGCGGTTCCATTGTGTGCGGGCTGCGCATCGATGGAAGTGCATCCATCCATGGTTATCACAATCGGCCTCAACTCGCATTGATTAACCGATGGCGAGCATTGCTCAACGGAGAGCTCGAAAGCACCATCGCTGGCCGTTACAACCGATCGGCACGCGGTCCCGCCAACGTCACAACGGTTGCCATCATCACACGTCGTCACGGTTGCGCCCGCAATCGGCGCGCCCGATGAGTCGCGCACAATACCGCGAACTTGTTCGTCAAACACGCACTCCCCCACATCCACCAATTACGAAAGCGGTGAGAACGCCTATAAAAATCAAGATACGCACCTGCCATTGGTAGCGTGGTGACCTCAATGCTGTCAACGCATATACTTTCGCGGACAGTGAGTTGACCGTGACATGCTTCACAGCCGCGCATTACACCTGCGAAAGCGACCCTGCTCGACTATTGTGCGCTAGCGCGGCGCTGAACTGACTCCTTAATTTCCGCGTCAATGATTTCGATGCCATCGACAGCGAACTTAAACCCCACCAAGGAGGCTATGATCGCGAAGCCAACTAGAAAGGGTTCGTTCAATTGAAGCGCGGTTTCAATCGACCCGCCCGCGAGCCCACCGAGAAAAGCGCCGACCAGCATTTGGGCAACACCTGACAGGCGGTTCAAGACGACCTTAAAGGCCGGTCTGCTCCTCGAGGTCCGCTGCACCGCCGTTCGCTTGCTTGCTGGCACCTCCAGCGGCTTCACCGCGGCGTTGGCTTTGGCCGTCGGAGACAGCAAGTTGTTGCGACGTGGCTTACCGGCATGTACCGGTCGTGCAAACGACTTTCCGACCGCACGATCTCGTTGCGCGTTGCTGGGTTGCCGAGTCGCGTGACTGGTTGCTGGAGTGGCAATATTTACCAGCAGGAGGGCTGCGATTAAGGAACTCTCAATAATTTTCATGCCCAAGACAAGTGCAATCCCTGGGCCATGCGCCGAGCCCCATTTGGCATGGGTAAACGCTACCTACCGGCCCAGTCCCGCCAAGGCCCGGGCGTCTAGGAGCGTAGGTAGCGGGCCCCTTGCCCCAGGCTAAGGGGCCCCTACACCCTTAGCTGGCGTATTTGCGATGATCACTGCGCTTGGCTAGACTCTGCGCATGCGAGCCCTATTTTTTCTGTTTCTAATGGTTGGCGTTGGGGTGTTAGTGTTCCGCGCCCTCGCGGGCGGTGCCAGCAGAATAGTAAAGGACGCCGCGGCCAAAGGGTTCGACGTCATTTCGTGCGAAATCGATGCCAGATACGGCGCCGGCACGTATCTAGTGAAAGTGCGCAACAACGGTGCCGAGGAACTCTACAACGTCTCGCAGCGCCCATTTTCAACGCTGCAATGGGTACGGCTACCATAGGGTTTTCTCAGTCTTTGCTCTCTAGCACGTGAACGCCCGTGTCAACCACCTCTCCGGCGCGTGTTACCACTACCGGAAACGTCGCGGTAATAGGGCCAGCTGAAACAAGCTGCGCCTCATACGTGCCCACCGCCACGCCATCCAAGCGCACCTTGCCTTCGCTGTTTTTTGTTGATATGCCGGGCGTTCTTCGGGGCGTCGTTGACGTTGAGGTCAGGATTAGCATGACCGATTTCGCCACTGGCAACCCGTTTGCCTGATGTGCCGTTGCAATCACTGATCCCCATGCCGGCAATCGAATCTCCACGTTGGTCGCCCCTGCGACAGCGATGACCCTCGCCGATGGATGACGGCGCCCCGTGGAACTCGCATCCCATGCCGTAAGCTCATACTTCTCTGCTTCGAGGCCGGTTAGCTGAAACACGCCCTCCGCATCGGTTAGGGCCGTGGCCGGGCCTCGCAGTACACTTGCGTCTTCAGTTGTTCGTTGCACATACGCTAAGCGGGAACTTATCTGCGCGCCCTCTGCGGGCTCGCCGCTGGCCAAGAATACCCGGCCGCGTATCGCCGACGTGGCACCGTCTAGCATGCGCAGCTCGACGGGCGCGGGCGCCTCATCGCTGGCATCAATCTTCACCGCGGTTGAGGTGTACTCGCCATTGAAAGCAATCAGAGTGCACCCCACCTTGCTTGGCACGAGCAGCGTAAACTGTCCTTGCTCGTCGCTTGCTACCACCCCACCAACTGGCATCGTGCTATCGGGATGCTCGACTGGTTGAATGCCAAGGCGGACTAAGGCATTAGCGACGGGCTCACCGCCGCTCTGCAGGACCACCCCGCTGACGCGACGATACGGCGGCAACCGCACTACGTAGGGTTCGGACGTTGTCCCTTTGCCCTCGGGTTTGGCGGGGTAGCCCCAACCCCACTGAGGATGAGTGACAAAGAATAAATATGCATACTTAGTACGATTCACCTCAGGCGCAATCGAGAAGGTCCCAGCTGCATCGGTCGTAGCCTGGCACGGCACATCCGGCCAGCGCTTCACACACGCATCCGCTACGGGAACGCCGTCGGCCTGCAGCACCAGGCCGTGAACGAGCGCCGCAGGATCGATCACCACGTCGATTTCATGGCGTAGGGCCGGCACCCTGGTGAAGTCAAAACCCGAGCTCGCATAGCCGTCGGCCGATACCGTGTAGCGGATCGTGACATGTGGCAGCCGGCTGAACATCGCTTGCCCTGTCGCGTCCGTTAGCGCGGCGATCTCAAAGGCAGGTGAGTCTGCGCCTAGCAGCGCCTCATACGCCGACAAGGCGACCGTGGCATTTGCCACCGGAGCGCCTTGCGTCGTCTTTACCCAGAACACTAGCTCACCGCCCGCCTGCAGCACCAAGGTGATAGATTCCGTGCGCTCGGTTAGTTGAAACCACAAGGGCCCGGCCGACCCAGCGTCGCCTCGGGCATACAAGCGATAGAGCTGTGGGATGAGTTCGTCGAAATAGAACGAGCCGTCGGGCTCCGTGAGCGTCGTGCGCCTGGGTACGCCGCTGATGAATACATCTATGCCACCGACCCCTTTCCCGTTGGCGTCGACAACCCGGCCCTCCAGGCGAAGCTGGCCGATGGGATCGACGTCATCAAAGACAAATAGCCCAATCGCGGAGCCGTGCTGCTCCTGCAGGCTGCGGCGCATGGCGGCTAGCGCATCGACGCCCGTGCCAATTCGCCGCCCGCGCCACGGGCTCGCCTTGACCTTGGTGGGGCCTGCATCGATCGCCGCCGTCGTGGCATTTGACGCCAAACCGCAAGATAAGCGCACCATCAACAGGCCGAGTGCGGCCGCCGAAACCACAAACACCCAAAGCGCGACCCGTCCGCGCGCCGGCGTCTTGCCCTTCGTCGTTGACTCATCAGCCACGCCGCGAGCCTACACCAACTACGCGGCTTGCTCGACGCGGTTGCGGCCGCGGGCCTTGGCGGCATAGAGCGCGGCGTCGGCGCGCTTGATGAGCTCGGCGGCGGTCTCGCTAGCATCGATGGTGCGCAGCGTGGCGACGCCGACGGAGACGCGCACGGAAAGCTCGAGGCGCTCGTCGGCGTGGGTAATGACGATCGGTGACTCTTCGACACGTACGCGCATGCGCTCACCTACCTCGAGGCCGCTGGCGGCATCGGCACGCGGCAGCACGACGAGGAATTCTTCGCCGCCGTAGCGAATGAGCAAGTCGCCGCCACGCGTGGCAGATTTTAAGCGGCGCGAGACCTCCGCAAGCACGACGTCACCGACGTCGTGGCCAAAGCGGTCGTTGATCGATTTAAAATGATCGACGTCGACCATGGCCACCGACAAGCCTTGTTTGCGGCTACGCGCGGCATCGATTTCGATAGGCAGTTGTTGGCCGAGAAACTCGCGGTTGTACGCGCCGGTCAGCGCATCGGTTACCGCGACGCGGTGCAAGCGCACGTTTTCAAGGTCAAGCGCGATGGTCGCGGCGATGAAGCCTAAGATCTCCGCGTCCTCGCCAGAAAACACCGCCGCGCGCGAAGCGGTGACCGTGATCACGCCCACGCGATCGCCGCGCGAGATCAGCGGTACGCACAAAAGTGATAGGATTGGCGTGCGGGAGCCGTCGCGGCGGACAAACCTGGTGTCGTAGCGAACGTCCGGAATGAGCGCGGTCTCGCCGGTCTCGAGCACCCAGCCGGCGACGCCTTCGCCGACGGCAAACGACAGCTGCGCGACGCGCTCGGTGCGCAAGCCATACGCGGCCTTGACCAGCAGGCGCTGGCGCGACGCATCGAGCAGCATGACGGAGCAGGCGTCGGCCGAGATGAGCCCGCACGTTAGCTCCGAAATGCGCGTTAAGATGCGCTCGGGTTCGAGCCCCGAGCCAATGGTCTTGCCAATCTCGAAGAGAACCTTGGGGAGTTGCTTGTCGCGCGTGGTGGTCATGTTGGCTCCGGGGCACGCTTAGGCGTTGGGGACGTAACCGATATATGGCAGATTGCGCCAAAGCTGGGCCGCATCGAGGCCGTAGCCGACCACGAATTTGTTCGGAATCGTAAAGCCGAGATAGTCGATCTTGATGTCGCGCTCGGCGCGCTCGGGCTTGTGTAGCAGCGACGCCAAGCGCACGCTGGCTGGCCGCCTGGTCGCGAGATTTTGCATGAGATAGTGCACCGTGTGGCCGGTGTCGACGATATCCTCGACGATGATGACGTGTTTGCCTTCGATGGAGCGCGTCAGGTCGTGCGTGATTTGCACAACGCCGGTGGACTCGGTGGCATCGCCATATGAGGCGATGCTGATGAAGTCGACGTAGACGGGCAGCGCAATGTGCCGCACCAAATCCGCCATAAACAAAAACGACCCCTTGAGCACGCCGATCACGATGACCTCCTTGGCGACGACGAGCTCGCCGTAGTCCTTGGTAATTTGTGCGCCGAGCTCGGCAACCCGGGTGGCGATTTGCGCGGTCGAAATTAGTTCTATAAATGGGTCATGTTGGCGGTTAAATGACGGCGGGAGCGCGACGGTCGTCTGGGCCATGGCGCGCAAGCTACGCCGTGGGTCTGACGTCGGTTCGGGGCCGGCCACGCCCGGGTGTAAGTCCATGAAGGTCGCCGCTTTCTGGGTTGGCGCCGCTGCGGCGTGGCCAGGCTAGCTGCTACCATTTTGCCATGGCTCCTATTATGCCCGACGCCGACGCGGCGGCGGCCTTACTGCTCGGCGATAGCGACATCGAATTCGATATCTCGCGGCGCCGGCGGATCTTTTGCAATCGCAACCTGCGCATGGATTCGATCGACATGGTCGGCTTCGACATGGACTACACGATCGCGCTCTACCATCAAGATCGCCTCGAGGCGCTGTCGATTCAGCTCACGCTCGACAACATGATCAAGATCTACGGCTACCCCGAGGCGATTCGCGGGCTGACGTATGACCCGTCGTGGGCCATCCGCGGCATCGTCGTCGACCGCGAGCTGGGCAATATTTTCAAGATGGACCGCCACGCGCATGTCGGGCGGTGCTTTCACGGCTTTCGCAAGCTCACGCGCGACGAGCGCAAAACGGTCTATCGCAACGAGAAGATCAACCTCTCGGCGGATCGCTACGAATGGATCGATACGCTGTTTGGCCTCCCCGAGGCCGTCATGTACGCGACGCTGGTCGATTGGTATGACACCTCGGCGACGGCGGTCGACTACAGCAAGCTGTTTAGCGACATCCGCGCCTCGATCGATCTCGCGCATCGCGATGACTCGCTCAAGACCATCATCAAGGCCGATCTCGCGTCGTATATCATGAAGGACGATCAGCTGGCGGAGACGCTGCACAAGCTGCGCAGCTCGGGCAAAAAGCTTTTTTTGCTCACGAATTCGCTCTACGACTACACCGACGCCGTGATGTCGTATTTGCTAAACGGCGCGATCAGCGGCTATTCGAGCTGGCGCCAGTATTTCGACCTGGTGATCGTTGGCGGCGCCAAGCCGCTGTTCTTTAGCCAACAGCGCCCGTTTTCGCAGATCGACCTCGCGACCGGCCAGCCGCTGCCCGATGAGGTCAAGGGCTTTATGCGCGACAAGGTCTACCAAGGCGGCAGTTCGGCGCAGCTCGAAGAATTCACCCGCGTTAGCGGCGATCGCGTGCTCTACATCGGCGACCACATCTACGGCGATATCCTGCGCCTGCGCAAGCAGCACAACTGGCGCACCGCCATGGTCTTGCAAGAGCTCGATCGCGAGGTCGCCGTCGCGGAAAGGTTTGAGGGGCCGATTCGCGACCTCGAGCTGCTCGATCGCCGCCGCCGCAACCTGGAGTCCGAAATGGATTTTCAGACCCTGCGCTACAAGCGCATCGTCCGCACGCTTGAGGATACCTCCGTGCTCTCGCTGCCAACCGTGACGCGGCTTGAAGACACGCGCAAGCAACTCAAAATATCAATCGATCGCCTGCGCGAACGCATGGAAATCATGGCCGAGGAAGTGGTGTCGCTGCAGACCATGATCGAGCGCGGCTACAACCCTCATTGGGGTTCATGCCTGCGCGAGGCCAATGACAACAGCCGCTTTGGCGAGCAGGTCAACGACTACGCCGATATCTACACCGCGCGCGTCTCGAACTTTGTCTTCTACTCGCCGCTGCGGTATTTTCGCGCACCGCGGCGGCTTATGCCGCACGAGGTGTGAGCGTCGGCGTTCCCGTTAGCGGCTGAGCCAGAGCAGCGCGCCTGCCGTCACCAAGGCGACGTCGAGCGAGAGCAAGGCGATCACCCAGCCAGACAACGGCGCGGCGCGTGACGCGCGATCAAGTTGGCTGTAGGTGCGTGTCGCCGAGTCTTCGCCGTGGCTCGTCGCGCGCTTGCCCATTGCGTTTACAAGTACCATACCTACATCGCCACACCCAAGATAGCAGGCGGCAGATTTGCAACCGCAAACGGGCTGGCGGTACCATTTTGTTAGATGAGCCAATTACTCGATCGCGTGCTCGGCGCCGCCAGGCAGCTCGGCGCATCGGACGTCCACCTCAAGGCGGGCATGCCGCCAATTTTTCGCATCAAGGGCGACCTGCGCACGGTGCGCGACGTGCCGGCGCTGACGCGCGAGGCGATCGCGACGTTTGCCGTGCACATGATGAACGACAAGCAGCGCGCCGATTTTGAGACCAACCTCGACATCGACATGGCCTATGGCACGCCCGATGGCGTGCGCTATCGCGTCAACCTCTTCCAGCAGCGCGGCACCGTCGGCATGGTCATGCGGCTCATCCCGCCCGAGGTGCCGAGCTTTGAGAACCTCCACCTCTCCAAGACCATCTTGGGGCTCGCCGACCAGCATCGCGGCGTCGTGCTCGTCACCGGCGCTACCGGCTCCGGCAAGTCGACCACGCTGGCGGCGATGATCGACTACATTAATACGCGCTATGCGTATCACATCGTGACCTGCGAAGACCCCATCGAGTACACGTTCAAGGACAAGCGCAGCGTCATCAATCAGCGCGAGGTGGGCTTTGACACCATGTCGTTTGCGCGGGCCCTGCGCGCCGCCCTGCGGCAAGACCCCGACGTCATCTTGGTCGGCGAAATGCGAGATTTTGAGACCACCCAGATTGCGCTCACCGCGGCGGAAACTGGTCACTTGGTGCTTTCTACGCTGCACACGGTGGATGCCACCGAAACCATCACGCGGATTATCTCGATGTTCCCGTCGCACCAACAATCTCAGGCCCGCTTGGCGCTTGGCGCCGTCCTGCGCGGCGTCATCTCGCAACGCCTCGTGCCCCGCGCCGATGGCAAGGGCATGGTGCCCGCGGTTGAGATCATGGTGACCACCGAGCGCATCCGCGAAATGATCGAAGACCCGATGCGCACCCGCGAGATCAATGACGCAATTAAAGAAGGCATGCACCCCTACGGCATGATCAGCTTCGATCAGAGCCTGGCGGAATTGGTGAAGAACCGCCTCGTGACGTACGAAGAAGCGGTGAAGAACTCGACCAGTCCATCGGACTTCGCGCTGCTCTTTCGCGGCGTTCAGGGCGGTACGACCGGCGGCAACAGCAATGCCGGTGGCAGCGGCTGGAGCGGCGGCGACGACCAAGGCGGCGGCGAGCACGGCGGCAAGGACGAGTTCGAAATCGATCGCTTTGGAAAGTAAATATGGCAGCAACACAGGCACAACGGAGCAGGCTCTCGACGGGGGTGGCCACGGCCCTTCTGCTTTTCTTAATGTGCCACGCCTCTTTGGCCGCCGCCGGGCGCCGCTTGGTGCTGATGCCCTTGTCGGGACCCGCGGGCGACACGTTTACCGACCAGGTCGCGGACATCGTCGAACCAGGCAATACGCTGATCGACGCCGCAAAGTGGAAGCGCGACGGCGGCACCGGCGCTAACACGCCTGAGCAACTTCGCAAGGTTGCGACCAAGGCGCGCGTCGATGGCGTCATCAGTGGATCGGTGCAGCGCCGCGGCATGGGCTATTCGCTGATGATTCGCGTGCGCGAGACGGCGACCGGCGAGACGCTTAAGACGATCAACGTGACGACCGCGACGACGACCTTCTCGGCCGACGAAGAAAAACGTGTGCGCGCCGGGCTGCTCGGGGCCATAGGCGACATGCGCGCGATTCGCGACGGAGGGGGCGACGAAGAAGCCGCGCGCGACGAAGCGCCGCCTCGGCGCGAGCGTGATCGAGACGTCGACCGCGATGACCGCGATGACCGCGATGACCGCGATGACCGTGACGCACGCGAGGACCGCGATGCGCGCGAGGACAGGGATGCCAAACGCGCCGCCAAGAAACGACCCGCCCGCGACGAAGTCGACGAAGAAGACGCCGCCCAGGAGGACGAGGCCCCGCGGTCGCGCAGCAAGTCCCGTCGCGAGCGTGATCTCGATGCCGACGATGAGCCGTCCACGCCGCTGCCACCGGACAAGCGCGATCAGCTGCTCGTCATTCGCGGCGGCCTTGGCGCCTCCTTGCGCCGCCTGCAATTCACCACCGATCCGCTGCTCGCCGACCAACCACAAGGGTATCTCGGCTTTCCGGTGGTGATGGTCGGCGCGCAAATGGAGCTATTTCCCACCGCGAAATCTCACACGATGGCGCCCAAGCTGCGGCGCATTGGCCTGCTCGCCTCGTATGATCGGGTGCTGAAGATCGAGTCGCGCGTGAGTTATCGCGATGACGGTGGCGCCGAGCGCTCGGTGCCCGTCCCCACCAAGCAGGAGTCGTTTGCCATCGGCGGCGCGTATCGTTGGTTGGTCGGCAAGGCGCAAACTGGGCCGGTGGTGCAGGCGCAGCTGCGCTACAATCAGCTCAAGTTTGTCTTCGACACCAGTACGCTTGCGGCGCTGCCCGGCGACGTCCGCTTTGACGTGCCTAGCGTGACCTATAAATACCTCGATCCCGGCATGGGGCTGCGCCTGCCGATTGGTGAGAGCACCAAGTTTATCGTCGATGGGCGGGTGTTCATCATGATGAGCACCGGCGACTTGCAGCGCGAAGATCAGTATGGCGCGACCAAGGTGCTGGGCTTTGACTTCGATGCCGCCTTTGACTTTCTGGCGACCAAAAAGGTCTATATCCGCGCAGGGTTTCGCTACAGCCGCTTTTCCCACACCTTTGGTGGCAACGGCGAGCTGTCGAACAATCGCGACAATGACCCCACCGACATCGACGTCAGCGGGGCGCGCGACAATTTCATGTCGGGTTATCTGCAATCGGGCTTCAACTTTTAGGCCGCGTCAGCTGGCAGAGGTTGAGCGCAATTCAGCCCGGATGGCGCCGCCTATGGGGTGGCGAATTTGGTAGGGTGCGCCGGTGATGAAGGCAGCCGACGTTAGGCGTACATTTCTCGAGTTTTTCGCGAGCCACGGCCACGAGCAGGTCGCCTCGAGCGCGCTGGTGCCGAGTAACGATCCGACGTTGCTGTTTACCAACGCAGGGATGGTGCAGTTCAAGGACGTCTTCACCGGCGTCGAGCACCGCGCCTATAAGCGCGCGACGACGTCGCAAAAATGCCTGCGCGCCGGCGGCAAACACAACGACCTCGATGAAGTCGGCAAGACCCCGCGGCATCACACCTTTTTTGAAATGCTCGGCAACTTTTCGTTTGGCGATTACTTCAAGGAAGAGGCGATCGCTTGGGCGTGGACGCTGCTGACCGACAAGCTCGGCATCGACACCTCGCGCATGTGCATCACCGTGTTTGGCGGCGAGCCGTCGCTGGGGCTGGGCCCCGACGACGAAGCGCGCGCGATGTGGAAGCGCGTCACCGGCTTTAGCGACGAGCGCATCATTGGCCTTGGCATGAAAGACAATTTTTGGATGATGGGCGACGTCGGGCCCATGGGTCCGTGCTCGGAGCTGCATTATTTTCAGGACGGCGCGGTGCCCGCATGGCCGACCACCGATCCGGCGTCGTGGAAGGGCTGGCTTGAGATCTGGAACCTGGTGTTCATGCAATTTGAACGCAAGGTGGCGGGCGGGCCGCTGCTCGCGCTGCCGGCGCCGTCGATCGACACCGGCGCGGGGCTTGAGCGCGTCACCAGCGTGCTGCAGGGCAAGCCGTCGAACTACGACACCGACCTATTTTTGCCGATCTTGCACGATGCGGCCGCCTTGGCGCGCGTCACGTATGGTGGCGACCTAACCACCGACACCTCGCTGCGGGTGATTGCCGACCACGCGCGGGCGACGGCGTTTCTAATCGCCGATGGCGTGTTTCCCGACAAGACCGGGCGCGAATACGTGCTGCGCCGCATCTTTCGCCGCGCGGTACGCCACGGCAAGCTGCTCGGCATCACCGAGCCTTTCATGCATCGCGTGTGCGAGCGCGTGATCGTCGAGATGAGCGGCCAGTTTCCCGAGCTGACCGAGCGCAAGCAAACCATCGTCGAGGTCGCGCTCGAAGAAGAAAAGCGATTTCGCGCTACGCTCGATCGCGGCCTGGATTTGCTCGAGACTGAATTTGGCCGCATGCGCGGCAAGGGCGAGACTAAGGTGCCAGGCAAGGCCGTCTTTACGCTGTACGACACGTTTGGCTTTCCACAAGATCTCACCGAGATCATCGCCGAGGAACGCGGCTTTGGCGTCGACCGCGCCGGCTTTGACGCCGAGCTGGCGGCGGCGCGCGAGCGTTCGCGCTTTACCGGCTCGGATCAAGAGGCGGTCTCGGGCGTGTTCAAGGCGATCGCCAACGACGTGCCGGCAACTAAGTTCACCGGCTATGACGAGCTGACGGGCACCGGTTCGCTTAAGGCAATCGTGGTCGACGGCAAGCAAGTGGCCGCCGCGAAGCTCGGCGCCGAGGTGGCGCTGGTGTTTGACCAAACGCCATTTTACGCCGAGTCGGGCGGGCAGGCCGGCGATCAGGGCGAACTCACCACCGCGGCCGGCGCGCGCGTGCGCATCGAAGACACCAAGAAGCCTACGGGCGACATGTTCGTACTCTTTGGCGAGGTAATTGCCGGCGAACTCGCCGTGGGCGACGCCGTGCAATTTGCCGTCGACGCCGACAAGCGGGCGCAGACGCGCGCAAATCACTCTGCGACGCATTTGCTTAACCATGCGCTGCGCACGGTGCTGGGCAGCCACGTCGCGCAAAAAGGATCGCTCGTCTCGGCCGACCGCCTGCGTTTTGACTTTGCCCACTTTTCGCCGATGACCGACGATCAGCTGCGTGAGGTCGAAGCCCTGGTGAATCGACAGATTCGCGGCAACGTCGACTCGGTGGTTGAAGTTCTCAAGATCGACGACGCCAAGAAAAAAGGCGCGGTGGCGATGTTTGGCGAGAAATATGGCGACGTCGTGCGCGTCGTGCACATTGGCAGCGAGTCGCTGGAGTTCTGCGGCGGCACGCACGTGGCGCGCGCCGGCGACATTGGCCTGCTTAAGATCATCAGCGAGGCTGGCATCGCGCAAGGCGTACGGCGCATCGAGGCGGTCACGGGCGTCGGCGCGCTCGACTACGTGCGGCGGCTCGAGGTCGAGCTCGACGCCGCGGGCGAAAAGCTCAAGGCGGGCAAGTTCGAGGTCGCGGCCAAGGTCGCGCGCCTCATGGACAGCATGAAGGCGACGGACAAGGAGCTCGAGAAGCTCAAGGCCAAGCTCGCCGGCGGTGGCGGTCGCGATCTGTTGCAAGACGCGGTGGTCATCGGCGGCATCAAGACACTGATCGCCACCATCGACACCGATGACGCCAAGGTGCTGCGCGAAACCGGCCTCGCGTTGCGCGACAAGATCGGCTCGGGCGCCGTGTTTTTGGCCGCGCCAGGCGATGGCAAGGTGTCGCTGTTTACCGTCGTCACCGCGGACCTGGTTGCCAAGGTGCACGCCGGGCAGTGGCTGTCTGCGGCGGCCACGGCGCTCGGCGGCAAGGGCGGCGGCAAGGCCGACATGGCACAAGGTGGTGGCGCGGACGTCGCCAAGCTGCCGCAGGCGCTGGACGCCGCGCGCGCCTGGATAACTGCCCTTTAGGTCGCGCCGGTCGCGGTGCGTTAGCGCGTGATCAAGCGCAAGCCCGGGCACGGTGCGCTCGGCAAGGGCCGCGCGATTTGCGTCGCGCACAAGAGTGCATTGGGCGTGGTGCGGCCGCCGAACACGTCGAGCCACCACAGGCTGGCAAAGCTGCCCGAGCGCAGCAATGTTGCCAGGCCCGCGTCGGTAAAGGCGTTGTGCGCGAGATCTAAGTAGCGCAGCGAAAAAAATCCGTATGTGGCGGCGAGGGTGCGGGCCGCGGCGTCGTCGAGGCCGCAGCCGGCCAGGCGCAACTCGCTAAGGTTCGCCGCGATCGGCGCGCGCGAAAAGGCGGCGAGGGCCTCGCCGTGCAGCGGGTTCTGCCCGAGATCGAGCACGGCGGGGCGCAGCCAACGCGCGCGCGCCAGCACGGCAAGCTTTTTGCCATCGACGCCCGCCATGCGGAGAGTGAGCGCTTGCAGGCCAAAGGCGGCGCGCGCCGCCGCAAGCAGCGCGACCGCCTCGTCGCTCAGCACCGCGCCGACCAACTCCAATTCGCGAAGTCGCGGCAGTTGCGCGCTCTCGATCATGGCGGTCGCCGCGCGCGCCGTCATGCTCGTACTGGCATGCAACGCAAACGAGCGCATGGCGCTAACGTCAAGCTGCTTCCACAGGGCGATGTGAACGTCCGGGGCTAGCGAGGGCACCGTAATCGTCAGCCGCTGCATGCCAGGAAAGCTCACCGAATGCGTCAAAGCCGCGACCTGCGCCAGCGAAAGCGAGACGACGTCAACGTGTAGCTCCCGCAGCAAGGGCAGCGGCCGCGCGCGCAGCACGTGCCACTCGCGATCGCTCACGCGCAGGCGCGTCATCTTGGTCAGCAGGGCGGCAGGGGCGCCGATACCCACCTCCGTCGCCTCATCATCGCGTTCATCGGCAACTTGAAATTCAATGAGGGCG
This sequence comes from Myxococcales bacterium, assembly GCA_016716835.1. Lineage (NCBI taxonomy): Bacteria > Pseudomonadati > Myxococcota > Myxococcia > Myxococcales > Myxococcales bacterium. The sequence continues at coordinate 2,107,165 of JADJUW010000001.1, read as the reverse complement.
GGCAGCCTGGCTTGCCATCGCAACGCTAGCGCGCTGGAGGAGGTCAGCCCTTTCACTGCCGCCAAGGTCGGCAGGCGCGAGGTGGACAGCAGCTCATCGCAGGCCGGCGAGACATATAACCGAGACAGCCGGGTGGTCGTCGCGTTGCCAAGGCTTGCGAGCCATCCGCAGGCCCCCGCCGCCGCCGCCGGGCGCGTCGTGGCATGAATGCGATACTCGACAACGCCGCGCAACTCGGGCTTGTCGAGCAGGGGCGCGAGGCTTACCGGCTTGCCGACACGAGCCACCAAGTCGTCGTCGATGATGATGTGGTCGACATAGCCGAGCAGCCAGCGCTCACTCGCGGTAAATGCGCTGCCCTGCGCGACCTTGACCGCAAGCTCGCGAGGAAGCGCGAGGCCAACGCGACCATGGCGGTCCCGCCGCCGTTTCACGCAGGCGTCGAGCGCCGCGGTGAGGCCTGCCCGCTGCGATGGCGACACGTCCGCGAGTTCGGCGAACCAGGCGACGTGACCAACCTCGTTTACGCTGCGCTCGCACCAGTACGTGAAGGCCTGGACGTCGAGCTCCCATGGCGTTTCATCATCGCCACCCGTGGTGATGAGCCTTGGCCCGGCGGCGGGCGACGCCAGCGACGGCCCGTGCGGCGAGGCGACGGCACCATTTTCGGGCGTGGCGAGGGCGAGGCCCAAGGCGAGCGCGGCGAAGGGCAAGAGGCGTCGCATGCACGTACACGGTAGCCGTAAACCATGTAGAATATCAATTAATGGCTGCGGCGAGCGTCAAGTTGCGATTGCACTACGAATCCCTGGAGGTGTTCGTCGACGAGTTCGCGCTGTTTGTCGCGCGCGCGGGGATGTTCTTGCCGACCAATTCCGCGGCGGCCGTTGGCGACGAGGTAAAATTCGAGGTTCGCCTGGCCAACGATTTTCCAGCGCTGATTGGCGTTGGCACCGTGCAATGGCATCGCCCGGCGACGAGCGCGCCAAGGCTCCCGGCCGGCATAGGCGTGCGCTTTTCACGCATGACGCGCGAGAGCCGCGATGTGGTGATGAGCCTGCTAACCAAGCGCCTCGAGAAAGGCTTCGTCGATGGGCCCGATGGCCTGCCGCAATTGCCGTTGCATGTACCCGTGCTGGTGCCGGCTGCAATCCCCGCACCGCGCGACAGCGGGGGCGTCGCGATCGGCGATGAAACGGTCATTGCCAAGCCAAATGATCGTTGGGGCGAGTTTGCCTCGATAGCGCAGCGCGTCGATGTGGAAGCCGCGCTACGGCGCGCGCGCGAGCTCTGCGGCGACCTCGGCGAAGCCGACCTAGACTCGCTTTAGTCCACGCCCAACCGACTTGGCGCCGGCACACGTAGCAATTGCGTGGTCGCTGCGGTACCTAGCAGCCATGCTGGCAAGCAAGATCCTAGGCATTGGCTCGTTTGTGCCCGACAATGTCGTGACCAACGACGACCTACGCTATCTCAACCACAAGCACGAGCGCCAGGCCGAGCCGGTCACCGACACCAACGATCAGTGGATCCAAGACCGCAGCGGCATCAAGGAACGCCGCTTCGTCGCCCCCGGCAGCGGCATGGCGACCAGCGATTTGGCGCTGGCGGCCTGCCAGGCCGCGCTCGCGGATGCCGGCGTCGCGGCGACCGACATCGACTGCATCATCTTCGGCACGCTGTCGCCCGACATCCATTTTCCGGGCGCAGGCGTGTTTCTGCAGCAAAAGCTCGGCATCGCCGGCCCCGATAAGAAAAACTGCCCTTGCTACGACATTCGCCAGCAGTGCTCGGCCTTTATCTATGGCATGCAAATGGCCGACGCGTTTATCCGCGCCGGCATCTATAAGAAGATCTTACTGGTTGGCGCCGAACTGCACAGCCACTCGCTCGACTACTCGACGCGCGGCCGCGACGTGCTGGTGCTCTTTGGCGACGGCGCGGGCGCGATGGTGATCGGCGCCGATGAAGACGCCAAGGCCGGCGAGGGCATTACCTATACCAAGGTGCACGCCGACGGCTCGGGCGCGATGAGCCTCTACATGAAAATCTTCGACATCAAGAAGCTGCCGTATGTCGATTATGACGCCAGCGACCGCGAGACCAACATCGATTTGTATCCGCGCATGGATGGCAAGCGGGTGTTTCTCAATGCCGTGCGCAACATGAACCTCTCGGCCCAGGCCGCGCTGCGGGACACCGGCCTTACCTGGAACGACATCACGTGGTTCGTGCCCCACCAGGCGAATCTGCGCATCAACCAAAAGGTGGTCGAGATCGCCGGCATCCCGCCCGAGAAGGCGCTCAACACCATCGAGTGGTACGGCAACACCACCGCCGCCACCGTGCCGCTGACCATCGACTACTGGCGCAAGCAAGGCAAAATCAAAAAAGGCGATCGCATCCTGTCGACCGTTTTCGGTTCTGGCTATACGTGGGGCTCGGCAATTTTCACGGTGTGATGCGAAATTGGCTCGGCTATCGAAACGTGCGGCAAGGGCCAAGGGTGGTGAAGGTGGCGGCCGCGCGCTCGACGCCCTCAGCTAGCAATACGGTTTTCGAATTGGGGCTGTGGTTGATCCACTTGCTGGCCGTGGTGAAATCACCTTCGGTAGGCGTCCCGTGCGCCTCGCCATCAATGCCAAAGCGCCAGCCGAAGACCTCGTAGCCGTCGGGAAACAGCGTGCCAGCCTGCGCCGCGACGAGGTAAACGGCATCGATCGGGTCGCCAATCCAACACGGCTGACGCATGCCGCCGCTTTGAGCACCATGTTGCAAATGAGCGAGGTCGTAAAAGCTGGTTGCGCGCAAGGTATAGGCAACGTCGTCCTCGCTGCGGCCCTCTGCTTCAAGCTGGGTCTTGAGTTGCGCGTAAAAATCGGCGTGCGAGTAGTCGTCGTTGAGCCACATGTGGGGCCGCAGGGCAGCGGCTTCGGGCGGCAGGTCGTCCTCCAGCCAGCTTGAAAATGGGTAGTAAAAAACCCTCGAAACGGTGGGTATGCGAAGCGACGTGGGAAAGAGGCGCTCCCGCGTGACGTAGGTAAGCAGCTCGCCGATGGCGGTTGCGCCAACGCGCTCTACCTTGTCGAGGGCTTGCAGCGACGTAAACGGGCCATTGGCGATCCGCGCCGCCTCGATGTTCGTGGCAGCTTTTTTGCTCAAGCCCGCGGCGAAGAGCTCATCCGCCGTATAGGTATTGGCAATCTGTAAGAGGGCAAGGACGTCGGGCGCATCGTTCTCGAGACCAATCGCGAGCACGCCTTTGTCGCCATCTTCGACGTCCTCGGCACCTGGGTCGTCGGCCTGAACACAGGCCAGGGTGCCAAAGGCTAGGATGGTGGAGAGGCTTGCGAGTAATAGGTTGGGTTGCTTCATGGCAGACGGTAAATGCACGCGGCGTGCCACGGATGGCCCGTGGCATGCGCCTGGTGACATCGACGACCTTAAGCGCGGCGGCGCCGCTGCCGTAGGCGCCACAATGCGTCACCTGATCCGCCCTTAACTCAACGCTGGGGTGCAGCGACCTCGGCCGAAGCAGCGAGCTTATTGCAGCGGCTCTTTTTTCGCGGTGTAGGGTCGCAGTGTAGGGTCACTCTCGCCTCCCGATTCGGCCGCAATTGCCAGATGTTCGATCCGGTGCTGCGTAGTCAGGTTTACTTGAACGTGATCACGCAGTAGCAAGGGTAACCACTTGCAATGGCTTTTGAATTTCGGGCCGAGAGTGACCCCAATATCGATAGCGAGGCAGCGGCCATGCCGACCTAGTCGATGCCTGGGCCCGCGAGGCGGCCGGCGACCATCGGGCGATAGCGCAGCGCCGTTTCATCGGTGCCTTGGTAAACCACGGAGGTGGTGGTGCTCCACGCCCAGCCCATAATAGCGCCGCTGAGGTGGTCGGCATAGATGATGATTTCGCCGGCGCCGATGCCGGCGTCGTGAGAAAAATTCGCGTCCGCCTTCCAACGCGAATCTGAGGCTCCATGCGGCGACGAGGTCGCATCGTGGATGGCGACGATCCAGCGGTCCGCGACGGGGACGCCGGGAATGTTGGTCGCGACAGTGGCCGTGTCCAGCCACAGCGAGTCGACGATCATGGTGTGGCCCGTGGTAGTGCCGGTGCTCGAGAGGTACTCGCTGGCGAGAATGTCGCCACCCGCAATGTCATAGATCGAATATTGTTCGACAAGGCTAAAGGTGCCGGCGGTGTTTTGATAGGTCGCGCCGTTTTCGATGGCGTCGTTCCATTGCTTGGAAGTCGGCGCCGATGATCCGGTGAGCGCGCGCATCACGGTGGTGGTGAGCGTGGGATACGTCGCGCGCACAACAAGCGCGGCGTAGCCACCGCAGACCGCGGCGGCGGTGACCAGGCCGCCCGCATCAACCGATACCTTTGACGGCGAGGCATACGCATTCGTCGCCGGCGTGACGTTCATTTCCCAGGCATTGGCTTGGTCGACAATCGCGCTGCTTGCCGTCGCGGCGCTCGTGAACGCGCCAAAGAGGGCGCCCGCGATTGGCAGGCTTGCGCGGCGGGCACGGGCGGTAAGGGGATGCGTTGTCATGGTGTAGACCATTGCACGTAGCGTGCCGTGGGCGCGCGCGCGGTTCGTGGTTCCGAAGGCGCCCAGCGCGGCCCATAGGGGCGGGATGACGGCGGCGTGGCGTCGCACGCCAGGGGCGCCGTCGTAGCAATGGGTGGGACAGCCCTATACACCGCGCCGCTTGCCGCGATTTCTAGCCAAGGCTGGCTACCCTGGTGGCCGCCGGCTGTCGCCATCATTTCGTTTGCCAGATCGCCGCACGCAGAGTAACTGTGCCGCAACGAAATGGAACAACAGCTCAGGCACGCCAGCTGCGCAGGGCCCACCCCTTGGTTCGCGTGCGTTGTCGTTGTGACGCTGCTAGTCGCCAATGGCGGGCTCGCTTACGCTGGCGGCTTATACGTCACGGGCTTTGGCCCCGCCGCGCAGGCACAAGCAGGCGCGTATGTCGCCACCGCCGATGATGCGATGGCGGTATTTACCAATCCCGCGGGGCTGGCCACGCAACGTGGCACCACCTTGCAAGTTGGCAGCAGCCTCATCGACTATTCGTTGGCGTTCACCCGGCGCGGTGCTTACGACGAGGTGGCTGGCCAAACCCTGCCGTGGGAAGGGCGCGCCTATGCGACGATGCGCAACACAACGACGCCGGAGGTTGGGCTAGGCAGCTGGCAGGCGGTGCCTATGTTTGCGGTTGCGTCTGACTTGCTGCTGCCGTCGCGCCGCCTCGTGCTTGGGCTAGCCATGGCCGCGCCGGCGGCGTACCCGGGCCGCAACATGGGCGACGACTATGTGATCGACGATCCGAATACGCCGCCGCCGCCGAATCGCTACGACACCGTGGCGCAAGATGCCGCCGTTATTTTGCCATCGATCGCGGTAGGCTATCGCGTCACCAATGCGCTACGCCTCGGCGCGAGGTTTTCGTGGGGCTATGGCGAAATCTCGTCGACGCTCTACGCGTGGACGATGCCGACGCCGAACTATCAAGAGTGGATCGGCAACGAGGCGACGATTGCGGTCGCAGGCAAAGACAACTTCGTGCCACAGGTGGCCTTCGGCGCGCATTATCGCGTGTCGCCGCACGTCGAGGTCGCCGCGATGTGGCAATCTCGTGCGCAGCTCAACGCGCGCGGCGAGGCGCAGGCGACGCTCAGCAAAGATCTAAAGATCATCGGCATCACGCCGGAGATCGTGCCGGTTGCCGATGCGGCCGCGCGCTGCGCCCCGGGCGGCACACGGGAGGCGCTGAAGACCTGCATCGATTTCGCGTTGCCGATGACCGCCGAGGTAGGCGGTCGCTACATCTGGCGCTCGGCGCGCGGGCAGGAGCGCGGCAGCCTTGAGGCCGACGTGCGCTGGGAGGCGTGGAGCCGTGCCTCGGACTTTGAGGTCGTCGTCGATGCGCAGGCCCTTGGCATTGCGCTGCAAGATGTCGCGGTTCGCCACGGCTTTGTCGACGTGTGGTCGTTGCGCCTTGGCGGCAACGTGCGCGTGCCCGTGGGACGCTCGCATCTCGGGCTGCGAGGCGGCATCGCGCGTGACACGGCGGCGGCGAGGCCGGGCTGGGAACGCGTAGATATTGATGGTGCGGCGCGCACGAGCGTGGCTGGTGGCTTTACGTGGCAGCTCGCCGGCGTGCAACTCGAACTCGGCGCCGGCTACATCTTCGAGGGCACGCGCGACGTCGGCGGCGCATGTAATCCGACCCTTGGCGACCCTGGTTGTCGCGATGGCGCACAAACGGCGTGGGGGCAGCGAAGTCAACCCGATCCGGTTAACCCGCTGCGACCAAGCGTCGAACAATTTGAGTCGCCCTTTAACAGCGGCCGCTACGTATCTCACTATGTGCTCGCGATGGCGGGCGTCTCCGCGCGCTTCTAGCGGCCCTGCAGCGTCGACGTGCCGCAGAGATTCCATGCTTGAGCCGGGGTGGTGAAGATCGTACCCTTCGCCGATGAGCTCGCGATGCCGCACTATAGCATTAAGTCTGACATGTGTTGCCGCGGTCGCGCTGACGGCTTGCGAGGAAGTAAGCCTGGACCAGGATACCGACCCGCCCAATACCATCATTACGTCGCAGCACGGCGCGACCAGTGCCTTTGCCGATATAGAAGTAGCGTTCGACAGCTCCGAGCCCGGGGTGTTTCAATGCAGCGTTGACGGCGCCGAGTTTACGACGTGCACCAGCCCGCATAGCGTAACTGGGTTAGCTGATGGCGCGCACACCTTCGCGGTGCGTGCGGTAGATGAGTCCGGCAACGTCGACCCGACGCCTGCCGAGCTGCAATGGACTATTAACACCAGCGATGCGGCGCTCGAATTTACGACCGCGCCGGCGGCCGAGACCAATCAAGCCGTCGCCACGCTGGCGTTTGCGACCAACCGCGCCGCGTCGTTTCTTTGTTATCTCGACGACGTGCTCGTCGCCTGCGCGCCCGACGCTGACAACCTTGGCGGCACCTTTACCAGCCTAGCCCTCGCTGATGGCGACCACGAATTCCGCGTCGACGCGACGTTGACGGGTAGCGGCGAAGAGCTGTCTAACTCGGCGGCGTGGATGCTCGATGCAACCGGCCCGGTGGTCACCTTCATCTCGCCCACCAACAACGGTGCGACGAAGGCGGCGCAGGTAACCGTGAATTACCAAGTAAATGAGGCGGCCACACTCACCTGCGCCAAGAACAGCGTCGCGGTGCCGTGTGGCACGGTGCCCACCTTGCCCGGCTCGGTCTCCACCAACCTCGGCGCACTGGCCGAAGCTAGCAGCGTGTCATTTAAAGTGACTGCGCAGGACGTGCTCGGCAATGTCACTAACAGCACGGTGGTGTTTGCGGTCGATCGGACGGCGCCTGACCTAGCGTTTGGCACGGAAACCACCCATACCATTCCGTTTTCCGCCGATGAATCGGTCACCTTCTCGTGCACGCTGATTGAGTTGCCCAACTCAATCGTCGTTTCTGACGTCCCATGCAACACGGTTGACACGCCGAGCACGACAGGGATCTGGAGCAAGAATCTCCCGCCCAACTCCTACCAACTTGACGTCGACGCGTTTGATCGCGCCGGCAACGCCGCCACGACGATCTCACGCATTTTTTGCGGCTCGCAGACGCTGCTGCCTTGCAATTTAATGCAGTGACACGCTCCTTGCGTAGGCCAGCAGGAACACATGTAGGGCGGTGGCCGATATGTGTGGCACGAACAATCTTCGCAGACCTCTCAAACGAGGATGCCTTAATTCTGCGCTGGGTTATCATTAACTCGCTATGCCCGATGTCACGCACCAAGCTGGGTTCACCCTCACCGAGTTGCTTGTCACCGTGGCCGTCGTCGGCGGGCTCTCGCTGATGGCGATTAGTTTCGGCGGCACGCCCAATTTTTCTAGGGAGGCGCGCGACACCATGGTCGACGCCGTATCGCAAGCGCACCGTATGCGCAGCGCCGCCACCAGCTTCGACGCACAAAATGCCGGCTATCCTCCGGATGTGCGCGGGCGGATTCGAATCGAGGTGCGGTATTGCGGTAGCAACCCGCCGGACGGCATCACGTGCAACGACCAGTGGACGCCGTATTTTGCGGTAATTACCGAGCTGCTCAAGCCAGGCGGCAACCCTGCCTTTGAACGATGGCGCGAGGGCTACCTCCAGATGTCGCCAATTGAGTGTGAGGGTGAAGGGTGTCGAGATGGCTTGGCCCAGCTATACGCGCGCAAGTCGTTTGATATTACGCGCGGCGTGACGTGCCAAGGTCCTCCTGATGACAATCCCATGTATTGCGACACCGCGTTTACCCAGGCGGAGGGATTCTCGAAGTTGATGTGGATGGGCGGGCCGGCAGAGGCGATGGAGATTTGGTGCTATCACAATGGTACCTGCGACCCAGTTACCTACTATTTCCATAACATCGGCGGCAGGCCCGAGCTGCATCGCATTGCCGTCTCGATGACCGGGTCGATCCACGTCAGCGACAACTGGGGAAACTGAGCGACGACGACGTGTTAGTCACCACGACGACGCAGGCGCGTCGTAATTTGTTCGAACTCGGGGACCTTGAAGATGGCCGCGAGCACGCCATACGTGAGGCCGCCGAGCGCGACGGGGATGAGCACGTGCAGCACTTGATGCCAAAGCTTGGCGCCGCCAAGCGTCGCGTCGAGTAGATAATATGATCCAAGCGCCATCGCGCCCATGACGGCGGCCATCGCGAGGATTTTTAGCGCATAGGCCGCTAGCTCGCGGTGCGCCAGGCCGGCGATTCGACGACAAAAAAACGCGTACAAGATAGCCACGTTGAGCAAGGCGGCGATCGCGGTGCCAAGCGCGAGCACCTTGTAGCCGTAGGCGTGATAGAGCAGCGAATTGACCGCGATGTTGCCGGCGACGGCGGCCAGCGAGGCGATGACCGCAAAGCGCGGCGTGCCGACCGCGTAAAACGCAGGCGCCAGCACCTTGACCGCGGCGTACGCGACCAAGCCGACCGCGTAATATCTAAGCGCCAGCGCGGTGGCGGCGGTGTCGCTCGCCAAGAAGCGCCCGTGCTCGTAGATGAGTCGAATGATCGGTTCGTCGAGCAGCACCAGCCCGATGGTCGAGGGCACGGTGAGAAACAGCACCAGGCGCAGGCCGCTTTGCGCGTTGGCCGCCAGACGCGGCAGGTCGGCATCCGCGGCCGCGGCGGCAAAGCGCGCGGTCGCAACCGTGGCGATGGCGACGCCAAACACGCCGATGGGCAACTGCAAGAAGCGAAACGCAAATTCCAGCCACGACACCGCGCCGGGCTCGTGCGAGGCAAACGACGTGTTGACAAAAACGTTGACCTGCACCGCGGCGACCGACAGCACGGCGGGCGCCATGGTCCACGCGATGCGATGCATGCCTTCGCCGCGCAGGCGCAAATCAAGGCGCAGCCGGGGGCGCCAGCCAAGCCGCCACAGCGGTTGCAATTGCACCAGCAGCTGCACCGCGCCGCCGAGGAGCACCGCGATGGCCCACCCAAGCGCCAGCGTCCTGCCGCCGGTTTGCGTCGCCCACAGCAAAAGCCCCGCGAGCACGGCGACGACGTTAAACAGCGCCGGCGCGATGGCGGGCGCGACAAAGCGCTCCTGCGAATTAAGCATGCCCATCGCGACGGCGGCCATCGAGATGAAGAAGAGAAATGGCAGCATGACGCGCGTGAGCAGCACGGTGAGTTCGAGCTTGCCCGGCGTATCGGCATAGGCACCCGCCATCAGCGTCACCAACTCGGGCGCAAAAAAGAGGCCCAGCGCGATCAGCAAGCACGAAACGGCGGCGAGGGTGCCAAAAACGGTGTTGCCTAGCTCGTACGCGGCCGGGCGCCCGTCGTGGCGCAACGTCTTGGTGAAGACCGGGACGAACGCGCTAGACAACGCGCCTTCGGCGAAGAGATCGCGCAGCAAGTTTGGAATGCGAAAGGCGACCTTGAACGCGTCGCTGACATGCCCGGCGCCAAAAAGCGCGGCAAACGCTTGCTCGCGCAAGAGGCCGAGCAGGCGCGACAACATCGTCGCCGCGGAGACGAGCGCGGCGCTGCGGCCCATGCTGCGTTCGCTCATCGGACATCCGTTGCAGGCGTTAGCAGCACCGCAAGGTCGCCCGCGATGCGCACCAGCTCGGCGTCGCCGGAGGTACGAAAGGACTCGATAATGCCCGAGCTGGTGGCGGCGTTACGTTGGCTCTCGCTGGAGGCCGCGAGCCCGAGCGCGACCTCGGCGGCTAGGACGCGGACGTCGTTGCGGCGTTGCGGGTTGGTGGCAAGCACGCCATACATCGCAATCCATTCGTCGAGCTCGGCGTCTAGCACCTCGGCGGTCTCGAGCTCCGCGGCGGCGAGTTCGCGTGCAATGCTGCGCGCCGAAAGCGCCGCCGTGGTGGCGACGTGATGATCCCAATGGCCGGCGGCACGGCCAAGCGCTGACAAGAGCGCGTGGCGATCGATGGCTGAGGGCGCGGCCCAAATAGCTGGCAGGCCGGGCGGGTCGGCGTCGATCGCGGGTCGCAAGGCCGCGGCGGTTAGCATGCTCCCCTGGGCCTGCACGGCCGCCAAGTCACCCGCATCATATGCAGCAGTTAGGCGGCTACTTGAGTTATCACTGCTCGCAAGTACGCCGAGCGCGGCGCCAACTAGCAGCGTAACTATTCGAAACACGTAGGTAAATTGCCCTACGCAGGCGCTGGTCGCAACATTTTGTCCAAACTAACGATCGCCCCACGCCAGCTGATGAACACATAAGATCTCGATTAAATTGACAGCATGCGTGCTTGTTCAGTACCGTCTTTCTGTTCAGGGCAGGAGGCATACATGGCTGAAGCGATGACCGATAGGCAGAAGCAAATTCTCGACTTCATTTCGAGCTCGATTACGGAGCGCGGGTATCCCCCGACGCTGCGTGAGATTGGGACCCATTTTGGGATTCGTTCGACCAACGGGGTGAACGACCACCTCAAGGCGCTCGAGAAAAAAGGCCACTTGCGCCGCGAAGACCTCAAGTCGAGGGCGATGCGGCCAGTCGTCGACGTGGCGCCGCTGCGTCGAGCTGCACGCGGCACCATCCTGCCATTTGGCGTTTTTGGTGATGGCAACGAGGCGAGTGCCGAGCCCGCCAATGACCTCAGCGACGAATTCTGCGAAATCCACATTATGGGGCGCGTGGCCGCCGGGGCGCCAATTCTGGCCGTCGAAAACGTGCAAGACACCGTGCGCGTCGATCGCACGCTGGTCGGCAATCACCGCGACGTCTTTGGCCTGCGCATCGTCGGCGAGTCGATGATTGAAGACGGCATTTTCGACGGCGATTATGTGTTCGTCAAAAAGACGCAAACCGCGAGCCGCGGCGAAATCGTCGTCGCGATGATCGAAGGCGAAGCCACCGTGAAGCGCTACTATCCCGAAGGTGACTACATTCGGTTTCAGCCCGCCAACTCGAACATGCAGCCCATCATGGTGCGGCGCGCTGAGTTCAAGGCGGTTGACATCATTGGCGTCGTGGTCGGCGTCTACCGCAAGCTGTAACGCTGGCAGGGGGCCCGCCGCGGCGGTTGCCTGGAAAATCAAATTGTTTCGATAGGTTCCGCCTCGCGCGGGAGACTTGTCGCTTGTTGCGGGGCGACAAGTTTGCTACCTCTGATAGGTGCCACGGCTGCTAGCGAAGCGATTCGCCGCAAAAGCGGCCATGGTCTCGCTTACCCTGCACGCGGTGGTTGGCGTCGCCTACGTAGCGACGCGCGAGCCGCCGGCGCCAAGGCTGCAGTTGCAGCTGCTTGGCAATGGCAAGGGCGAAGTGTTGGTGAGGCGAAGCAGCGGCGCGATCATGGTCTGCCAGGGCGGAAGCTGCGAGTGGGATTTGGCCGCCGGCGAGACGGTGACGATGACGGCGACGCCAGATCGAGCCTCGGTATTTGGCGGCTACCTCGCGCCCAGACGGCGCACCTGGCTGGCGCGCTTGCTAGATGAGCTGTCGCCGGTGGCGGAGTGCTATAGCGAGCGCGCGTGGGCGTCGACGGGCGCTTCGCCGCGCGACGTGACGGCGTGCAAATTTACGGTGCCGGCGCGAGCCTCGGCAACCTTGGTCGTCAAGTTCGCCAAGCGGCCCACGGAGCAGGAAGTGGCGATCGTAAATGTCGATGTCGCCGACGTAGCGCTGCCGCGCGAACAAGATCGCTTGGCGCAAAAAAAGCAGAAAGACAAGAAGTTGCTCGCGCCGCCGCCCGCACTCGTCAAGCCGCCCGAGAAAAAAATACCCGTGCTGGCGCTGATCGTGCCGCCACCACCCCCGCCCGATCAAGCGCCACCGCCGCCACCTCCACCCATGCCCGAAAATATGCGCATGGTCGAGTTGCCGCCCGACAACAAGGTCGAGGTCGCGCCCGAAGACGCGACGCACCTCTCGGATGAAAATCGCGACGTCAAAGAGGAGACGCGCGCTACAGATACGAATTTGTCCCGCGAGTCTAAAGGGGCGGTCGCGGCGAGCACGCCGTCGGCTGATACCACGTCGCCCGACGTTGGTGGGGCCGAGGAGGTAATCGCCGAGCTCGCGACGCGCGAGACGATTACCGATCGCGGCCGCGAAACGACGCTGGGCGAAACGCGCGGCGAGAGCAGCGAGCGCGCGGGCGAAGAGGGCGAAAACGGCCAGCAGGGCCAGGGCTCGCTTTCCAAGGGCCTTATGGCCATGCGCGGCATTTCGGGGCGCGGCTCGATTACTACCACAGGCGAGGCGGGCGATGGCCGCCGACGTGGCACGCCGGGTCGCCGAGGCTTGCGCATCGAAGGGCTAGATCAATACGAACGCATCGTCGGCAAAGAGGTCGCCGAAAAAGAGCGACTGGTCGCCACGCAGAAACAGTCGCAAAAAAAGGGACGGTTCACGCAAACCAGCGAGGCCATTCGCTCGGCGCTCGACAATTTCACGCCTGAGATAAAGCCCGGCAATCAGACCGCGCTCAAGACCAAGGCGCACCCGTTTGCGGTTTACGTCGCGCGTATGCACCGGCGCATCCACGCGGTGTGGGGCTTTGGTTTTCTGCGCGAGCTCGATCGCCGGCCCGACAGCGATCCGATGAACAAGGAATCGCTGTATGTTGAGCTCGAGCTTTCGATTAATCCCGATGGCAGCCTGGAGAAATTTGGCGTCGTCAGGACCTCGGGCGTCACCGCCTTTGATGTCGCGGCGCTGCATACGCTGTACGAGCTAGCGCCCTTTGACGTCACGCCGCGCGCGATTCGCTCGAAAGACAATCGCGTGCATTTGCGCTGGGGCTTTGCCCGCGATTGGCGCGCCTGCGGCACGTTTAATACGCAAACCTATATTCTGACCGAGGTGCCGCGCGGTAGCACCGTGGCCGCAGATACCGGCCGCGAGTCGTCGGCGGCCGAAAAGGTATTTTACGGCGCGATCCCCGACGATCCGGAATCGCACGAGGGTCATGGCCATGCGGGCGACGGCGGTGGTGTTGGTGCCGGAGGCGAAGGGGCGGCGGCGCCTGGTGCCGCTACAGGCGCGAGCAAGTCGCCGCAATTGCAAAAAGCCGAGGCGGCAAGCACGGCGTGGCTTGCGGCGTTGCGCGCGCGCGATGTGGCGGGGCTCGTCGCCAACACCGCGACGCCATTCGCCGTTGGCGTGCAATTGCAGGCGACGACCAAGGCGGGGCTCGAGGCCTTCTACAACACCATGTTGCGCGAGCTCGATCCGCTAACCAACCACCAGCTGTTTAGCGCCAGCGACTACGAAAAGCTGGTGTCGACCGACAGGCGCGAGAGCAAGGTACCTCCCGATGGCTATGTGCTGGTCGTCGAGACGCGCGGCGCCCGCTTTGCCGTATTGTTTGTGCCCGGGCTCTCGGGCGCCTATCGCGCCGCGCAGATGACGCAATAAGCGTTGGGGTCACTCCCTGCCCTAAATCCCATAGGCATTTCCAGTAGTTGGCTACGCTACTGCGTGATCACGTTCACGCGAAAGGTGACTACGCACCACCTGATCTAACATGTTGTAATTCAAGCGTTATCTGGAGCCGGGAGTGACCCTGTACAAGAGGGGCTAGTCGGACATCAGTTGTGCTCTTTTGGCGCGAGTTTGCTAGCCTGCGACGATGCGTGGGTTGCAATTGAAAGCGACGGCCAAGAAGCTCATTGGGTGCATGTTGGCGCTATCGTTCATGACCGCGTGTCGAAGCAAAAGTGGTGACACAACGCTGACGCCACGCGAAGAGGCGACGGCGGTCGACAAGCCAGCGGTCGTAGCACCGTCCGTCGACGCAGGTGAGCCTGCCCCGCCCGATATCGCGGCGGTGGGCGTCGCGGGCACCAAGCGGGAGATCGTGCCGGTCGCCGGCAAATTCACCGTGATCGATTTTTGGGCGCCGTGGTGCGAGCCGTGTAAGGCGATTTCGGCGGGGCTCATCGACCTCGCGACCGCGCATGACATCGCGGTGCGCAAGGTGGAAATCGAAGACGTCGACGACCCCGTCGCCATAACGCATCTAACGCCGCGCGGCTTTGGCGTGCCGCACCTCAAAGTTTACGATGCGCGTGGCAGGCTGCTCGGCGAAAAATCGGGCGCGGCGTCGGAGCTCTTGCCGTGGGTGGCGGCATTGCTGCCGCCCAGCCGCGCGCGTTAGCCCTGCGCTGATTTTGAAAAGACGTTTCTTGATCGGCCCAACCCTGGGCCAAGTGACCTTAATTGGCGCCGCGAGCGGCTTATCTGCCGAAGAAACTCATGAGAGAGCCCGTGCGAATATCTGATGAGCCCATCAGTTTTCTGAGGCCCGGCGCGGTTGAGGTTGCTACTGCGGTGGGAGATGGAGGCGCCTGTGCGCTGGCACGATGATTGCTTTTGTCGCTGACATGCAAAACAGAATTCGATTTAAGCCTAGTTTCACCACGCGTCGACACCTCGGCGCCTCCGCACTCGCCGCGATGGCATTGAGCGCTGTGGCTTGCGGCGCGTCTAGCACGCAGCCTAACGGCCCAAACGAGGTGCGTTCAGAAAAACCCTTTGAGCCTAACCGCGCCAATGTGACGTCGGACGATCTCAAGGCGCTGTGGCAGGCGCAGCTCGCCGCCGCGATCGATGTCTACGGCGCGGTCGCGGGCGACAAGGCCCTACAAGAAAATTTTGCCTACTCGCCGGCGTCGGTATCGCTCGCCTTGGCGATGACGAGCGCGGGGGCTTCTGGCGACGCGCTGGCGCACATTGAGGCAACCATGGGCTTTCCCGCGCAAGGCGCGCTGCATGACCTTATGGCGGAAAGCACCGGCGCGCTGCTCGAGATGAATCATGAGCCGCTGTTTCCCGGCCAGGAAGGCGAAGTCGATGGCCAGCAGGTCAACGTGGTGAACTCGCTTTGGCCACAGGAAGGGCTCGAGTTCAAGGCGCCATTTCTCGACGAGATGAGCATGTCGTACGATACCGGCGTCTATCCAGTAGACTACTTCGGTGCTACCGAGGCGGCGCGTCAGTCAATTAATGGCTGGGTCGGCGATCAAACAAATGATTTGATTCCCGAGCTGATTCCGTCGGGCATCCTCTCCGAAGACACCCAATTGACACTAGTCAATGCGGTGTATCTCAAAGCGCCATGGGCCAGCACGTTTGACGCGGCGTTGACGTCTGACGGCGTATTTTTCGGGCAATCAACTGCGGGCGCGGTGCAGCGCACGGTGCCCTATATGCGCGGCACATCCGCCGTTAGCACGGCGATCGTGGACGCTGGAGAACTTGGCACCTTGCAAGTCGTCGAGATCCCGTATGGCCATGGCGATCTATCGTTTGTTGTCGTGATGCCTGCGTGCGCTAACGGCGAGGATTGCGAGTCCGCGACGCTGCCGCCGGTGCCCGCCAGCGCGTTGCCACAGGCGCTCGCCGCGCAGCTGCAACAAACCGGCGTCTCGCTGTCGCTGCCGAAGTTTGAGATTCGCAGCGCCGTGAAGCTACGCGAAGCCTTTGAAGCGCTCGGCATGACCGCGCCGTTCAATGGCGGCATAGATCGCATTGCCGACCAAGAATTTGTGGTGGCGGAAATTGTCCACGAGGCCTTCGTCACCATCGACGAAAAGGGCACCGAGGCTGCGGCGGCCACAGCCGTGGTATTCGAACCGACCGGTGTGCCAGAAACGCTCGTGATTAATCGCGCGTTTTGGTTCGTGATCCGCGACAATGCCTTGGGAATTCCGCTGTTTATTGGCTTTGTCGCCGACCCTAGCTGACGGGCAGGCCGCCCCCGCCGTGGCGCCGGCAAAAAGGTTGCCGCAGGGGCTCGCCCCGCATACGGTTGGGCATGGGAACTCGCCGGTGGTCGCTCCTGGTAGCTGGCGCGTTGGCGCTGGCGACACCGGCCCGCCTGCGCGCGGACGAAATTACCGCGACCGACAAGTTGCGGATGCTGTATTCCAGTCGCTTTAATTTTAGCGACGAGGGCGTGCCGGTCATCACCATCGAGATTGCCAGCGGCGACAAGACGGCGACGCTTTCCGCGCCCGGCGGCCTGCGCATCTTGCCCGACGGCGCCGGCGGCAGCCGCCTCGAGAACCGCAAGGCGCTCGCGGTCACGGTGCGCGCGCAAGACACCTCGGCATCGATTGTCGACTGGTGGACCGTGGTTGCAACGCTAGAGGCCGGCGACGAGATGGGCCTTGGCAAGGCGATGGCGGCCTGGCAGGCGCGCGGCTTGGCGCCAAAATCGTTCGAGACCGGCACCATCGTCTCGGTGCAGGGTGAGGTTATCGATACGCGCCGCATTGTGGTGGCGGTGTCGCCGGTGCGCGAGGCTTCGTTGCAGGCGCGCGTTGCCGCCGACGTCAGCAAAAAATTTGGCGTGACGACCTCGGCTTACCAAGAGCTTGTGAAGCGCCCGGGCGGCGAAATCGTCGCCTCGCTCGGCGATGCCGAAATCACCAACGGCTCGATTCTTTGGTTCGAGCCGGTGCGCGACGGCGAGACGATTGCGGTGGCTAACGTCAAGGTTGGGCACGGCGGCTCGCAGCTCACCAGCCGCCGCGAAACTCGCCGTTATTGGGGCCGCATTTTTGTCACGGTGGGGCACGACGGTAGCCTCGTCGTCGTCAACGCAGTGCCCGAGGACAAGCTGCTCGCGGGCATCGTGCCCGCCGAGATGTTCGCCGACGCGCCGCTCGCCGCACTCGAGGCGCAAGCGATCGCCGCGCGCACCGATCTGCTCGACAAGGTCACACGCCGCAGCAGCGTCGATCCGTTCTTGCTGTGTTCGACCCAGGCGTGTCAGGTCTATGCCGGCGCCGGCCACGAAACCGCGCAGGCAACGCAAGCGGTGGCCAACACGCGCGGCATGGTCATGCTGCGCAATGGCGGCGGCCTCGTCGACGCGCGCTATAGTTCAAGTTGCGGTGGCCATGGCGAACACAACGACACCATTTGGGGCGGCGCGGCCGATCCGTCGCTGCGCGGCGGCTTTGACGTTGCGAGCAGGCCGGCCGCTGGCGTCGGCGACGTCGCCGCATTTTTAAAGCGCGGCGATACGACGTCTTGGTGCGCCCGCGGCAGCCGCGGCAAGGAACATGTGCGGTGGAGCAAGACGTTTGCCGCCGCCGAGCTCTCGAAGATGGTCGCCGCGAAGTACCCACAGGTCGGCGCGGTGCGCAAGCTCGAGCCCCTCGAGCGCGGCGTTTCCGGGCGCCTAAGGCGCCTGCGCGTCGTCGGCGAAGGCGGCAGCGCCATCGTCGAGGGCGATCTAACCATCCGCCGCCTGTTCGGTGGGCTCAAGTCATCGCTCTTTGTCGTCGCCGTCACGGGACCTGCCGCTGCGCCACAAACCTTCACGTTTAACGGCGCCGGCTTTGGCCACGGCGTTGGCATGTGTCAGGTCGGCGCCTCGGCCATGGCAGAGGCCGGCAAGACCCACCAAGAGATCTTGTCGCATTACTACCGCGGCATGCACTTGCACCGGCTCTATTAGGCTGTTGCAGCGGTTGTGACCGTGTGGTAGCCCCGCGGCCATGAAGCATTCAAAGCGGTTGTTGGCGGTGGTGGGTTTATGCGCGATGGCGCTGGCGTGGGGGGCCTGCGAGAAGGCGCCGCGCAAGCTGGCGACGAGCACGACCATGCCGTCGCAGGTGCTCGCGGTGGCCTCGGTCGCCTCGCTCGATCAGTCGCTCGCCGGCATCGCCGCGTTTGCCAATGAGCTTAAGCCTGGCGTCGGCGGCATGATCAGCAGCCCGATGGTGGCAATGGGTTTGGCGAAGGGCGCCGGCGCGATGTCCCTAATGGGTGTGGCGTGGGACAAGCCGCTGCACGCAGTCGTGGTGCATCAGGTGGGTGCGCCCCCGGCGATCGTGCTGGTGCTCACGGCTGCCGACGCCAAGGCGCTGCGCGAAGGCGCCGGCACCGACGTGTTGGTCACCATGAACGGCAGCACCGCGCTGGTCGGCCGCAAGGCGCCGCTCGAGTTGGTCGCCCCGTGGGTGTGGGGCAAGTTGACGGTGGACGCCGCGCCTGCCGAGCTTACGGTGACCGGTTACATGGGAAATGTGAACGCCGCGTTCGGCAAGCAGATCGAAGCAGGCATTGCGCAAATGGAGGCCGTGTTGCCGGCAGAGCAAAAGCAAATTGCGGGCATGTACCGCGGCATGTGGGAGGCGTTGGTCGCCGACTCGGACGCGGTGTTTATGAGTGCCAGCGCCTCGGCTGCCGATGCGACGTGGGTGATGGGCATCAATGCCAAGGCCGGGAGCAAGCTCGCCGCGCTCGCTGCCGCGCAGAAGCCCAACGATTTCTCGCTGCTGCGCAAAGTACCGGGCCGCGGCGCGAGCTCGTTTATGGTGGGCTCGATGGCGATGGGACCGTATAGCGACGTATTTATGGAATACGTCAAGTCGATGTCTCCGGGCATGTCCGCGTGGATGCCCGTCATGGAGGCGATGATGAAACAGGATGACATGCAGTTTGCGGGCACGTTTACGACGGTTACTAACATGCAGGCGCTGATCAGCGTGGGCGATGAAAAAACCGCGGCGGAGGTGCTAGGAAAAATGCAGGCAGCGCTTGCGAGCGCGCCCAGCATGTCGACGAGCGGGCTTATCGTGAAGTACGACAACGTGCGCCAGAGCACGGTCAGCGGCGTCGGCGTAATGAGCTACGATCAACACATGGAAGTCGATCCAGCGTCGCCGCAAGCGGCCGTGCTCAAGGGCAACCCCATGATCGATATGATGGGTAAGTCGAGCTTTTCCGGTGCCGCGGTTGGTGAGTATATGGTGACCGCGATTTCACCGATCGGTCAGCCATCGAGCATCGCCGCGAGCATTGCGGCGGTCACGGCAACCGATGGCGATGCCAAACCGTTTGCCCCTGAAATCGAAGCGATGCTGGCGCGCGGCCGTGACCGTAAGGAATCGTTTGTGATGGCTTACGACCTCACGGCCTTTGTGCCGATGATGCTGGCGGCGGGCGGCGCGCCCGCACCTGCGGCAGAGATGCCCGGCCCCTTTGCGCCAATTGAAATCGGCTTCGGCGCATCGGGCGGCGCCATCCAAATGCGCTTCTCGGCGACGAGCGCCAGCGCCAAGGCCACGATGGCCGCCTTTGGCGCGATGGGCGCGAATCGTCCAACCCCTTGATCTAGGTTCACTATTTCATCAGCGGCCGCGGGATCTACCGCCGCAGGCCTTGACGATTCGACACCAAATCGACTACCTAACGACTTCAACGCAAGTTGACCCTGCGCGGGTGGCGGAATGGTAGACGCGCTAGCTTGAGGTGCTAGTGGGTAACACTGTGGGGGTTCGAGTCCCCCCTCGCGCACAACCAAACTTGGATACGGGTAAATCGGCACGTCATGCATCGGCCGCAGCTGCCACAGCAACATCCGCATAGCGCGCCGACCTCGCGGATGACCGCGGTGGTTGCGTTTTACGCCGGCGTTGCCATCTTGGGCGTGATCATTGCCGCAGCTGGCGGCAGCGCGGACGTCTATCGCGTCGGCGCGCCCCGCGGCACGGCGTGGCTCGTGGCCTCGCCGCTCATCGGCGTGGCAATTGGCCTTGTGCTGGTTGCCGCCTCGCAGTTTGCCACCGCGCGGTGGCAGCGGTTGCAGGGGTTGCGCGATGGCTTTCGCGATGTGCTTGGTCCCTTGCGTCATCGCGATATTGTCATGCTCGCCGTGAGCAGCAGCTTGGCGGAGGAAATTTTGTTCCGCGGTGCGCTGTTGCCGTGGCTGGGGCTTGGTTGGCAGGCGGCCCTGTTTGGCCTGCTGCACATCGGCCCCGACCGGCGCTTCTGGATCTGGACCGTCATGGCCACCGCCATGGGCCTCGTGCTCGGCGCGCTAACCTTGTGGGTGGGCGACATTGGCGCCGCCATCGCCGCGCACTTCGTAGTGAACTATCTCAATCTGCGCTTCATCGCCGCGACGCCGGCGCAGCCATCCTTGCGGCCGCCCACCCACCCGCTGCCGGATGCGTAGGGCAGCGAACTACGCAATCGCGGTGCGAATATAGGCGCGCAGCTCGGGCAGATTGCCCGGCCAGCGATGGCGCTGCAATTTTTCGAGCAGCTTGCCGTGGCGGCTCGACTGCGCAAATACCGCAGGGTCCATTTGCAAGCTGGTGACGACCTCGTCGAGCAGCAGCGGCAAGTCCTCGATGCGATCGCGCACCGGGGGCATCACCAGCGTTTGCTGCGACAGTTGGCGATAAAACGATCCGCGCATGCGGCCGGCGTTGACCTCTTGCCCAAGCGGGCGCGTGGTGGTGGCGATGACCCGCGTCTGCGCCGCCTCAATCAAATGCGACACCATTTTTTGCTGTTCGAGCGATAAGAGCTCGACGTTGGCTAGCACCAACGTGCCACCCGGCGCCGACGCCAACCCGGTGCCGTTGGCCGTGGCATTCACCTCGTCGCTGAGCCGGCCGCAATCGATGACGCGCACCGGGCCGGTCTTTACCGCCGAATTTGCATGAATGGCCATGGCCGCGGCTTCCTTGCCGGTGCCGATTTCGCCCTCGAGGAGCACGGGGCGCAGATTCTGTGACGCGATATCGAGCGAAAAAAAGACCCGGCGCATGACGAGGCTGATGCCGCGCAATGGCCCAAACTTGGCCGCCGCGGAAACCTCGAGCGTGAGCCAGCCATGCTCGCCGGAAAACCGTAGGCGGGCGTTGCCCAGCGCAATCACCGCGCCTTCGTGCAGCAGACAGCGCTCGACCCACACGCCATCGACCAGCGTGCCGTTGCGACTGCCCAGATCCATCGCGCGCACCGTGCCGTTGGCCTGCACCACGAGCTCACAGTGGTAGCGCGACACCGTCCCGTCGGTCAGCCGCAAATCGCAGCCATCGCCGGTGCCAATCACGACCCGGCCGCTGGTGGCGGTATAGTCGACGCCGGCATCCGCGCCTTCCGAGACCTCGAGATAGACGCGCCGGATTTGAAGTTTTTCACCGCCGCCAGTGCCAGTGTTGGTGAGCGGGGCGAGCAGCGAGATTTCGTCAGGCATCCGCGGCGGACGGTAGCACATTTGCAGGGGCGACGCGAAACGCTAGCTTGGTTTGAACACCACCTGGCGGCGCGCTGCTGGCATAGACGTAGCCGCCGGTTTGTTCAACCAGGCCGCGCGCGACCGCGAGGCCGGTGCCCTCGGCGGAGCGCCCCGTGGGCATGAAGGGCTGAAATACGTGGACCAGCTCGGTATCAGTGAGCGACGGTCCATTGTCGCTAACCGCCAAGACGATAAAATCCCCCTCGCGGTACATGCGCACGCCTACCTCGCGTCGGGCCTCGGGCAAGCCACCGTCGCCCGCCGCAAATAGCAGCGCGTTAAATACCGCCTGGCCGACCCGGCTTGGCTCCCCGATGACATCGATGGGCGCGGCGAGGAGGTCCGAGGTTACCGAGGCTCGCGCCAAGATGTTGGGCTCAAGCAGCGCCAGCGCGGTTTGCACGACGCGCACTAAGCAGCACGTCGTCGCTTCGACGGGGTGCATGCCGGTGAGTTCGCCCACCTTCTGCACGGTATCGATCACGCGCGACAGGCCGTGATCGATCTGGGCGAGCAAGGTGCGCAACTGGTCGCGCGAGGTGTCGTCGCCGACATCGAGCGCGCGCTGGATGCGGCCGATGTTGAGCTGGACGTAGGTCAGCGGGTTGAAGACCTCATGCGCCAGCCCGCTGGCGATGTTGGCAATGAGCTGGCGACGATCCGCCTCAATAAAGCGGAGCTGCTGCTTGTTCTCCGCGCTGATGTCGCGCGTCCATGAGAAAATGAGCGTGTCCTCGGCGCGTTGCTGAACGACGAAAGAGACTTCGACGGGAATCCGATGGCCAAGCTTGTGCTGCACCACCATCGCCACCACGCCCGCTTGCGCTTGGCCCGTCGAGGCCTCGTGCATCAGCTTGCCCACGCGCCCGCGATCGCTCGGCATGACCGTGCCGAGCATGGGCAGGCTCATCATTTCGGCTGGGGTATAGCCCGTGAGGGCGGCGCCCGCTCGATTGACGAACCACCGCGTGGTGACCCCCGCCTTGATCTGAAACACCATCAGCGCGAACTCAAAGCTATCGAACGCTTGCAGCAACTCGTCGAGGTAGTGGCTTGGATGGACCGTATTTGGCATTAGGGGCGCCTCATGGTGCCTTGACGAAGGTGCCGAGTTGCTTGTCCTTGGTGACCCCAGGAAAGGCGAGCACGCGGTTGTGCATGCAAACGTAGACGCCTGGGGACAAGAGCTGCACCGCGAGCAACGCCTCGGTGAGGTTTTGCAGCGCGTCGGTGGTGCGCAGCTCATAGGGCCGCATCGCGCCAGTTAGCACCATCGGCACGCGCGGACCGCCGGCGCCGGCAGCCACCTCGTGCACGCGTTCGCCGCTCTGCGCGAGCCGATCGGTGCCGTGCACGATCACCACGCCATCGCAGGTTTGTGAGAGCCGTGTCGCCGTGTCGGCGATGAGCTGATGGTCCGCGGCAGACATCTCGAGGCTATCCTTGTTCATGAGGGCGTGGCGCTCGATCGCGACGCCGCGCAGCTCGAGCGAGGCCAACATCACATCGAGCACGGAGAGGTGATTTGCCAGCACCCCCGATAGCTCGTCATAGGTCTTCTCGATGGTGCCGCCGGTCGAGATCAGCGCAATGCGTTTTTGTTTCATGGCGGCGACCTTAAGCGTACACCGGTTTCAGTTAAGCAACGTATAGGCGATCGCGAATCCCGTGAAGATGCCGCCACAGATGGCGAGGCCGCGCCAGCAAAGGCGCGCCATCGCACCCGGTGGCTTGTGGCGCGCGATGATGGTTGCGCCCGGTACGTTGGCGGGCAGTGGGCGAGGCGCGGCTGCCTTGCGTGCCGGCGAGGGTGGTATCACTGGTGGTGCGAGCGAACGTGGCGCGGCCGCCAGCGCCACCGGCGTGGGGACGACCATTGCTACCGTCACCGCGGGCGTCGCAAGAGAGGCGCCTGCGGCCGACATGATGCTCGCGATATCCATGCGCACGGTGGCGCACGCGCTCTCATTGGCTGGCGGCGTTTTAGCCAACATCGTGATGGCCGTGGTGATCTTGCGCGGGGGCGACACGTCATCAAGGCTGGCAAGCCAGGTAGCAACCTGCGCCTGCGACGTGGCCATGTCGCGCTGACGCCGCAAGTGTTCGATGGCGGCACTCATCGCCGCGGCCGTGGCCCAACGCTCGTCGGGGTTTTTCGCCAACGCCTTGGCGATGATCGCGTCAAACTCGGGCGAGATTCCCTGGTTGACGAGCGAGGGCGGGTTCCACTTCTTAATGCGTTGAATCGTCTCCACGTCCGACGCCGCGGCGAACAGCGGGCGCGCGGTGAGCATTTCGTAGGCCATGATGCCGGCGCCAAACAAATCGACGCGGTGATCGACGCGGCCGGCCATCGCCTCGGGCGCCATGTAAGCGAACTTGCCCTTGATCTTGCCGCTGGTGGTCATAAACATGCTCGCGGTGGCCTTGGCGACGCCAAAATCGATGAGCTTGGCCATGCCGTCAAACCCGACGAGCACGTTGGCCGGCGAGACATCGCGGTGCGTGATGCCAAGCGGCGTGCCGGCGCTATCGGTAATCGTGTGCGCGTAGTCGAGCGCATCGACGATCTGCGACAAGAGGTGCAGCGCGATCGCCGGCGGCATGGTTTGACGACGTTCGGCGAGGCGAACCAAGATGCGACGCAGGTCGATGCCGGTCACCAATTCCATCGCGATGTAGTAGGTGCCGGCGACGCAGCCAAGGTCAAACGTCTTGGCGATGCCCGGATGGTTGAGATGGCTCGCCAGCTTGCCTTCGCGGATGAGTGCGGCGGTGAAGTCTGGGTGTGCCGCAAGATTTTGCAGTACGCGCTTGAGCGCGATGCGCTGGACAAAGCCGTAGGCGCCCTGTCGAACCGCTTCGTCGACGGTCGATGTCCCGCCCGAGCCTAGGTGTCTTGTCACCACGTATGGCCCAAAGACCTCACCATCGACGCCTTGCTCCTCTTGTAACCAATTGAATTTATGTAGATTTGGAGCGGCCATACGGGTAATTGGAGCTATTGCAAACAGTATGCCGTGAACAAATTGGTGCAGATCTCCGGCCGGTGTTATCAATTCTGTATGCGTCCGATATCCTTCGCATTGCTCCTCGCGATGATGGCGGCCAGCACCACCGCGGGGTGCTACGACAATGTTGCGACGGAATTTCCGGCGGGCCTTGAGCCGCTCGAAGAGAATGTCGCCCCGACCCAAACCGGCGCGACCTATAGCGAAACGTTGGCGCTGGTCGAGGGCGACGACGACTATATGTGGGTCCACGGCCGCGGCTATGTCAACGCGCCCGCGGCCCGGGTGTGGGCCGCGCTCAAGAACCCCGAGACCATGGTCGGCGGCTGTGCCGTTGACAGCTATAGCATCACGCCCGACGTTGAACCGGCCTATGAGTTTAGCTTCGAGGCGCACTACGTGCGCAACGAGATCATCACGGTCGAATGGCAAAACAATTTTCGCTACGGCACCATCGAAGGCGTCGCCGAGACGCCAGAGTTTGCGCTCATTCGCTATCAGAAAACCTTCGGCAATGAGGTCATCTCCCTCATCGAGGGCTCGGTGCAGCTACATCAGCTCTCGGCCGACGTCACCGAGCTGCAATACATCGAGCATCTCAGCGCCATCCGCGCGACCACGGGCGACATGAAAGCCTCGATGAAGCAGCGCTTTGCCAAGGCGCTCGCCGAGGCGCACGACGAGCCGTTGCCTGTATGTCCGTAGCTGATGCGCCTGCGTCGCTCGCGGCGAGGGCGCTGGCCCTGCTCGAACAGCTCGCGGACGATCCGCAGGCGTTGGTCGCGCTAAACGAGGCCGAGCGCGCGCGCTTGCTGACGGTGTGTGGCCAGCTGTCGCGCCCAGCCAAGCATGAGCGCAAGGCCTTTGTCAAAGCGCAAGCGCGCGCGAGGCGGCAGCAAAAGCGCGCGGCCGATGGCGTGCTGCTGGCGAAGGTGGGTATTCGCGAGTTGCGCGCCTTGCCGGTTTACACCCCGACGTTGCCCGAAGGTGGCTTGTTGGGGGAGCCCGTGCCGGCACCCACGGCGCTCGCCGACGTCGGTGATCAGGTCGATGGCGACGATGACGTCGCGGCCGAGGCGATGCGGCTGGCGGCTGCCCGCATGTGCTACGTGTGCAAGGCCCGCTTTGATGCGTTGCACCACTTCTACGACTCGATGTGTGCGGCGTGCGCGGCGCTCAACTGGGAGAAACGCCACCAGACGTGCGATCTGACGGGGCGCTATGCCATCGTTACCGGCGCGCGGGTGAAGATCGGTTATTACATCGCGCTTAAGCTCTTGCGCGCGGGCTGCCACGTGGTGGTGGTGACGCGCTTTGCGCGCGATGCCGCCGCGCGCTACAGCGCCGAGCCCGATTTCGCGCAATTTGCCGCGCGGCTGCAGGTGCACGGCGTTGACCTGCGCCATACGCCAAGCGTCGAGCACTTTGCGGCGACCATGTTGCAAACGCTGCCGCGTCTCGACTTGCTGATCAACAATGCGTGTCAGACCGTGCGGCGGCCGAGCGGCTTCTACGATCATCTCGTGGCTGATGAACAGGCGGCGTGGTTGGCGTTGCCGGCGGCGCAGCAGGGTGTGCTGGCGACGTGGCATGACGCGCAGGCAGCGGCGGCCTTGTCGCAGGTACCCATGTTGCCCGAGGATGCCTTGCGCGGCGATCATCTTTTTCCGGCCGGCCGCCGCGATGCCGACCTGCAGCAGGTCGACCTGCGCGAATTCAATAGCTGGCGGATGCGGCTACACGAGGTGCCCACCAACGAGCTGATCGAGGTCCAGCTCGTCAACGCGATCGCGCCGTTCGTGCTCAACGCGCGGCTCAAGCCTTTGATGATGCAGGTGCCCACCCGCGATGCCCACATCGTGAATGTCTCGGCGATGGAGGGGCAGTTCTATCGCAAATGGAAGACCGACAAGCATCCGCATACCAACATGGCCAAGGCGGCGCTCAACATGCTCACCCGCACCTCGGCGGCCGACTACGTCCGCGACGGCATCTATATGAACGCCGTCGATACCGGGTGGGTGACCGACGAGGATCCGGTGCATCTGGCGGCACGCAAGCAACACGAGCATGGGTTTCATCCACCGCTTGATATCGTCGACGGGGCCGCGCGCGTGCTGGACCCGGCGTTTGTTGGCTACAACACCGGGCACCACGTGTGGGGCAAATTCTTGAAAGATTATCGCGCGGTGCCGTGGTAGGTTGGCGACGATGAAAAAGACGTTTTGCGCCGCCCGGGTCGCCATCGGGCTCGTGGCCATGCTCGCGATCTCAAGTGACGTGGTGGCCGAAGGCAAGGCCGCGACGCCGACCTCGCCGCCGCCCGCGATCGACAAAAAGATCGACCTCGGTTTGTTTTTTGGGGCTAGAATATTCTCCGACGACGCGGCGCTGGGAGCGTTTGACCCCGCCGTGCCGCCGCTTGCGCCGACAGCGGTCATAAGCCCGCGCGTAACCTGGCGCATCATGCGCTCGCTGTGGATCGAAGGCGAGCTGCCCATCGCCCCGACCACCACCAAGGAACGCGACGTCAAGGTGTTTTGGTTTGCGCCGCGGGCGCTCGCGACCTGGAACACCGGTGGCAAGGGCGTGCGCGGCTTGGTGAGCCTGGGCGTCGACATGCCGACGTCGCTATCGGCGGCGCGCGGCATTTTTGGCTCTGAGGTATCAGTGTCGGGCGTCGCTGGGCTGGGCGTCGCTTGGTCGCGCGACCGCCTGACGTTCCGGCTCGATGCGCGGCACTTGCTCACCTTGGCGCGAGAACCAGACGCGGTGACCAGCGAGTGGGAATTCGTGGTCGGCTTTAGCTATAGGTTGGTTAAAAAAACAACCGCACCACCTCCGGCGCCGATCGCTGCCGACACCGATGGCGACGGCGTGGTCGATGCAGACGATCAGTGCCCGCGCGGCAAAGAAGATCAAGACGCCCATGAAGATGGCGATGGCTGCCCCGATATTGACGACGACGGCGATGGCGTGCTCGACGACATCGACAAGTGCAAGAGCATCGCTGAAAACCTCAATGGCTTTGAGGATGAAGACGGCTGCCCAGATGTCCTGCCGAGCGAATTCGAGCTAGTGATGGGGCCCATCGAGGGCATCTCCTTCACGCGCGGCAGCGATGAGGTTACGGTCAAGTCGCGCCGTCTCGACGCCATTGCGGCCATCATGGCAAAGTATCCCAGCGCGCGGATTCGCCTCGTAGGCTACGTCTCCGCCGAAGAGGTATCGCGCACGGATGACGAGCCCGATGTTGCCGCCGCCGAGAAGCTTGGGCGCGCGCGAGCCGAGGCCGTCCGCGCCGAACTTCAAGTGCGCGGCGTCGCGGGTACCCGCATGCGCCTTGACAGCAAGGGTGGCGAACAGGCCGCCGGCGACGAGCCGGCTACCCCGCGGCAGGTTGCCTTGCAAATGGACGACCAGTAAGCCGTCTAGGAACAGAAGGCGGCACGGTTTTTGCTGTACTCACTCAGCGACGGACGAATGCCTTACTCCCCTACGCCACGAAGCCGGACGCCGGGATGCATCACCGTGCCTCAACGCTCAGTGTGGCGTCGGTGCTGTGGCGTAACCGTATTCATGCTGGTTTTACTTTCGGGCGCTTGCAGCAAATCGCGCGCCAAGACAACTCCTGGGCCACGAGTTGTCACCATCGAGCGCGTAACGATTCGCGGGGCAGAAGGCAAAGGTCTCAGTCTAAAGCGGTCACCGATGCTAAGCGGGCTGGCGCTCGAACGTTCGCGACGGGAAGGCGAGTCGTTTGAGCGCTACCTGCTCTCCGTCGATGCCGAGCGCCTTCGCGGCTACTATGTCCGCCACGGTTTTTTCGCGCACAAGTTCGAGGCAATGTTGAACGCACTGGACGATCGGTTGACGTATTCTTTGACGTCACGGAAGGGCCACGCGCCACGCTCGCCCGCGTGGAAATTGCGGGCGTGCCTGCTGACGCGGGGCTCTCGGTGGCGGAGATTCGCGAGCTGATTCCCCAGCGCGACGGCGAGACCTTTGACTACGAGGCGTTCGAGCTGGCAAAGCCACGCATCGTCGAGGCCATGCGGCGGGCAGGCTATGCCTTCGCCAAACTCGAAGCCTCGGTGGCTGCCGACGTTGTGCTCGATCATGCCATTATTAGGCTGGAGCTCACGCCGGGCCTTTTATGCAGATTTGGCGATGTCGTCCTGAGGGGGTTTGGCGGCAAGTTGGGTCGCGCCGCCCGTGCCCGCGTGCCCATCCAAACCGGCGAGCGATACTCCAGCGCGAAACTCGCCGAGGCCCAGGTCAATCTCTACGACATGAATCGGTTTTC
Organism: Myxococcales bacterium; assembly: GCA_016716835.1. Lineage (NCBI taxonomy): Bacteria > Pseudomonadati > Myxococcota > Myxococcia > Myxococcales > Myxococcales bacterium. The sequence goes on along the minus strand of JADJUW010000001.1, from coordinate 2,078,277 downwards.
GCAGATTCGGATCGAGCCAGATCTCTCGGTCGAGCGCGAGGAAATCCCGATTGTCATCACGGTGACACGGGCGACGCGGCGCGAATTGCGGCTAGGTGGCGGGTTTGGGGTCGACCCTACCTCGTATGAAATCCGCGGCCGTTCGACCTACAATATCACCGGGTCGCCATGGACGTTGACTAACACGCGTTTAGAGTTCCGGCCCGCCTTGGTTCGCCTGCGAGACAGTGGCCAGATCGAGCCGCGCATCGAAGCGATCGCTGGCCTCGACCGCATCGATCTGTTTCGCCCCCTCATTAAAGGCGAGATGGAGACGGCATTCACCTATCGAACGGTTGAGGCGTATACCAGCGTCGGGCCGCGGCTCCGGCTCGCGCTGCGTGCGCCGCTGCTGCGCCGCCTTGTCCACGGCGAGCTGGGCTGGCAATTGGAAATTCTCAAGTTCCGAGATATCAGCCCGGCCATCGACGAGGCGCTGCAAACCGTCTTGGGCCTGGATGTGCTTAACCGGGTGGGCGCCTACTTCCAAGCGCTCGTGGTGGATTTACGCGATAGCCCGGTTGCGCCAACGCGTGGTGGCTACGCTGAAATCAGAATAGAGGAGGGCACCGCCGCCGCGGGCGGAGCGTTTGACTATGTGCGCATCGTGCCCGACGTGCGCGGCTACGTCCCGATGGGCGCCATGGTCCTGGCGGCGCGTCTGAGAGTTGGCGCCTTTTTTGGCGATATCCCCGTGGCCAGCCGCTTTTTTGGCGGCGGCGCGAGCGGCCAACGCGGCTTTCCGGAACGGCGTCTGTCGCCGTCCGCTTCGAACACCGTTGATGGCGAGGCCGTCTCCGTCATTTATGGTGGTGGCGCGCTTTTTGAAGTTGGAGGAGAGGTGCGCTCCCCACTCGGCTCCATTCGCGGACTTGACCTTGGCGGCGTTCTCTTTCTCGATGGCGCCGACGTGACCGAACGGATTGGGGCAATCGATATCGGCAATTTGCATTGGGCAATCGGCGCGGGCTTGCGCGTACCAACCATTATCGGCGCCATTCGGCTCGACGTTGGGTATCGGCTAAACCGCGTTGGCATCGGCGAGCCATATCCTGGCCACCGCTTCGCCTTCCACCTCAATATAGGCGAGGCCTTCTAATGCAGGTCATTGTGCCGCGGTCCTCGCCGAAGCCTGCGCGATCGCGCTGGCGTGGGGGGCTGCGCTGGCTCGGTCGCGGCGTCGCCATCTTGCTTGGCTTGGTCATCGTGCTCCTCGCCGTGGTTTTGGTGGCGATTCATACCGCGTGGGGACGCGAGCAATTGCGCGCCAGGGCCGAGCTAATTGCCCAAGACTTTTTTGTCGGCAAGGTGCGGCTCGGCAACGTTGAAGGCAGCATTTTTACCCGGCTCGTCGTGCGCGATATCTCCATTGACGATGCGCATGGGGAGCAGGCGGTCGCGATCGCCGAGGCTTCCTTTGATATTGCTTCATCCGGGCTTCTCACCGGCGACGTTCTCATCAGTGAATTGATCATCCGCGGCGCGAAGGTAACCGCCAGGCAACGTGCAGACGGGATAAATCTTGCCGGGTTGCTGCGCCCCCAGGATGAACCCAGCGCGTGGGACGTGCGACTTGACAAGATCAGCATTGATGACAGCCGCGCCGAGTTCCACGGGCAGGGCGCCGACGAGGTCATGCACCTCGACGACCTCGCCGGGACAGCGAATGCCTCAGTCAAAGCTAATGGTCCTATTCAGGCGCGCCTGCATGTAGCTGCCAGCTGGCGCGAACGCGCAGTGCCGCTGCAAATTTCAGGCGATGTGAGGGTGGTCGATGAGATCGTGTCGATGACGGAATTGACCGCATCGGTGGACCAGATTGTGGTCACCGCCACAGACGTCCATATGAACGTCAATGCGCCTCGGATCAGCGGCCAGGTCTCTATGGTAGCGCCAGCAAGCTCGGTGCTCCGCGTCGTCCCAACCTTGGTGCTCCCGGGCGATGTGCGGCTTCAGCTTGAGCTGAAACCGGGCGAACATATTATCGCGGCCATCAAGGCCTCGGTCGGCAGCGAGTCCATGAGCGGCGAGGCGACGATCGACCCAGATGCGATGCGGCTGCGCGGCGAATTTCGCACGACAGACCTTAATGCCCAGGCGCTATTGCAGTCGACGCCACCCACCGCGATTACGGCGACGATGAAGGTCGACCTTGGACTAGATGACGCGCTCGAGGGTGCGCGAGCCATCGTCGGCAACGTCAAGATCGACGGCACCGGGCGCTACGGCGAGGGCTACGTCAATGAAGCTAGCCTCGACCTCGACGTGGAGATTGCCAACGGCAGCGCCGACGTCGTGCTCGCCGCCAGCGCCCCGGGCGACACCAAGGCACGCTTTGAGGGCGTCATTGATTTTGATGACGCCAAGGTCCTTCGGCTAACCAAGGGGCGCCTCGTCGCCTCGACGGCACAAATCGATCGCGCCTATGGCGGCCTGCCGCAGGTGCGAGGCGCGTTGTCGGCGGACCTCGCCCTGGCGGGCACGCTCGCACCAGGTATGCCGTCGCTTAGCGTGGCGGGCCAACTGCGCGGCGCTCGCCTGCGCTACGCCACCACGGCCGTCGCCAACGCAAGCGTAGCCATCGAGGCAAGCGGCCTGCCCGCTGCACCCAAGGGTGACGCCCGCCTGGTTGCGACCGGCGTCTCGATTGGATCAGACGTCATCGGCGTGTTCTCGCTTAAGGCCAACGCGACAACGGATGGCCGCATTGCCGTGACAGCGCGCTCTGGTGGCAGCAGCGAGCGATGGAACCTCGATCTAGACGCCACGGTCGACGTAAACCCAGCCAAGGTTGAGGTGCGCATCGGCCCGCACGACCTGCGTTTGCGCGGCGTACGGTGGCAGGGGCAGGGCGGGCAAATTACGGTGCTGCCTAAGGCGCAGCACGTACTCGTGACGAATTTTAGAACAGGCATCGCCGAGGGCACCGTGCTCGCAAATGCTAACTATCATTATGGTGGACGTCGGCAAGGCACCGTCGCTGGCGACGTAAACATCAAGGGCGTCGATCTTGCGCAGATCGACCAAATGCTGGGGTTGGGCGGCAGGCTCACCGGCCTCGCCAACTTGAATGGCGAGCTTCGGCAAGTCCCTGGCGGCATGTCCGGCAGCGTCACCGGCACCATCGACGAGCTGCGCGTAACGGCTGATGCGCCACCGGTCAAGATTGAACTCGAGGCCGCGATTTCACCTCGCAAGATCCGCATCGAAGGTTCCTTGCGAGGCGACGAACTGGGCCGAGTTGCCATGATGATGGATGTCCGCGCCCCGGCACGCGTCACCGATGTCGAGGCGTGGCGGCGCATCGAAGGACGTGATCTAACTGGCGGCACCTTTACGATCGAAGCCTTGGACCTCGCCGTGCTCGCGACCATGCTTGGCCTTGAGGTCGATCCAACGCCTCTACCCACCACCCAACCAGGCGGGCGCATCGATGGCTCGTTGACCCTATCGCCGCTCGGCAGCAGCGGTACGCTCCGCGCTCACAACGTCACCGGCCACGCGCTGCTACCGGGGCCTCTCGACGTCGAGGCGACGCTGACGTCTAGCATGGGCCCCAATGCGCGGCCCGTGCTCGCGATTGATGCGAAGGCACACGTTGCCACCGTTGGCACCGGACGGATCGAGGCCAGCGTCGAATTGCCGGCGCGGCCGCTCGATCTAGACGCCTGGCTGGCGCTTGATGGCAGCGCGCTCCGGGGCGCGACGCTTAGTGCTAACGGCATCGTGCTCGACGCCGCCCTTGCGCGTCGGCTTGGCATGCGTAACCCGTGGGCTGGTAAAATGAATGTGGCCATCGAGCTTGCGCCTGCGCTTGCAGGTGCCACCGCAAAGCTGGAACTGGTTGGGCTGCACGGTGGCCCGCTGCTAACCCCCGTCTCTGCAACCTTAGTGGCAACGTTCGACAAACGCGTAGGCCTGACGGCGCAGCTCACGTCGGCGCTGCAAGGGGGGCAGCCCTTGCTGTCGGCCAAGGCCGAAATGAAGCTACCCGCAAGCCTTATCGCCAACTGGCGCGCCATCACGCCGGACATGATCATGAAGTCGCCCCTCTCTGGTACGGCGGAGATGATCGCCGTCCCTGCCGGGGCCCTAGCCAAAGCGTTCGGACGCCCTGGACGCTTGGGCGGCACGGTTTCATTTGCGGCCACGCTCGGAGGCACCGCGAAACGGCCCATCGCGGACGCCACCTTGACGCTCAAAGATATCGGCAACAGGCGCCGGGGGATTGCCGAGCTTATCGCAACCCTTCACTACGGCGATGGCGCAACCACGCTGGACGTGGTCAGCAGCCAGGACCATGGCGGCACGCTCAAGCTGGCCGCGCAGGCGCCGCAAGACGATTGGGAAGCAGCCTCTGTCCAAGTGGTTGCGGCCGACTTTGATCTTGAACCGCTCACCAGGCTTGGCCCATCGTCGATGATCGGCATATCCGGGAGGCTCGACGCGGATGTGCAGGTAGCTGGCCTCGACCGACGTACGACGGCGATGGCCGGCAGCCTTCGCCTGCGCGAGGGCGAGTTGTCGATTCATGCGCTTATAGGCACCTTGCGAGACGCCAACGTCTTGTTAACCGCCAAAGATGGCCAAGTCGTTTTCGAGGCCGAAGGGCGCATTGGCAGCGGGCGCGTAACCCTGAAAGGCAAGGGTGCCTTTGAGGGCATTTTGCCAAACACCGCCCAGGCCGATCTTAAGGTTGTCAACGTTCAGATCGTCAACGAGATCCAGCCCATCCTTAGCGGCAAGGTGCGCCTTGAGGTAAAGCGCGACGGGGCCTTGTGGCGCGCGACGACCACGGTGACCGACGCCAAGGTCGTGGTGCCTGAGCGCACGGGGCAAGAACTACATCCAATTGGGGTGCCTGCCGACGTCGTCTTTATTGAGAACGGTCGGCCCGCACCCGCCGCAACCGCACCATCACCCGGGTTTGCCGCCATAATTGGCGAACGGCCGCTGCGCCCGTATTTAATCGCCAAGGTGGTGCTTAAGGCTGTGCGCGTGCAAACCGAGGAATATCGCGGCGAGGTGGGTGGCACCTTGACCACCGAGGTGGGGGACGAAGCTATTTGGATCCACGGCGCCGTCGAGAGCAATCAAAGCGACGTCACGCTCTTTGACCGCCGCTACCGCACGGTGCGCGCCGCGGTGCGCTTTGATGGCTCGCTCGATCCCATCTTAGATATTGAACTTGTGCATGAGTTCCCCGATCTGGCGCTTCATATGATGGTCACCGGGCGGCTCAGCAAACCCACGTTGAGGCTGCGCTCCGATCCTTCGACCTACAGCGAGGGCCAGCTGTTTGGCATTTTGCTCGGTGGCCGGCCAGGCGCGGACCCTGGCCGCGGCCTGCGCGATGCGGCTACCGCGCTAACGTCATCGTTCTTGTCGCAGAAGGTCACAGGCTATCTCGACCCTTACTTACCCATTGATATCGACGTCCTCACCTACGAGGCCGCCACCGGCGATTCCACCGCCGCGGTGACGATTGGCAAATGGATCACCTCACGCCTGTTCGTGGCGTATCGCCAGCGCGTCGAGTCGCGGGTCGACGAAAACGGCGGCGAGGCGCAACTTGAATACTGGCTCGGCCGCCGCCTCATGCTCGACGGCGTCGTCGGCGACAGCGGCGTCCATGGCGTAGATCTGCTGTGGACCAAGCGCTGGTAATCAATTCGAGGGAGCTCGTGTTCAAGGTTCCCAGCGTCCCGGGTAACAACCACGATGGCCATGCGCCGGCCGCGGCCTGTAAGGAGCCGGCGGCCCGGCGCGACATGAACCATCTTGAGCAGTCCAACTGTCGTGCGATGGAGCGCCGGGGCGCTGGCCATGTAGAGCCGGGCCCGGCGCCTACTCGACAACACCCATCGAAATAAACGGAAACCCCATCCATGCGCCGGCCGCGGCCTGTAAGGAGCCGGCGGCCCGGCGCGACAAGGATGTAAACAGAATAACAATTTGTTTGTAATATTGGAATGATTTGTACTAAGATAGCCCTATTCAATGGATGCGGCCGGTTTCAATACCGAAACGCATTAAGTCTCCCGTCATCAAATTCAGCTCCTGATTGAAGAATACCTCGTGGGGCACGCGGTAGTCGAGGATCTTCCGAGGACGGAAGTTGAGCGCATGCTCTAGCGCCTCCGGCATGTAGCGCTGGATTTGGTCTAAATCGGCACCCTTGGGCAAATACTGCCTGATCAGCCCGTTGGCATTTTCTATGCTGCCGCGCTGCCACGGTGCCGCAGGTTCAGTGAAAAAAATTGGAATGCCAAGCTTGGTTTGAAGCTTGGCGTCTCGTTGAAACTCGGCACCGTTGTCATTGGTCATCGTCTTTGTAACGCCTTGATGCGGTCTGAGCGCCTTGACCGTTGCCTCTGCGACTTCCGCGGATCCGACACGGAGCACATGTTCTACAAGCAGGTATCGCGACTTGCGGTCAATGATCGTTAGCAGCGCTGAGTGACCGCGCTTGCCGAGTAGGAGATCGCGCTCCCAGTGCCCGGTTTCGGTGCGCTTATTCGCCGCCTGTGGTCGGTCCTTGATCCAGTTCTTGCGGGCGCGTGTTCGTTCTGACATACGGCTTTTCCTGAAGCGGTGGTGTTTGTATCCGTGCCAGCGAAGACAGTAGCGAAGTCGCTTGCTCTCCGCATATGGCAAGGCATTGTCACGGAGTACGTGCTGATAAATCGTTTCATGGCTCACCTGTACCGCGAGTTCTGAAGCGAGTCGCCCCGCGATCTGTTCTGGACTCCATCCGAGCCTGAGCTTTTGCTCGACCAATTGCGCGAGTTCACCCTGGATTTTGCGGCTGGCGGCACCCTTGGCAACGCGTCGGCGCTGCGTCATCTGCGCGGCTCGCCGTGCGAGATACTGGCGCGGCTCAGCAGGGATGACGTTGCGCTGCAATTCCCTCGATATCGTTGATGGGGAACGGCCAAGGGCGCGAGCTATGGCTGCCTGTGATTCACGATTTTTAGCCATCGCTTGGATTTGGTATCGTTCGTCCAACGTCAGATGTCGCCAGGTCATAATTTCCTCCCCTTGACCACAAAGGAGGGTAAAGGACGACCGCGCTTAACGACCAGATTTTGGACGAACCAGCGGACCCAATTGGGTCGAACATCCTGATCGTTGCATTTCGGATCTGAACTTGGCGCGAAATTGTCTCAAACTGCGTCTACTCGCCGCCCGCGCCGCGTTCATGAACAGCTATCCATTCGCAAACCCGCGCGCGACGGCAGTCGCCGCGGCGGCGCGCGGCCGGGCTCTGGCCCCAAACCAAAGAGCCGCCTGCGCCCGACGCCTCATCGCGCGCGGCCTTTGCATAACCCTGCGCATCCGGTCCACGTTACGCTTCGGGTCGCAAAGGACGTGCCGTCGCTGCGTCGTGCTGATCTATTTGCCGCCCTTCGCCATAGCATTGCCGCCACCAACCAAAGCGAATGCCCGCGCCTAGGTGACCGCACCTTTCGCATCGTCGAATTCTCGGTACAGACTAATCACGTACACCTAGTTATTGAGGCTGAAGATAAGCGAACCCTGCGCGCAGGCATCACGAGCTTGGTGACCCGCGGCGCGCGCGCGATCAACAAAGCCCTTGGCCGCCGCAGATGGCGGGTGTGGGGCACCCGAGCATTTGCCCGCGCACTGACCGTGCCTCGCGATGTGCGCAACACGCTGGTGTATGTGCTTATGAATCGCGCCAACCACGTAGTCAAAGGTCACGGCCCATCGCCGCGTGCTTCCGTCGTCAGCATCGACCAATGCTCGTCGGCGCCCTATTTCAACGGCTTTGCACGCGCGACCGACGACGAGGCCAGGTGGCAAGCCGCAACGCGTGCGCCGTCGCCGGTCCACGCGGCGCAAACGTGGTTGCTGACCACGGGCTGGCGGCGCCATGGCTTGGTGCCCCGCCGACCCTTCCGCTAGGCCTATTTTTCACGAGCGAAGTTCGAGAACTGCCCGGGCGTCTATCTCACTCCCAGCTCTGAGATAGGTGAAAGCTTCGCAAGTGCACCGACTAGCTCATTGTCAGCATTTATCCGCTAGCAAGCCGCGCAGTACGGCTATGTCTGCGAGTTGGGCCGCCGCGCTTCGGCTGATACGCCCCAGCCTGCCAGGGTGAAACAAGGGCAGCAGCTGCCGCCCATACCACGGCACCGGCTTGCCAGCGTGATCCGCGAGCTTGCGCAGGCCGTGTTTCTCAATTAGGCGCACGGCCGACAGCGCCTTAAGGCCGAACGTTGCGACGACGCGGGGCTGCACGTCATCAATGAGTCTTTGCAGCCACGGACTGCACGCGCGCATGAGCTTACCTGTCACCGGGTGGCGCTGGTCGCGGGCCTTGGGCAGACACAAGACGGCGTTGGTAAAGAGGACATCGGTGGTGGTGAGCGCCACCGAGGCAAGCAACTCGCGTGCGAAATTTCCGGTCGGGTCAGACTCGATGTCATAGGTGAGGTAGCCCTTGCCCTCAACGAACGTATCGTCGAAATTTGGCGCCTCTGCCACCACGAGCACGCCGCTTGGACAATTGAGGTGCCTATCGAACAGCGGGCGTGCCCAGGTGTCGTTATGTTTGTAGATGGCGCCGCCATCCTGGCAGCGCGTACAAGCCTGCGCTTCGTCGCGATAGGCCAAGAGGGGCGGCTTGGTAGCGTGCACACCCAAACGTATCACGCGGGCCGCCGCCATTCATCTGAGGCTATGATGTACCGGTCACGTTGCCGCGTGCGACCCTGGTCGCGGGGCGCCATCAGATGTTAGCCGGCCCGCGCCACACCGGAAGGCCGATGCTGATAATGATGACGCATGCAAAGGCACCATGGCCTAGATACGATTCGCTGCGGGGTGATCTTCGTCCTGGGTTCGGTTTTGGCCTGTGCCTCTCGGCAAAACACCAACCGCGTTCCCTACCAAACGAATCAGTTTTTAAGCCCCGCGTTTACATGCGCGATGCCGCGGCAGGAATATTTGAACGTCGAAGATCTAGCCGCGCCATTTGAGCAATACGTCGCACCTATATTTGTCGCCCCGCAAGCACCTGGCGCAACAGCACTGCTCGACCTGCGTGCCGAGCATGTTTGCAAGCTTAAGACAGCGTTTGAGCTTCCCCATGTACCAGCCAAGCGCGGCATCGAGGTGTTGTACGCCGTATTAACGGCGACAACTGATTCATTGACGACTGCGAAATGTGAGGAGATTGCTACTCTGGCGTGGTCGCGTACCTCGCCGCCGGCATTGCCACAATTTGACTACGCAAACTGCGCGAGACTAGACGATGCACGCGTCTTGGCCGCGGAGACCATCGGCGCCAGAAGCCTCATCGAGCAGGAACCGATTTGGTCGTGGGTTGTGCAGGCCAACCTGCGTACCTGGGCCACTTCCGGCGCTGACAGCCATTGGCTTAGAGGCGAGCATTTGGATGCCCATGTGTTAGCCGCGCTTCATCCCTACCTCCACGTAATATTGAGGCAACGCCTAGACGGAGCGAGTGCAGACGAACCAGATGCGGGGTGGCTCGAGGCGCAAGGCGTACTGATAACGTGGATCCGGACGGCGTCCTCAGTCAAATCGCACGGCATTGCCGATATACATGGTCTCAAGCTGCTTCGAGGCCGGCTTCTCACAACCCTGCAATTGGCCAAGGTCGCGGGGCTGGAGCATGAAGCCATGTCGTTGATTGCAGCCTTTGCAGAGGTGCCCGCGGGCAGCACGCTCCAATCAGCCAACTCTGTAGCGAGCCATCTGCGCGGGCATCAGCTTCCTTACGAACTCTGCAATGAGCCGAGTAACTACGACGTAGATTTGTACATGATTCAGCATCTGATCCTGCGGCTGTCGGTATTGGACGTCGGGACAGCCGGCCTGCTTAAACGCGAGGTATGCGCCGATGCTGAGTTGTTCAGGGCATTTCTCACCCTGGCAAATCTTGGCAAAGGGGAGCACAGGCTCATCCATCCTGCGATGGAAGTGCTCAAGGCACATGGTGCGGTGCTCGCGGCGACGACCTTCGCCGCGCACGAAAACGTTGATCTGGCTGCCATGTCGACAAGCCTGATTGCAAGCGCGGCCCGGCAAGGCATCCCCGCCACGGACGTGAGGCGCGCGATTGTTGAGAGCTACCTCGTTGTCATTCGCAAGGATGTCCACCGCGAATGGATAGAGGACTTGCAACTACGCGGCATGCCGATGCAACCGCCCCCGCGCTACACACACTCACCGCTCGACCATGGACTTTGCACGGCTCTATTCGCGCTTGGCAGGAGCAGCAATCTATGCGAATAACCCACTGAGACGAATTTTCATGAACTACCGCGAAGCATTGCTGTCCGATATACCTGGCATGTCTGCGGTTCGACTATCGGTGCGGGAAAACCGGTTGAGCTCACCCAGCCTGGTCACCGAACACGAGTACGCCGACCACCTCACGTCCAAGGGCAAAGGCTGGGTTGCCGAAAATGAGCATGGCGTCATTGTTGGCATTGCGATCGTCGACCTGCAAAGCCACAGCGTTTGGGCCATGTTTGTTCACCCGGATTTTGAAGGCAAAGGTATCGGAAAAACCCTCCATCGTATGATGCTGGATTTCTATTTTGCAAAAACAGATCAACCGCTCTATCTCGGAACTGATGCAAACACCCGCGCTGAACGTTTTTACAGATTGCAAGGCTGGCGTGAGGTTGGCCTCTATGCAAATGGCGAGGTGAAATTCGAGATGTCAACAGAGCAGTTAGCAGTTAGCAGTCAGCAGTTAGCAGTTAGCGATGCGTAGGTCGCGAGCTGGCGCGCAACTGGTGGCTTTGCGGATATTCTCGCAACGAACGCAATTTAGCTGGAACTTTCGGCGCCCTATGCCGTGAAAGACCATGTGAACGGATATGCCGCTCAACTCCGAAAACCGGCCAATGAGGAATTGGATCAGGTAACGTTGCGCCGCGCGCAGCGCGGGGAGCCGGCAGCAGGGCGGACGTTCGTCAAAACCTATGAGCGGCGTGTGTTTTCCGTGATCAGCCGGATGCTGGGACCTCGACGGAAGCACGCTGCCGAAGATTTGGCCCAGGAGACATTTATGCGCGCGTTTGCGGCGCTGCCTAGGTTTGACCATACCAAAGCCGCCAAGCTATCAACGTGGCTCTTGACTATTGCTGTACGCATTACCTTGGATGAGCTTGCGCGTGCTAACCAGGGCCGGACAGCATCTGATGTTGAGGCTGAGGATCAAACGGCCACGGTCGTGGAGCAACGCCACAGTCGGGACGTCGCCGTGCGTATCCGCGCCGCGGTCGAAGCACTTCCAGTCCACCAACGCGCGGTGGTGGTACTGCGCGAATTCGAAGAGATGTCCTACGAGGAGGTTGCCGTGGCGCTATCGCTGGACGTCGGCACGGTTCGCTCGAGACTGTCGCGAGCGCGCGAGACGCTGCGTCTTTCCTTACGTGAGGTTTACCATGACCGATGATACGCGCCAATTGCCACCGGAAGCACCCGACGAGTGGACGCCTGAGGAGCGCGAAGCCATCGAGGGCGCGTGGGATGTCGTTGAGCCGCCCGCCTCATTTGCTGACCGCCTTGCAAATCCGCAACTAGCAAGGCGCCAAACAGCCGCTACCAATAGCCGCATGGCGTCCGTAAACCACATCGTCGAACCTTCGCGCAAGCACGCCACGCGCTTGGCGCTAGCCAGTATGGGCCTAGTGGCGTTTGTGGCGGCCGCCGCGCTATGGCTACGGCCAAGAACGACCAACAATGGTGTTTACTCGTCACCTGTCATTGCTGCCGCCGATCGCCAAAGCGTGGAGATGGCGGGCCGTGCGGTGGCCGTGCTCGAACCTGCGGCACGCCTGTCGTGGTCAAATAGTGGCAAAGCCATTGTCGTCAAACAAACCGCTGGCTCGGTGTTTTATCGAGTGAACAGCGGCAATCCATTTGTTGTTAAAACCCCCGAAGGCGACGTCGTCGTGCACGGAACTTGTTTTCGCATTGAGGTGCTACCTATGAATAATACCGTTAAATTAGCAATCTCGGCCGGTATAGGCGCAGCCGTTGCCAGCGCTGTTCTAGTAACGGTTTACGAAGGAAACGTTGCCGTGGAGCACGCAGGCAAAACCGAAATTGTTGCCGCCGGCGAGCAAATGCGAATCGGCGGCAATGCTGCCAAGATGGCCCTTGGCCCGCGGCCAATTCCAACGAGCAGCAACGCGATGACGCCCGAATTAGTCGCCGCGCTTGCACCGCCGCGCGCAGGAGCAACCGTAGCGGAACTACTCCACCGCGACGAACTATTACGCGGCTACGCGGTCAGCCTCGACCAAAAGGTCGCCGCGCTTGAAAAGGAAGTCAAAGACAAGCCGTGGGGGCCTCCCGCAGCGGGCGGCAAACAACCGTGGGATTTCTCCCCGGCAGATTGGCGGGAATTGTCCAAGCAGTGCGGATTGTATTTAGATGTGCCGGAACTCACGATTCCGGTTCATCAAATAGAAGCCAATAAAGCCGAGCAGCTAGGGCTATCGCTCGATGAGGTCAAGCTTGTCAACGCCGCGCTAAAGCGCAATGTGGAGCCGCTCATTGCTGAAATTCGCGCACTATATGTCGAGGTAACCGGTGATGAGCAAGGCGCCGACGCGCTAGACCCACAGAGCATGGAACGCGAGCTAGAACAAAAAGCTGGCCCCGAGGCAGCGGAGGCGAGAAAGCGTATCGCCCTCGAGAAAGCCGGTGATCTGACGCCCCCGGCCGATAGTAAAAACCGTCCTCCAATCGAACGATACTACCGCCGGATCGCTTACGTCGCGGACCATATTGAAGCCGACCTCGCTGCGATCATCGGTGCCGAACGAGCGCGCGAGTTTCGCGCAAATAGCGCGCTTTTTAAGATGATCATGGGCTGCCCCGACGAAGGCGACCAGTAGCGCTGCGCCTGGCGCTGCCGGGGCATTTTGGCTGCGCTGATGGCGCAGTTTCGATGCCCCGACGCACAAGACACTCATCAGAAGCAGCGGAAAGCGAAAAGGCAGGATTGTTGGCAAGAAATAACGATTGGCGTGAATAAACTCGCCATGATAGGAGTCGAGACAACATGTCTTTCCATATCCGAAATCGAAAATCCCTAAGCTCTGGCATCGCGGCCTTGCTCATCGTCGTTGGTCTTTGCGCTGGGTTGGCGCAGGCCCAACCGGCACCCCCGCCGGCCATGCCCCCTGTGTCGGTGCCGACTGCGGTTCAGTGCTACGAATTGGCAGCGACCAAGGGGCAGTTCCCCCGCACCCCAACCGAGTTGTGCGTCGAGCAGCCCAGCCACGGTGCCTATGTCTTGACCATCCGCCAAGGGCTGCCTATGAACCGCGTCACCTTGGTTCAGTATAGTGCCTCGCTGCTATTGCGTGCGCGTTGCATCGATTGCAACAAGGACATCTTTGGCAGCGCGATGGATTCGGCCGAGGGCAATCTGCTCAAGATTAAGTTCAACGGCGTGGTGAACGTGAAAGCCAGCAGTGAGACCGGAACGGTCACGGTGGCTGGCGCAAAATTCTACTATCGCAAAGCGACAACCCCGTAAGCGGCGAGCGTTCGTTCACCCCGCAAAAGCAAGGGCCAGGCGCGCGATTGGGCGAATCTACGAAAACACGTCGGCGAGGCTGTTTGGGTTGGCGCCCTCTTTTTGCTCGCGCAGCATGACGTAGCTGGCTACCGCATGCAGCGCCGAGAACGCCATGCAGCCAATGACAACGGCCATTGCCGCCAAGACGTCGTAGGGCGGTGGCAAGTAGACGAACAGTCGATTGGCCGCCAGCGTCATGCCGCCGAACAACACGAGGTTGGCGAAAAAGCATGTCGCCCGATATCCCTTGGTAAGCACCGCCGAACGCGACAGGCTCTCCACGACCCCAACATCCTCGAAGACGACGACGGGAATAACCACGTACAAGAGCGCCGCAATGAGCAGCGCGGGGATCACATAGGTCGCCAAGGCGGATCCCAAGATGAGCACTAGCAAAATGGTGGCGCCAAGCACCCGCCAAAGCGACGCCAAGCCATGCCGGACGCTGGCGCCTACGGAGGCATGTTGATTCGCCATGAAGTACGCCACCGCATGGGTTGATAGCGAGGTCATTACCAACATCCCGGCCAACGACAAGCCGGCGAATATCATCAAGCTCGCCAGGGTCGCGTCCCCGGCGCGCGCCGTCGCCGCCCCATAGGCGATGGCCGGCACAAACGAAATGCCCGTCAGCAAGGCGACCATCCCTGGCCGCTGCACGACCAGCATCGCGGCCATGCGTGCCGCGCCGAGTGGGGTTACGGTTCGCATCGCAGTGGATTATTCGCGCAAGACCAGCCAAGGCGTAATAGCGTGCGACAGGTTTGTTTTCGGCTTTTCTTTTCGCCGTACCTATGCGAGAAGCGCTCAATTATGAAAAATCGCTCCATCGGCTTAATGATTCTTTATACGTTTTTGACGTTCGGCATCTATGGCATCTACTGGTACGTCTCCACCAAGACTGAAATGGTCGAGCTCGGCGCAGAAATTCCAACCGCCTGGTTGCTAATCGTACCTATCGCCAACATCTATTGGATCTGGAAATGGGCGGGTGGCGTCGAGCATGTGACCAAGGGCAAGATGTCCCAGGTAATCGCCTTTATTCTGGTCGCGCTGCTAAGCATTGTAGGCGTTGTCATCGTTCAATTAGAACTCAACAAGCAAGCCACGGCCTAAGCATGCGTTCGCGAAAAAACATTGCATCCCACAGAAATCAGGTGCAAGGCTCACCAACAGTCGCCTAGTCACATGCTATTGGCCCTGCTAAGGCCATAGGCTCGACGAAGTTGACGTTGGCCAACAGAAGTAGTTTTGGAGCTGCAGCAGGCACACATGACTTTGCCCAATGTTTCTGCCGCAAATCTTAATCTGATTGTCGATCGGATTGTAGGACATGCGGAGGCTCAAGCGACCGCCGCGGAAGAGGTGCCTGCGAATTGCCTGGCCGAGTTGGGGTTGGTGTTAATGGCGCGTCACCAAGACCCATACGCACCTGCGGTGGGTCGTGGCCGTGATGCCGCAATCCGCACGCTCAACGCTGAAGATGCCAACGGAAACTTTTTTGGAGGCACGGTGGGCGCCGCATGGCTCTTGACGCAGTTTGCAGCGCATGCGCCCTCGGCGACGGCAGCCGCCGCGCTTGCTGAGTTTGACCAGGTTTTGTTTGAGTCGGTTGCGGACGTAACCATTGCTTCGCCGCCACCAATCGGTTTATGGGATGGCGTGGCCGGTTGGCTAACGTATGCGCTAGCGCGACGTCACGACGCGCTGCTCGATATGCTTTGTGATCTGCTCGCCAGGCTCGCGGTGGCGGGCGAGCAACGTGGCACGCGTTACTGGGCTGAATACCAGCCATCGAGTGGGCGCGCCGTCGAGGTGGGCCTTGGTCACGGGGCCGGCGCCTTGCTCGTAGGGTTAGCCCAATTGTCAACGCGTGTGCCTGCGCGCGCGGACGCGAAAACACTGCTCGCCGACGCCACGCGATGGCTGCTCGGACGCATCCGCCCTGGTGGGCATTCGTGTTTTGGCTGGTTCGAGTATGAAGGTGAGTCGCAAAGTCTTATCAAGACCGACGCTGGGTGGGCACATGGCGATGCCGGTGTCGGCCTTGCGCTCTACGCCGCCGCCACCGCGCTTGGAGACCGCGCATGGCAGGCACAAGCTATCGAGGTGGCGTTGCGCAGCACCCAGCGCCCTATGGCCGACTACATTCAGGAACCAAACGTCACAATTTCGCACGGCGCTGCGGGGCTGTTGCACATCTACCACCAGCTCTATCGCGCGACTGGGCGCGACGAATTTGCCCTCGCTGCCGGCCGCTGGCTATCCTGGTGCATCGACCAATACTCAGCCGCCGCACCTGAGTTACCGCCACCACCTGCCAAAGGGTGGGGCTTCTCCTTCGTCGGTGGGCACCTCGGCGTCGCCGCCGTGCTGATCTCACTTACCCAAGCGGAGCCGCCGCCGTGGACGGACTACATCGCTACCACGATGAATCGATGATAGGTGCTGCGGGGAAATCGCAGATCAGCAATCGATCCCAATTGGGGACATCGCTGCTAATCGCCGCGAGCAACGCTAGCCCAGTGCCAACAGTCCCTGAGAGAAAGTTTGGATACCCTTTCCATGTTTCCTTGCCTTCGGCGCATATAAAGCTCGTCGCAAAGCCGCCAATGTCTGACTCGCTGACGTCGGCGTGCGCATGCCGCTGCGACAAAGTCCGAGTCATCCAGGCCACGGCGGTATCGCGCAGCACAAGATCTCCAGAGGCTTGGTAGAGCCTGTTGAACATGTGAGCTATCCCTGCCGTTCCGTGACATAAGCCAACGTCGTTTAGTGGGCTGCGCTGCAGCGAATTCCGAGCGCAACGCGCGGCTACATCGTGCAGCGCCTCGGCCTTGCCACCAGCATGAGCGACGGCCGCAGCAAGTGCGGCAACTGACCCAGCTGCGCCGCGACACCATACAGGTTCAATCGGCGATTCGGCGGCCAACCGGGTCCGCCATTGCGCTGTTGTCCACGCCAACGCGCTGTCAAAAAGCTCTCGCGCAGTTGGCGAAGCGTATTTCGTGCCGCACAGCCGCCCGAGAAATCCAACGGCGCCTACCACACCGTGCGACACGCAAACAGCCGTTTCTCGGTGTTCACCTTTTGATTCTAAGGCATGCCGCGGCCACGTTGTGTGATTCAGGCCGTCGTGCTGGGCGAGCCGCTCGAGGTGCGAGACGATATGCGCAAGCGCTATCGCGCTCGCCGACGCCGAAGGCGGGGCTGCCCCAGACACGTCAGTTTCCGTTGCATCCCGAGGCTTCAGCCGGTCTAAGAGATAGATGCCTTGGCCAGCCAACCCGCTGATGAGATCGTACCCATGCGACGGCGCTGCGCGCAGGGTTTGTTCTAGCAATTCATCCATGGTTTGTAAGTAGTTGGCGGCGTCCGCGGGCGCGACGTGGTTTAAGACCCAAGCAGGCATAAGCCAACCATGGAGGCCATCTGCTTGCCGCCGTGCCTCGCCGTGGGCGGCGTCGTTTACCAGCGCGGTCAGCGCTCGATCATAGGCGGCGTGCGACTCATTATCGCTCAGCACCTCGGTTGCATACGCCCAGAACAAGACCTCTTCGCAAGGGCGAAGCACGCCAACGTTGGTCTCTCGCGGTACGCGGGCAAGGTCACGCGCAATCGCCCTCAGAGCGTCGAGCGCGCGGGCTGCACGATCGCCTTCAAGAATAGGATGCCACGCGTAAGCGTCCATCAGTTTATAAACAGCGGAGGCAGCGCCAGCCGCGACTATTCTCTATGGACTTTGCACGGGTATTTACCGTCGCCGCCTTCATTTCGAGTGCCGTCATAGTGGTAGCGATCAGTGGCAGGCGGAGGACAGGTCCACTTGGTAGGCCCGCAAGGCGAGGCGGTAGACTCGGCTGCGCCGCTGGCAGTGTTCAAGTCTTCGACGGTGACGCGCTTCAAGATGAGACGTTTAGTTGGGATCTTCATGGGTCCTAGAAGTAACTGACATATTTAAGCAAGTCAACTGCTAGTTTGGCGACCTAGAACGTGTCCTTCCAAGTGCGCAGCGCTGCGAAAACGGCGGTGGCCGACGTCGCAGAGGTCACCTCCGCGGCACCGGCATGCTGCATGGCGACGCGCGCCACGGCTGGCTCGGCACAGCGCAAAAATGGGTTGGTCGAGCGTTCGAGCGCGATGGTGCTCGGCGTAGACCAGCTACCGCTGTCGCGCAACGTCGCCGTTGCGTCGGCTCGCTCGGCCACCGCCGTATTGGTAGCCTCGACCGCCAACGCAAAGCGAAGATTGTTCGCCGTGTATTCGTGACCAAAGTAGACGCTCGTGGTCGGCGGCAGCGCGGCGAGCGCCATCAACGACGCATGAAAGACCTCGGCGGTGCCTTCGAAACGGCGGCCGCAGCCGGCGCCAAACAGCGTGTCGCCTGTGAATACGGCAGCCCCCGCGCCCGCACGGCTTGCGTGCACGTAGTAGCTGACCGCACCTAAGGTATGGCCCGGGTTGAAAATCACTTCGACATTCAGCTCGCCAAACGCGAAGCGCTGGCCGGTCGTAGCAAGCAAGAGGCGCGAGGGCTCCACCTCGATTGCGCGCGCGCATCCCGCGTCGCGACGCGACAAGGCCACCCAATCAACTTCGTGGATGCGCAGCGCGGCGTTGGGCCATTGCTGCAAGAGGGCGGCAATGCCCGCCGTGTGATCGGCATGATGATGCGTCGCCCAGATTTCGCGCAGGGATAGGCCGAGCTCGCGGCAGCGCGTCGTGATGATGTCCGCCTGGGCGGGGTCGACGACCGCGGCTCCTCCATGGCTGGTGCCGACGAGATAGGCGAAATTATCCGAGAGCTGCGGCACCACCACGATCGACATGCGCGCTTTGTAGCATGGCGAGGTATCGCCGCCGTGGGGTGGCTGCTATGCATGTGGCGTGAGCGAGGTAGCAGCCCCACCAGCGTTGCTTGTGGTTGAGGCCGTGAGCCGTCAGTTTGGCGCGCGCACCGCCGTCGCCGCGGTGTCGCTTTTGGCGCGCCCTGGAGAAATCGTTGGCCTGCTCGGCCCCAATGGCGCAGGCAAGACCACGCTCATATCTATGATCTGCGGCGTCTTGCCGCCAACCAACGGCCGCATCGCGATTGGCGGTTTTGACGTCGCCCAGCAGCCCGCAGAGGCCAAGCAGCGGCTCGGCATGGTGCCGCAAGAACTCGCGATCTACGAAGAACTATCGAGCCTGCAAAACCTCGCGTATTTCGCCTCGATGTATCGCGACGTGGCTGACTTGCCCGCCGCGATGCAGCGCGCGCTTGGCATCGCCGGCTTATGGGATCGCCGCCACGATCGCGTCAGCACGTTCAGCGGCGGCATGAAGCGTCGCCTCAACGTCGCCTGCGCCTTGGTGCATGCGCCGCCGTTGGTGGTGCTCGATGAGCCAACTGTTGGCATCGACCCACAGAGCCGCGCCTTTATTTTTGATGCGCTCACCGCCCTGCGCGCCGCAGGCACCTGCATCCTCTACACCAGCCATTACATGGAAGAGGTCGAGGCACTGTGCGATCGCGTCGCCATTATGGATCACGGCGCGCTCATTGCCGAGGGCACGGTGACCGAGCTGCGCCTGGCGCATACGGCCGCCTCGCTTGAGGGCGTGTTCCTACAGCTTACCGGTCGAACCTTGCGAGAGTGAGCCACATGTCGCGCCCCAGCCTTATTAAAGCCAGCCTGATAAAGGAATCGACTTTGCTGTGGCGCGATCGCGGCGCACTGCTCTCGCTGTTTGCGCTGCCCATTGTGTTCATGGCGGTGTTTGGCGCGATCTTTAAATTCGGTCCCAGCGATGCGGGGCGGCCCAGGGCCAAGCCGTCCTTGGTGTGGTCGTGTGACGGGGCGCAGCCCGCCAACCTGGCCTGCGGCCTGCTAGAGCGCATTTTAGGCGCGGAGCTGACCTTGGTTGCCACGCCCGCCGCCGCCGCACGCGAGGCCGTGGCCTCGGGTAAAGCGCCCTTTGCGCTCATCGTGCCCGACGGCTTCACCGGCCATAACGGCATGACCGCCGAGCTGGTAGTGGGCGCCGAGGTTGACGCTGCCGAGCGTGCGGTGATGGAATTTGGGGTGCGCAAGCTGTTCTTGCGGCTGGCGATTGGCGCGAGCGCCGCCGACGAGCTTGTTGCGGTCACGCGGTTAACTAGCACCGCGCCCGCGATTTCTTCGTTTCAGGTCACCGTGCCGGGCAACGGCGTGCTGTTTGGCTTCTTCCTCTCGCTAACGCTGGCGCTATCGTTTGTCGCCGAACGGCGCAGCGGCACGTGGCGGCGTTTGCGTGCCGCGCCGGTGTCGCTGGGCTGGTTGCTCACCGCCAAGCTGGCGCCGTACTTCGTCGTCGGCGTGCTGCAGTTTGGTTTTTTCTTCGCCATCGGCATCGCGGTGTTCGGCATGAAGGTAGCCGGCAGCCTGTGGGCGCTGCTGCTCATGGTGCTCGCCATTGTTGCTTGCGCGGTGGCGTTTGGATTTTTTATCGCCTCGCTGGGCGGCAGCGAAAAGCAGGTCGGCAGCCTGGGCTCGATGGGCATCTTGGTGATGGCGCTGCTCGGCGGATGCATGGTGCCGCGCATGGTGATGCCGCCGCTGATGCAAACCGTTGGCCTCTTTGTGCCACATGGCTGGGCGCTCGATGGGCTGACGTCGGTCATCGTCCACGGTGGCGGCGTGGCTGAGGTGGCCAAGCCAAGCTTGGTGTTGCTCGCGATCGCAACCATCCTGGCCACCATCGCCGCGCGGCGGCTGCAGCGCCTTTAGGCCAGCGCGGCGGTAATACGCGCGGTCACGTCATCGGGGTTACCCACGCCGTCGACGCGGCGTAAGAGACCCGCCGCTTCGTAATAAGGCACAATCGGCGCCGTGTCCGAATGGTATTTTTGCAGGCGCGCCGTCACGGCCTGCACCGTGTCGTCGCTGCGATGCACCAAGCGCGCGGCGAGGTCGGCCGGGGGCGGGCTGAACGTTAGATGATAGATGGTGCCGGTCTCCGGGTCGGTGCGACGCCCGGTGATGCGTTCGACGATCAGGCTGTCGGGCACCTCGATTAACACCACCGCGTCCAAGGCAATACCGGCCTGCCGCATGGCGGTGCCCAGCGCCGCGGCTTGTGGTTCGGTGCGCGGAAAGCCATCGAGCATAAAACCGCTGCGGCAATCCGGCTTGGCGATGCGTTCTAAGATCATGCCAATGACGACCTCATCGGGCACCAATTTGCCGGCCTTCATAAAGGTATCGGCTTGAACGCCCATGGCGGTGCCCTCCTTGACCGCCGCGCGCAGCATATCGCCGCTCGAGATATGCGGGATCTTAAATGAGTTGATCAGACGAGCGGCTTGCGTGCCTTTACCCGCGCCGGGCGGGCCAACCAAGATGAGGCGCATATCGCCCGCGACGTTACAGGCGCCATGCGCCGATCGCAAGGCGGCGCGCCGAAGTCACCTACGAAAGTAGGCTCTTTAGGATGTCGGCAATGTCGCCCAGTGATGGGCCGCGCGCCTGCGAGTTGCGCGTGTAGCCAACGTCGGCGGGCAGCGCGGCGAGTCGCCTCGCTTCTTCGGCTTGCCGCGTTATGTTTTGCTTCTCGCGCTCGAGGCGGCGCTTGGCCGCTTGCTCAAGCCCGCCGGTTTGCACGAAATCGACCATGCGTGGCAGCTCGCCGCTGTCAAACCAGGTGCCGTGGGTGCGGCAGACGTCGACGATGATGCGCGCGCCGTCGGCGAATTGCGTGCGATTCATCATGGTCTTGCAATCGGGGCAGGGGATGTAGAGCTTGCCGCCCGGCGGCACGGTTGGTGCCGGTGCGTCGCCGCGCGGCAGCGCGCCCAAGATGGCGTCGGCCCGCGCCTGTTCGCGGTCCTGCAAGATTTGCTCGATGGCGCTGCGGTCGACGAAAATGCCGTGGCAGCGCTCGCATTGTTCGAGGCAGACATCGCCGACCAACAACGCCGCGAGCTTTGGCGTCACGCAACGCGGGCATTGCCGCGCCGCGTGAGTGCCCGCGTGCGGTGCGAGCTCCGCGGCGTCGGCGCCGCAGTGGTTGCAAAAATTTGTCCCAAGGAATAGCCGCGCGAAACACCGCGGACACGCCTTGAGCATTAGCGGCGCGCGGCAAAACGAGCACCCGATCGCATTTTGCGGTACGGCGCCGTGGCAGGTGGGGCATCGCAGCACGCCCGCGGGCGGCTTGGTGGGCACATCGAGCGAGGTGCCGCACTTGCACGCAACGCGCTCACCCGCCACATAGGACGACACATCGTGCCGCAGATGGCAGGATGTGCACGCAATCCACATATGCAAAGTGTACACGAAATTCCCAACCCGCGCAGACGGTGGTATGCCAAGACATGATTAGCGGCGTGGTTTCGGTCCCTTTGCCCACCAACGACCCTGTGCGCGGTTATGCCCCCGGCTCGCCCGAACGCGCCGCGCTGCAGGCCGAGCTGGCGCGGCAAAGCGCGGAGGTGCTCGAGGTGCCCGCGATCATCGGCGGGGAGCGGGTGCAGACCGGTCGCTTTGTCGACGTGGTTATGCCGCATCGACATCGCCATGTCATCGCGCGCGCGCATGGGGCCGACGACGATGTCGTCGGGCGTGCGATAGCCGCCTCGCTCGAGGCACGGCGGCATTGGGGCGCCTTGGCCTGGGAAGATCGCGCGGCGGTGTTCTTGCGCGCCGCCGAGCTGCTGCAGACCAAATGGCGCTACGTCATCAATGCCTCGACCATGCTCGGTCAAAGCAAGACCTGCCATCAGGCCGAAATAGACGCAGCCTGCGAGCTGATCGATTTTTGGCGCTTCAATGTCCACTTCATGCAGGAGCTCTATCGCTGGCAACCGGCGGCGGCCCCGGGCATGTGGAACCAATTTGATCTGCGGCCGCTTGAAGGCTTTGTCTACGCGCTGACGCCGTTTAACTTTACGGCGATTGCCGCCAACCTGCCCACCGCGCCGGCGCTGATGGGCAACACCGTGGTGTGGAAGCCTTCCGATAGCCAGCTGCATGCGGCCTATCTGACCTATCAATTGCTCGAAGAGGCCGGCTTGCCGCCCGGTGTGATCAACTTAGTTCCCGGCGACGGCGCCGCCATTTCGCGCCAAGTGCTCGCGCACCCAGAATTCTGTGCGCTCAATTTTACCGGCTCAACCGCGGTGTTTAAGAGCCTGTGGAAAGACGTCGCCAGCCACCTCGATGGCTATCGCAATTTTCCGCGGCTCGTCGGCGAGACCGGCGGCAAGGATTTTATCGTTGCGCATGCGTCGGCCAATCCGCAGGCCTTGGCCACGGCCATCCTGCGCGGCGGCTTTGAGTATCAAGGACAAAAGTGCTCGGCGGCGTCGCGGGTGTATGTCGCCGCCTCCGTGTGGCGGGCGATGAAGGAGCAACTCATCGGACAGACCGAAAGCCTCAAGGTCGGCGACGTCGCCGACTTTTCCAATTTCATGGGCGCGGTGATTAATCGGCCAGCCTTTACCCGTCATGCCGCCGCCATCGCGGCGGCGCGCACCACGCGCGGCATGTCGGTCTTGGCCGGCGGCCAGTGCGACGATGCCGAGGGCTATTTTGTGCGGCCGACGCTGCTGCTCACCGAAGATCCTGGTGTGCCGCATATGCACACCGAATTTTTTGGGCCCATCGTAACCATCCATGTTTATCCCGATCACGCGTGGACCGAGGTGCTCGAACTCGTCGACCGCACCTCGCCTTATGCGCTCACCGGCGCGGTGTTCGCCACCGAGGCCCACGCCATCGCCGAGGCGCGCGCAGCGGCTCGCTTTAGCGCGGGCAATTTTATATCAACGACAAGCCGACCGGCGCGGTGGTTGGGCAGCAGCCCTTTGGCGGCGCGCGCGCGTCTGGCACCGATGACAAGGCCGGCGCCCCAACCAACCTGCTTCGCTTCGTCGCGCCTCGCACGATCAAGGAGACCTTCGTCCCGCCGACCGACTGGCGCTATCCGTATTTGGGCTAGCGCAGCTAGTGCTGAGCGATGCGCGCGTTAGTCCACCAGCGAGTCGCAGTCAAATGGATCAGCTTCCGCGTCGCCGGAAATCACCACAAACCCCTGCGCGGTGATGGAAGACGTGCCGATGAGGGGCGCACCCATCGTCGGATGGCGACCTAGCTGCAGGCCAACCTGCACGGGGTCGGTGCTTTGGTTCTCGCCCGACAACGTGGCTTCGGTGCCTTCCACGGTCGCCGTCGCGGTAATGGTCGTGCCGGTGCGCGTCAGGCGCAGCGAGCCCGCTTGCAAGTCGGTTGCATTAAAGACGGGATCCTGTTTGTCACCAACGGCGACGCCCAGCCCCGTAAAGTCGACTTCTCCCAGCGGCAAGAGGGTGCCAATGCCGGCCACCGCAAGCGCCTCGCCATCGAGCCCAATCGTCGCTTGGGCAAAGCCGCCTTCGACGAGGCTCGCCGGATCAAAGTCAAACCGAATATCGAAGTCGCCGCTTAGCGTCTGCGCCACAGCAACCGCGCTAAACGCGTCGGCGTTGGGCGCTGTGAGCACAAGCTCGCCGCCTGCAATGACTGCCGTGGCATCCGCATCGCCGTTGGTGACGGTCCATATTTCGTCACAGGCGGGCGGTGTTCCATCAGGCGGCGGCACCACCTCATCATTGCCACCACCGCAGGCCATACTCGCCCACATCGCCATGCCAAACCCAAGCCTTGTGAAAATTTGTTTCATCGCCGCCTCCGCGCAGATCGTAACCCTAGCGCGCCGGCGCGCGCAAATGTGGCGAAGCAAAACCTTGCTAGCCGACGCGGCCATGCAACAATGCTGAGGTGACAATTTCGATCCTCGGCATTTGTGGCAGCCTGCGTCAGGCGTCGATCAACCGCGCGCTGCTGCGCGAACTGGCGGCGGTGATGCCAGAGAGCGCGACGCTTTCGCTCTATGAAGGCGCCGGTGCGGGCATCGGAGATTTGCCGCTGTTTAGCAGTGATATCGCACAAGATCCGGCTCCCGTCGCAGCGCTCGCGCGTGCGCTGGCCGCGGCAGATGCCGTGATCTTCGCCACGCCGGAATATAATTTCAGCATTCCCGGCGCGCTAAAAAATGCCATCGACTGGATGTCGCGTGGGCCTGCCTCGCCGCTAAAAAAAAGCCCGTTGGGATGATTGGCTCGTCGGTTGGCATGAGCGGCTCGCTGCGCGCCCAAACGCATCTGCGGCAGATCATGGTCTATTTCGATGCCCCAACCTTGGCGCAACCCGAGGTGCTCGTGGCGCGGGCACATGAGAAATTCGACACCGCCGGCAACCTGACCGATGAAGCGACTCGTGCCCATCTGCGGCTATTTGGGGCGACCTTCATGCAATTTGTTAAGCATCATCGCGCGATGCCGTAGGGCGTCGCGTTCCCGTTAGCACCCACACCCGTCGTAGTCGCTTGGCGCATAGAATTCGCTGAGCGCCTCAAAGCGCACGGTGCCGGTGCCGTGATCCGCAAACGCAAACGTCGGGGTGCGTTCGTCCGCCTGTGCGTAGCGCAACCGCACGTGGGCAACGCCGGGTTGCTGAACGATTTCCCAAGCGACAAAGAGCGCGCCGCCGAAGTCGCCGCACGAGCCATCGCGCGCCATGCTCAGCATCAGGAACGTGCGGTCGCCTACCTCGACTTGCTGCACCAGCGGCGCGTCATCCCACAGCGTCGTGGCGGCCAGGCGGCGCGCCTCGCCTTCGTCATAGGTCTGTGGGTTCGTATAGATGAATTGATTCTGAATCCGTTGAAAGGCGTCGACCTGTGGCAAGGCCGCAAGGGCGACGTCGCGCCACGACTCGCTCGCCACGCGTGGCGTCGCGGCGATGCGCGCGGGCTCGGCCGCGAGCTGCGCCACCACCGCACCTTGGCAAGCGTCGTCCGCTAGCTCGGCGGTCAGGTAGACCCCGCCATTGCCCTTGCTGCGCTCCCACACCTCCATTGGCGAAAACTCCTCGCCGTCGCCATCGACAAAATTAAACCAGCCATACAGCGCGAGCGCGGCGACCTTGGTTTCGCAACGCGAACCATCGGCGGCATACAATACGACGCCTTGGTGCAGCCAGGCCTTCGCGGCGTCGGTTTGCAAGAACGCGGGGTCAACCGCGCGGCGAACCACCATAGGCGACGTCTCGTCAACCGTGCGCGCTGGGCCCACGGCGGCGGCCACCTCGCTGCCGTCGATTAGAATCGACGGCGCGCCGTCGACGTAAACCACCTGCTTGCGCGGTGAGTTCTCCGCGGGCGCCCACACGGGCGTCGATGAGGCAGGGGCAATAACAATGAGGGAGAGGAGGGCAAAACTTGGCAGCATAATTCACCTGCACCTATGTAAATGCAGCCCATGTGCCACTCGCAACCATTTGATTTTACTCAGTTCAAGTATGCTTGTGGGCGCGCAGCCACGGCATGTGTGGGCACCCGGACGCGCCAAACGCATAACCGAGCTGGTGGCTTCAAACCCTTAGCAGTACAACCGCATCAATGCCTAACGCGCGCGCTGTTCTCGTTGCCCAGGCGACCTCGCACGTCGCCGATATGCTCGCCATCTCGCTGCAGCACACGGCCGCGCATGCCGCGGTCGTTGTCTACGATACTCAATGTGAGCTCGCGGCGATCATGGCGCAGGCCTATCATGCAGCGCTGCCCGACGCCGCACATCTCTCGTTTGATGACGCCGCGCCGGCGGAGCTGCTCGCCGCCTTTGCCGCCTTGCACGTCGGTGACCTCGTGGTGCTCGTGCAATCGACCAGCTTTCGCATCGAGTCGTTTCGCATCCGCGTCGAGCTCTACAAGCGCGGCATCAAGGTCATCGAGCACGCCAACCTCGCGCGCATGGCGCCCGACGAGGTTGCCATCTATATCGATGCCTTGGCCTATGATGCCACCTACTATCGCGGCGTTGGCAGCGCCCTCAAAGCGAAGCTCGACGCCGGCCAGCGCGTCGTGGTGCAGGGAGGCGGCGCCACGCTTACGTACGACGGCGGCTTCGAGGCCGCCAAGCTAAACACCGGCGATTATTCGGCCACCAATAATATTGGCAGCATGTTTCCAATCGGCGAAGTCTTTACGGAGGCACGCGATCTGGAACAGGTGTCAGGCCGCGTGATGATCTATGCCTTTGCCGACCTGGAGTTTTTTATGCACGCCGCATCGCCGCCGATCGCGCTTATCATCGAGCGCGGTCGCGTCGTCGGCGCCGAAAACTCAACGCCTGCCTTTGACGAGGTGCTGCGCACGATCGCACTGGGAGAGGGCGGCGAGGTCTGGGTGCGCGAGCTCGGCATGGGCCTTAACCGCAGCTTCTCACGCGAACGCATGGTGCGCGACGTCGGCGCCTTTGAGCGCGTATGCGGCGTGCACCTGTCGCTCGGCGCCAAGCACGGAGTTTACAAAAAGCCAGGCATGCGCCACAAGGATGCGCACTACCACGTCGACGTGTTTCCCATCACCGAACGCGTCGCGATCGACGACACCGTCGTGTTTACCAACGGAGGCTGGCATGCGTAGCTGCCGGCGCAAGCCCCGAGAACGAGGCTTCACGCTCATCGAGCTCATGATCGTCGTGGCTATTATCGGCATCCTGGCTGCGGTCGCGATCCAGGCCTTCATGGACACCATGCGCAAGGCCAAGTCGGCGGAGTTCGAGCTGCTGCTAGGGGCCCTTGGCAAGACCACCAAGACGAGCTTTGTCACCGATAGCAGCTTCCCGCTGGTCGCCGGCCGCCAGCACCCCGCGGGCTCGGCCTGCGGCAAGACCCGTAACGTACATGCCGCCGGTGACTGGGCGCCCGTCGGCGCGGCCGCGGTGGCCTGGACGACGCTTGATTTTCGCATCGACGATACCTTCTACGCCAACTATAGTTACTCTCCCCTGGTCGCTGATTCGGTTGCGTTGGCGAGTCTGCGCGGCGCGGCCTTGGCGTTAGGAGCGGCGAGCGTCGTGCCGTCCCCGCAAAACGTACCGACGCCCGTTGCTGCGGTTGCCGGCTCCTTCGTCGCCGAGGCGGTCTATAACGTAGACTGTGATGGTCAGTGGGGTTCGCTGCAGCTCGTCGGTGAGAGCCTGGGTGGCCTGCCAACGCAGCGCCTTAACAAGGCCGGCGCGGCCGATTAGCGCTGGCCTTTTTCGATTGTTGCGGAGTCGGGTCCGGGTGCGTGCTAGGGTGCGTCGCCTTGCTGCCGGTCTTGCCCCAGGTACCCGCTACGACGTCCGCTGCGACGCTGCCGCTGCTGGGCATGCCATTGGCGGCGCTGGCCGACGCGCTGCAAAGCCGCACCCGCGCCTTGGCGGCCTTGCGCGCCCTGCATGAGGTCTCGGCGACGCCTCCCCCGAGCGCCGTGCCCGAGGTGCTAGCCGGCGTCGGGGCCGCGGCCTGGCGCGAGGCCCGTGTGCAATTTCACGTGCCGGCGTGGCGCGTCGTCAACCGGCAGGTTGCCACCGACGGCACGCAAAAATTTGCCATCGCCTTTGGCGCAGGCGCGCGCGATGATCAAGCGGTCGAGACGGTATGGATCCCAGGCGACGGGCGCGAGACGGTGTGCGTCTCAAGCCAAGCTGGCTGCACGCGTGCGTGTAAATTTTGCGCCACCGCCGAGCTCGGCTTTGGCCGCAACCTAACCGCCGATGAAATCGTATTGCAGTATCTCATCGCCGCACATCACGCGCCGCGCGCGCCGCGCAACGTGGTGTTCATGGGCATGGGCGAGCCAATGGATAACCTAGACAACGTGCTCGCGGCGATCGCGGTGCTCACCGGCACGCCGTCGCCGAGCCTGCGCGCCGAGCACATTACGGTCTCGACTTCCGGCATTGGCACTGGCATGGTGCGCTTTCTCCGCGACAGCCGCGCGAGCTTTGCGCTGTCGCTCAACGGCACCACCGACGAACAACGCGGCCGCATCATGCCGCAGACCAAGAAGTGGCCGCTCGCCGAGCTCATGGCCATCATGCGCGCCGATGCCGCAGCGCATCCGTGGCGCCGCTATTTTATGGAATACGTCATGCTCGCCGGGCACAACGACAGCGACGCCGACGCCGATCGTCTGCCCGCGCTGCTCGCGGGCTTGCCGGCGCACCTCAACCTCATTCCGCACAACGCCTTCCCCGGCAGCACGCTGACGCCGTCCGCCCCCGCCGTCGTCACCCGCTTCCGCGATCGCCTCCACGCCCACGGCCTGCGCGCCATCATCCGCACCCCACGTGGCAGGGACATCGCCGCCGCCTGCGGCCAGCTCGCCCGGGGTCACTCCCGCACCCCAGAAATCGTTTAGTTGCGGTAGGTTAGCGGTCGTACTGCGTAGTTACCAAATTCGTCGCAACCACCGCGCGCGCTCATACGCAGCATTGCTCGCCGGTCCACGCGTGGCCGTCGGTTTCGCAGGCTGCCTGATCGACGTCACCACAAGTCGTTGCATCCGCAACGCAGCACAGCTCGCCGGTCCATTCCTCGCCGGCGTCGCCGCATTCGTCCATGGTGCCAGCCGCGCAGACCGTCGCCTCTTCGACGCAGCACAGCGTGCCCGTCCAGTGCTCGCCCACGCTGCCACACTCGGCGGGCGTGCCATCAACGCAAACCACAGCGTCGACGACGCAGCAGTAGGCGCCGGTCCAGCTCTCATAGGCGCCATCGCACTCGTTGCTCGTGCCGCCGGCGCACATCGAAACGCCCGTCACGCAGCAGGTTGTGCCATCCCAGGTTTCATCGATGCCAACACATTCGTCGGCGCTGCCGTCGTAGCAGAGCTTGCCCGCGTCGAGGCAATTGATGTCGCAGCCGCAATTGGCGTCGCAGGCGTCGGTCGCATCGCAGGCGCAGCCCCGCCCGCCTGGGTCGACGACGCAGAGGTTGTCCTCGTCGTCACAGACCAGGCCCGCATCGCAACCGCCGCCCGCCGTGCATGCGCAGGCGGCGCTGCCAACCTCACACGGCACGCTGCCAGGGCTGTCGCTTTTGCTGCAGCCCGCGGTCGCTGCGGCGGCAAGCGCCAGGATCACAAGCAAGGATATATGCGGCACCTCCTGACCATGGCACAAGTTTCGATGCCGTGATAGATCGAGGCGCCATGACACCTACGACGCCGGCGCGCTTTGAATTGCATTGGGCACCGAGGTCGCGCGCGGCACGCATTCTTTGGCTGATGGAAGAAAGCGGCGCGCCCTATGAACTCGTGCCCTACGACCTGCAGGCAGGCACGCACAAGGCCCCTTCTTATTTGGCCCTTAACCCGCACGGCAAAGTGCCAACGCTCGTCGATCGCGCCGCACCGGGGAGCGCGGCGCCTGTCGTGATCAACGAAAGCGCGGCGATTTGCGCCTATGTCGCCGACATGCTGCCGCAAAGCGGCTTGGCACCGGCGGTCGGCACGGCTGCACGCGGCGCGTATTATCAATGGCTAATCTACAGCGTCGCCGCGCTCGAACCTGCCTTCGCCGATGTCGCGTTTGCGCGCCAGACCGAACCACCCCGCAGCGCCCTGGGTTGGCCTGCGTTTGCCGACGTGATGGCACGCCTGGAGGCTTCGCTCGCCACCGGGCCTTATTTGCTCGGGGACGCGTTTTCCACCGCCGATATCATGATCGGCTCAAGCCTGGCGTGGTTTGTTAGCTGGGGCAAGGCCACTGCGGGCCCCAACGTGGCGCGCTATTTGGAACTGTTGTTGGCGCGCCCGGCCAAGCTGCGGGCGAACGAAATTGAGCACGCGCGCGTCGCGCGTTAGCAATCACCTATGCGACGAGCAAGGCGTCGACCTTCGCGGCAAAAATAAAATCGTTGCCCGTCAAGCCGCCGGTGGTGTGCGTCCAGATGGTAACCGTTACGCGGCCCCAGGCGATCAAAAGCACGGGGTGATGGTTCACCTGCTCGGCCAGGGTCGCGACGCGCACCGCTAGCGCCATCGCCTCCACAAAATTGGGAGTCGAGATGGTGATCGTCAGGCGGTTGCCGGCGTCGCCGCCAGCATCGGCCGCAACCACCCGCCACGCCGGCGCGATGAGCCGCTGGTACTTGGCAATTTCCGCCGACGCAAGCGGCGGCGTGCCCGCGGGCACCGCAGCGAGGTCGCGATCTGCGAGGCCGCTCATCGCGAAAGGGTAGCATGATTGCCCGCGCTCGGCGCCCGCAGACTCCGCATGCCGCGTATAACGAGGCCGTGGCAAAGACCTCGCGGCTCGTCTTGGCATACGTCGTGTGCTGCGCCATCTGGGGCACTACGTGGTATGCCGTGCGCGTTACCATGGGCGAGGGTGGCTTTGCGCCCATTGTCAGCGCGACCTACCGCTTCTCGCTAGCGGCGTTGATCCTCGCCGGCCTGGTATGGCTCGGCCGCTTGCGTCCCCTGCCTGCGTCGCCGCGCATCTGGGCGTGGCTCGCACTCGCCGGCGTGCTCGACGCGATCGGGTATGCGCTGGTGTATCTCGGCGAGGAGCACATTCCGGGCGGCCTCGCGGCGGTCCTGTTTGCCTGCCAACCGCTCATTCTCGCGGCGGTGATGCAGGTGATTCGCTTCGAGCCCACCCGGCCTATAGATCTAATCGCCGCCCTCATCTCGCTTGCCGGCGTTGGCATCATTTTTTCCGATCAGCTCGATATCTCGGCGCAGCAAGGCATAGGCGTCGCGATGGTGCTCGCCTCGGCGCTGGCCGCGACGCTCTACGCCGTGGTCATGAAGCGCCACGCCGCGGGCATTCATCCCATCGCGTCCACCGCGGTCTTTATTGGCGTCACCGCGATCTCGCTATGGCTGGTCGTGCTCGCAACCGGCGGGCCATCTTGGCCTTCGCCGCTGCGCACCACCGCGCTGGCCGCCGTGCTGTACTTGGCGGTGTTTGGCACCGTGATTGCGTTCGCGACCTATTTTTGGCTGGTGCAGCGCGTCTCGCTCGCCACCACCAGCACCACCGTATTTGTCATCACTATTATCGCGCTCGGTGTCGATGCGCTCTTTGAGCGCCAAGATTTTTTCGCGCCCAAGACGTGGTTTGGTATTGGCGTGGTGTTCCTCGGGCTAGCGGCGAAATTTTCGATGCTGTGGCTTACGAAATCGCAACCACCGCGTCGCATGGAAAATCCGCCGACAACGTAGCGGTCGGCGTGCTGAGAAAGGTCTCACAGGCGGCGCCTACGAGCTGAAGCGTCTGAGCGTCGAGCACCGTCCAATCGGTGCCATGCGTCAGCGTGGTGCCGTTAAGTTGCACCGTGCCGGCAGAGGCGGCGGCCGGGTCGACGCTGCCTTGCAGCGTGAGGTCACAGCTGCGCGTGCTGCCGAGCAAGGCGGTCAGGTCGTCGACGAGGTCGGCGGTGCTGCTCGAGACGGCATAGTCGGCCTTCGTCGCGCCATCTGGCGGCAGGCCTTGGCCGGCATTCGCAAAGCGCTGCAGATTGGCGGCGGCGACTTGATTGCTAACGCCGAGCACAAGCGTGGTGATGCCGGCGGCGTGCGCGGCCTGAACCGACGCGACGGTCAGCGAGCCGTTGGTCTCATAGGTATTGCCTTGGCAGGGCAGGGTCGGCTCGCCGTCGGTGACAAGCAAGATGTATTTCGGCGAGTCGGTCGGCGGCGGATTGCTGGAAAATTGTGCGACCGCTTGGTCCACGGCGAGCGCGGTTGGCGTGCCGCCGTTTGGCGCCGTGCCGTTGATAAGCGCGGTGATGGCGTCGCCATTGGCAATGCTGCGCGTCGCGGTCAGGCCGCTGTGGCATTCGCTCGCGTTTGCCTGGTAATAGTAGAGCTGCGCACCAAAATAGACGCCATTTTGCAGGACGTTGATGAGGCCCGTGGTTGGGGCAATGAGCGCGGTCTTAATCGCATCCCACCGCGATTGGCCGGCGGGTGGATTTTGGTTATTGCCCGAGAAGTCCCATTTCATCGAACCGCTGCGGTCGATGACCAATTCGATCGAAGGCACAATAGAGGTCACGTTGAGCGCGATGGATGCGCATGAGCCAGGTTGGCAGCTGCCATCGGGCGCGCAGGTCGCGCCCTCGCCGCACTCGTTGCTGCCGGGCGTACAGTCGGCGGTGCACTCGCCCGTGCTAGCGCCGCAATACGTGCCATCGCTGCAGTCCGTGGGCAAGGTGCATGGTTGGCCGCAGCTATCGGGGGCGAACTCGCTATCGCAAACGCCTGCTGACTTGCTGGGACAACCCGCAAGCACCACCAAGCAGGCCGCAACGCTGGCGAGAGTGATCATGTTGAGCAGGGCGCGGTTCATCATCTTGAGGAGGTAGAATGCATAAGGCATGCCAAGCGAGGTGGGCTCGCGATGGCATGTCGCCCCCCGGAGGTCGAGGTCTACGCCCCGCTCCTGGGCTGGTGAGCCCTCCCGCTCGGGGCATGCGCCCCCAGCCACGGGGGAAAAATGGGGTCTGCATCCCCATGGTTTGGCGCTTGCCTACATTGTCCCGGTGTCGCGCGCCCGGCTACCATTTGCGGCGCGCGCTCGCGCTGTCTTTACCATCTAGAAGGAGTATTCCGTGATTCGTACCATAGCAACGGTATCTGTTTTGTCGGCCGTCTTTGTTGCCGCCACGCCCCTCGCCCACGCCGAGCTGCCGATGGGCCTCAAGTGCGAAAAGGGCATCAAAATTGTCGGCGCAGAAATTGGTGCCGAGGGCAAATACACCGTGCAAAAAGGCATGGTGAAAGACGAGCACTCGGCGATTCTCGACCTCAAAACCGCCAAGGCCGTCGATGGCTGCCACTTCACCGGCATCACGCCCGGCCAACTAGTGATCGTTCGTTACAGTGGCGAGCAAATTGGCGACAACGAGGTGCAGTGTATAGACCAGAATAACGGCAATGCGCCGGTTACGTTTCCAAAATCTATTTATACGGTGCGCTATTCGCGCGTCTCGCAGTGGATGCTGATGCCATACTGCCCTGATGGAAAGTCGCCGGTTCCGGGCTTTCCATGCTCCAAGAAAAACACCCAGAGCGAGCGCTCCACCGAGTACCAAGATACGATCTTAAAGTGGAAAGACAAAAAGGTAACGACAGCAAAGACAAGGACAAGCTCCACCTCGTCGACCTACGGTTTGACCCAGCGTATAAAAACAGCATCCCCTCTAACGCCAAGCTATTTTGCGCGCTGATCAATCGCGATGGCAACGTGATTATTGCCGGCACGGCGCAATACCCAGAGGTCGCGGCCGATGCGCCCAAGGAATCCGACGCGCGCACGCGGTCGCGCGAGGCTAAGCCAGATCCTAAGGCTGAGGCCGCGGCGAAAGAAAAAGCCGAACAGGCCGACGAAGCCGAGTAATCGGCAGGCACGCCCAAGCGCGCCGCGTTATACTTTGCAGCGTGACCACGTCCAAGCGCGACGATGCCCGCGCAGCCCATTTGCTGCTTGATAGCGACGGCGCGCCAACCCGCGAT
This sequence comes from Myxococcales bacterium, assembly GCA_016716835.1. NCBI lineage: Bacteria > Pseudomonadati > Myxococcota > Myxococcia > Myxococcales > Myxococcales bacterium. The sequence continues at coordinate 2,044,283 of JADJUW010000001.1, read as the reverse complement.
GAGCCGTGGGTGTTTCGCACCTATGGCGGGCACTCAAGCGCCGCCGCGACCAACGCGCTCATGCGCGAGGGCCTGGCGCGCGGGCAGACCGGCCTCTCCATCGCCTTCGATCTGCCGACGCAATGTGGCTACTCGTCGGATCACCCGATGGCACGCGCGGAGGTCGGCAAGGTGGGGGTGCCGATTAACTCGCTCGACGACATGCACGCCATGTTCGCCGACGTGCCCCTGGGCGAGATGAACACCTCGATGACGATTAACGGCACCGCCATGTGGTTGCTTGCGCTGTACGTGGCGATGGCGCAGGAGCGCGGCGTCGACGTGGCGAGCCTGCGCGGCACGACGCAGAACGACATCATGAAGGAGTATCTCGCGCGCGGGACGTACGTGTTTCCGCCGGCCGCGTCGATGCGGCTCATCGCGGAGACCTACGAATACTGCGCGGCGCACGTGCCGCTGTGGAACCCAAGCAATATTTGCAGCTATCACTTGCAGGAGGCCGGCGCGACGCCGGCGCAAGAGATCGCGTTTGCCCTGGCCAATGCGCTGCAGGTGCTCGATGGCATTGCCGCGCGCGGCGCGCTTGCCGGCGAGGATTTTCAGCGCTGCATCGGCCGCATGAGTTTTTTTGTCAACGCCGGAATTCGCTTCGTCGAAGAGATGTGCAAGCTGCGCGCCTTTGCCGAGCTATGGGATGAGCTGCTGCAAGCGCGTTATGGCGTCACCAACCCCAAGTTTCGCCTGTTTCGTTACGGCGTGCAGGTGAATTCGCTTGGGCTCACCGCGGCGCAACCTGAAAACAATGCGTGGCGGATCGCGTTTGAAACCCTGGCGGTGACATTGTCGCGCAAGGCTCGTTGTCGCGCGTTGCAGCTGCCGGCGTGGAATGAGGCGCTGTCGCTGCCGCGGCCGTGGGATCAGCAGTGGGCCTTGCGCCTGCAACAGATCTTGGCGCTAGAGACGGATCTCCTCGAGTATCCCGATTTGTTCGAGGGATCGGTCGTGGTGGAGAGCAAGACCGCGGCGCTCAGAGAGGAAGCGCGCGCGCTGCTGGGTGACGTCTTGCGCGACGGTGGCGCCTTGGCGGCGCTCGAAACCGGCGCCATGAAGCAGGCGCTAGTTGGGGCCATGGCACAGCGAATGGGCCGCATTGCCAGCGGGCAGCAGGTCGTCGTTGGCGTCAACCGGTACCAAGAGGCGCTTTCATCGCCGCTGGTCGATGAACGCGATGGGGGGCGCTTTGTCGTGGACGAGGCGACGGTCGCGCAAGCCACCGCACAGCTGGCTCGGACCCGTACGGCGCGAGACGAAGGGCGGGTGCAGGCGGCCTTGACGCAGCTCGTGGCGGCTGCAGCGTCGGCCGAGCAGGCGCAGGCCAAGGCAAGCCAGGCAATCATGCTGGCGTCGATCGAGTGCGCCAAGGCGCGCGTGACCACGGGCGAGTGGGCCGACGCCTTGCGCGGCGTCTTTGGCGAGTATCGCGCGAACACCGGTGTCGACGGCGCGCGACTTGTCTTGCAGGACGATCAAGTGGCGGCGTTGCGCGCGCGCAGCGCGGCGATCGCGGCGGCGCGTGGGCGGCGGCCACGCCTCGTCGTCGGCAAGCCGGGGCTCGATGGCCACTCCAACGGCGCCGAAATGATTGCCGTGGCCGCGCGCGAAGCTGGTTTTGACGTCATCTACGCCGGCATTCGGGTGGCGCCCGCCGAGCTGGCGCAGGCGTATATCGACGAGGATGCCGACATTCTCGGCATTTCATTGCTTTCGGGCAGTCACCTAGAACTAGTGCGTGAGCTCGCGACCACGCTGTCGGCGCGCGGGTGCCACGACGCGTGCCTGGTGGTGGGCGGGATTGTTCCAGCGAGCGATTTGCCGGCGCTGGCGCAGCTCGGCGTCCGCCGCGTCTTTGGCGGGGACGACTATCAGCTCGGCACGATTATGCACGAGCTGCTCGCGCTCGTGGAAGCGGGCAGCGCCGCGTGACCTCGCCTGCGGTCGTTTTGGCGCAAGGCGACGCCGCGCTCGCAGGCGATCGCGCGGCCATCGCGAAGTTGACGTCGCTGTTTGAGCGCGACGATGCGGCCGCGTTGGCGCTGATGGCGGCCGCGGTGGCGCATGTGCGAACGCGACGCCCCGACGCCGCGGCGCGAATCATCGCGCTCACCGGCGCTCCGGGCGTCGGAAAATCGAGCCTGGTCGCGGCCATGCTAGCGGCGCGCGCGGGCACCGCGCAGGCCACGCGGCGCGTTGCGATTTTGGCGATCGATCCTGCCAGCCAGCGATCGGGTGGCGCCTTGCTCGGCGATCGGGCGCGCGCGATGGCGGCGTCGGCCGCAGCCGGGGTGTTCTTTCGCAGCCAAAGCACCCAGGGCGTGCTCGGCGGCATTGCGGATGCAACGCCGAGCGTGGTGCGGCTGTGGGCGTATCTTTTCGACGTAATCATCATCGAGACGGTGGGCGTCGGCCAAAACGAGGCCGACGTCACCGAGCTCGCCGCGCAGACGTGGTTGGTGCTGCAGCCTGGCGCTGGCGACCAGTTGCAGTATCTCAAGGCGGGGCTCATGGAGCAGGTGCAGCGCTTTGTCGTCAACAAGGGCGACTTGCCCGGCGCCGCGCAGGCCGCGGCGCAGCTGCGTGCGGCAGTGATGACCGCGGGGGCGTCGGCGGCTGACGCGCTTGACGTCGTTAGCAGCCGCACCGGCCGCGGCGTGGAGGCGCTATGGCGACATCTCGACCCCGTCTCGCGAACCGCGGCGTCTGCGCTGGAGGCGATGGTGCTCGCGCGGCGTTGCCAGCGCGAACTCGGCCGTGGTGCCGAGGCGCTTTTGCAGCGTCATGGCGGCGCTGCCGCATGGGCGGCGAGCGCGGGGGGCGCCGAGGCGGCTTGGTTAGCTCATCTCGCGGCAAAATCCGGCTGAGTGGAAATCGCGAGAATTGCCTGATGGACGCGGTATGTGGCCCTAATTGGCGGTTTTGCAGGTCCCGCAAATAGCTGGCCAAGGCGTTGAGAAAAACGGTCGAACATGGTGAAGTCCCTGGTCTATCTCCCAGCAAAGAGGAACCATGGGACTCGCCGACTTTTTTCGCCCGAAATACAAACACAGCGACAGCTCAATCCGCCGCGCCGCGGTGCAAGAGCTAACCAGCGACGATGCCGACGTGCTGGTGCAGATCGCTAAAACCGATCAAGACGCTGCGATCCGCAAGCTCGCGATTGAGCGCCTCGACAAGCCGCGCCTCCTCGCCGACATCGCGAGCGCGCAAACCGACAAGGCCGTGCGCGAGCTGGCGACCTCCAAGGCCGCCGATCTATGGGTAACGCAAGCGTGTGCGGCCGACGACTCCGCCACCGAGGCCCTGCACACCCTGATTTCCATGGGCCAGGAGTCCGCGTTGATCGCCGTCGCCTTGCGTGCCACGAATCCCGCGCTGCGCGGGCAAGCCTTCGCCGCCATTTCCTCCCCTAAGGCCTTGGCCGAACTCGCGAAATCGGCTGCGCCGCTGGAACGACGAACCGCCGCCGTGGCGCAACTCACCGATGTCGCGGCCTTGCGCGCCATCGCGATGGAGGCAGATCGCGAGATCGGCAGCGCCGCCGTCGACAAGCTCGCTGATGCCGAGGCGCTGGAAGCCGTTGCCACTAAGGCCAAGAACAAACAAGTGCGTGGGCGCGCGCGCAAGATCTTGACTGATCGCGGGGAACAGCAACGCGCGGCGTCTTCGTCCGACGACACCGCGCGGCGCGCCCACGCCGAGGCGTCGCAGTTGGTTAAGCAAGCTGAGGAACTCGCCGAGCGATTTGATTTTGCGGTGGCAGGCGAGGAACTCGCGGCGCTTGGCGACGCTTGGCAGCCCGTAGCAAATGTCGATGGCGCGCTGAAAGCTCGCTGGGAAAAAGCGGGCAAGCGCTTCGCAGATCGCGCGGCCATGGCCGACGGCACGCGCAGGCCGGCGCGGCGCGCAAACACCAATACGGCGCCGTCGCCTAGTGACGACGCCGAACGCAATCTCGCCGTTATCAGCGGCGTCGACGACCTATCGTCGGTCGCCGATCGCGAGGCCGAACGCGCCGCGCATCGCGAGCATCGCCTCGCCGCCGCTAGCGAAAAGGCGCGCAAGGCCAAAGAGGCCGAGGAACGCGCCGACCACCTGGCCACCGCGCTGCGCGCCATGCTCGGCGATCTGGAAGCGTTAGCTGATTCATCGGACCTAAAGCAAATCGACCGCGCGCTGACCGATGCGGCCAAGGCGTTTGAAAAAGTCGGCGATGCCGCCGCGGACGAGCGCGAGGCGCTGCGTACCCGTTATGGCAAGATTCGCGGCCAGCTCGTGGTGCGCGTGCGCGACATGCGCGAGTCGCTCGAGTGGGAGCGCCTGCACAACGTGCCCAAGCAAGAGGCGCTCATCGCCGAGGCGTTGGCGCTTTCAACAGCCGAACTTGGCGAGGGGGATTTGCGCCAGCTCGGCAATAAGCTCAAGGAGCTGCAAGCGCGGTGGAAGGTCGTCGGCGCGGTGCCCAAGAGCAAGGCCGACGAATTGTGGGGCCGCTTCAAGGCTGCCTCCGATCAGGTCTATGAGCGCGTCAAGGGCGAGCGTGGCAAGGAGCAAGAGCGCTTTGCCGTTCACGCCGCCAAGAAAGAAGAACTCATCACCAAGGCCGAGGCGTTGGCGGAGAGCACCGAATGGAGCACAACGTCGGAGGCCTTTCGCCAATTGCAGGCGGAATGGAAGGCGTCGGGCCACGTGCCCAAGCAGCAAGGCGACGAGCTGTGGCGACGATTTCGCGCCGCGTGCGATCGCTTCTTTGATGCGCGCAAGCCGGTGGTTGAGGCGGAGCGCGCCGATCAAGATCGCGCCGCCCAGGCGCGCGAGCAGTTGTGCCTTAAGATGGAGAGCCTCGTCGCGGCCGCGCCGGTGGACGACAGCTGGGGCAAAACGATCGGCCAATTCAAGGATTTGCAAACCGCGTGGAAAGACACCGGCCGCGTGCCAGGGCGCCAGGCCGCGGCTTTGTGGAATCGGTTTAAGGCGGCGGGCGATGCGCTCTTTGCCAAGCGCGACGGCGCACGCGATGCCGAGGCACTTGCGTCCCAGGCCGAGCTGACCGAGTTGGCGGCGCAGGTTAGCGCGGCGCTTGCGGCCAGCGAAGGCGTTGGCGGGCTTACGCTCGCCGTGCGCGCCAAGGTCGCCGATTTGGCCGAGCGCGAGATTCGCCCAGATGCGGCGCTCCGCGCGCAGCTAGACCAATTGGTGCTGCACGCCATGCAAACCGATCCTGTCGGCCTGCGCGGCAGCGACCTCGACCCCGAGGTGATGAAGAAGGCGCGGACGTCGCTCATTGCCAGCGTGCGATCGCTCTTGCCTAAGGCCTCGCCAACGTTACGCGGCGACGAAACCTCGGCGCAAATCGCGGACATCTTGCGCCAAGCCATCGCGCAAAATGCGCTCGGTATTCGGCAAGACCACCGCTCACCCAATGAGGCGGCGGACGACTTTGTCGCGCAGTGGCGCGAACTCGGACCAACCATCGACAGCGACGGCACCGCCGCGCAGCGCGAGTTTGATGAGGTTATCGCCTCCTTGCGCGCGCTCGACGACGGACGCCACGCCGACCGCGAGGGTGGCGAGCGATCGCCGCGCGAGCCGCGCGAAGGCCGCGAAAACCGTGACGGTCGCCGCGATCGCAACGACCGAGGCGATCGCAACGATCGCGGACCGCGCGATGGTAACCGCGGTGAGCGCGCGGCGCGCCCTGCGCCGGTGGTGCCTGCTGCGGCCGTTGTCGCGGCGCCTGCAGCCGCCGCCGTTGCCACCGCGCCAGCCGCAGCGGCGCCCGTTGCTGCGGCGCCCGTCACCCCCGCACCGGCCGCCGAACTTACGGCGCCGGTGTTGCCCGACGTGATCGAACCGGTCGCGGCCATCGCGCCGCCGCGCGCGGCGCGTCCAACCCCGGCCTTTATGTTCGACGCGGTCGACGATGGTTGGGACGATGCGGCTAAGCCGACGCCAGGCGATTCCGCTCCTACCGCCGGCGAAATGGCCGGCGATGGCGCCGTCCCCGACGACTCCGATGCCGACTAGCCGACGCGGTCGACGACGCCTTTGACGCCTTGTTTTTTTGAACAGTGCGCGCAGCAGAAGAATTTCCCGTCGGCTTCGATGCCGTGGCCAAGGATTCTGCAGCCGCAGTGGTCGCAGGTGGGAGCCAAGACGTGAGCGGCACATTCAAAGGAATCAAACACGAACGTGCGGTCGTTCATCGTGACCTCAAAAACCTTGTCATAGTTGTTGCCGCAGCCGTGACACATTTTCATCGTTGCGCACCTTGAGCGTCAAATGCCAGTTGGCCCGGCTGACCTGACGCGTGCGACCGTCCAATAACTACATTTGGGTCGGTCGCGGGATTGCCGGTGCCGGGTGGGTCGCCGATAGGGTTTGGCATGGGTTCGCCGGGCTGCGAAGGCCGGGGTGGCGGATCCACCTGCGGGATCGGCTGTGGAACGGGCTGCATAGGAGGTTGTATCTCGGGCTCGCCCTGTGGCGTCGGGGATGGAACGGGCGCTCCAGGCGTCACCGCGAGACGTGACCACCCCGTTCTGTCTACGAGCAGCTGCTTGTAGCGCCGGCTGGTTTCGAGATTTACGATCGTGAACTCCATGGCAATGCTCCTTGGTAACGTGATGTGTGTGATTCCTAATTATGATTTGCAGCGTGTCTTGTCGGACGCGTCTGCGACGGTTCGATGCCGTGTGTTCTTTCGCGGTGCGGTCTTGCGGTTGCGATGGCGTCGCTGCCTTTAGTCGATGGCGCGTGGCATGCTCATGGTTCTGCAATAAGCGTGCGCAGCTCGAACGTAGGTGGGTCAAGCTCGCCGAGCACAAGGTAGGGCGCGCGGGTGACACACTGGGCGCTTGCGCCCGATTCGGACGCCTAAAAACTGGGCTGGTGGGGAGCAGGGGGCAATGGTCTCGCCGTGCCGATAGCCAGCATAGTGCCTGGGCATCTCGACCTCGCGGTATTTAGCCGAAGAAGGGCCAGTGTTCGCTGCCGGTTAGCAGCGCACGCATTTCAGCGCAGCGAGCCGGCACGTCTTTAGAGAGCGGCGCTCGATGCCCTGGGCAGACGTGTTCGATCGGCAGCTCTAAGCACTTGCGCATGGACTGCCGCGCATCCTGGAGGTTTAGCGTAACGGAGCGCGCCATAAACCTCAGGTTGCCGCCAATGACCGCGAGGGCATCGCCTGCAAAGAGCACGCGTTCGGGTTCGTAGAAAAAACTTACGTGGCCTTTGGTGTGACCGGGCGTGGCAATGACCATGACATCTTCTTCGATCTGATCGCCGTCATTGACAAGCACGTCGGCTTTGACGGCTCTTGGCGTCGCCTCGCCAAGCAACCCTTTGAGCAGCACTAGCGGGCCAAACTCTGGCACCCGCGCCGCCAACCATCCGCGAACGCCGCCAGAGGCCGTCGTCCGCAGCAGTTCAGGTTCATCGCCAGCGTGATAATAAATTTTTGCCGATGCTTGTTCCTGGACAACCTGCGCGCCTGCCGCGTGATCGTTGTGCCAATGTGTAACCAACACCGCCGCAACATCCTTGATCGTCGCGTCAAACGCCCGCGCGAGGGCGTCCCTTACGTCTTGCGCCGATGAGTCCATGCCGGCGTCAACCATGACAATTTGTCCGTTGGCCCGTCGGACGAGATACGAGCACGTGAGATAGGACCGGCGCCGAAAGCACCAAACACTCGGCGTGACCTGGAACACCTGCAGCTTCATGCCGGGCGTTTGTATCACGTATTGAACGGTGGCTAGCTGCAGCGCAAGCAGCCCAAAGGCCTACCGCGCACCATCATCGATGGTGGTGAAGGTTGAATTGGGTGTGCGTGGCGCCCCGACCGGCCTTACGTGGCGAGCTCTGCTACCATTTCGCCGAGCTGATGTAACGTCTGCGTCCAGCCTGCATGCGCACCGCGCGTCGACTCGTCGTCACGCGAGTATACTTGGTGCCCCGAGAGCGTGGTCTTGCCATCGCGCTCGACCAAGGTCACGGTGGTGGTTACTTCCAGCCCGCCATGGATGCGCGCGACGTAGACAATGCGCTCGTTGGGGATCACTTCGGTGAACGTCGCAACCATGGGGAACTCCATGCCGTCGGGCGTGCGCATGGTGACGTTGAAGGCGCCGCCCGGGCGCAGATCGACCTCGCAAGCAGGCGTGGTCAACGGCGCCGGCGTAAACCAGCGCGCGACGTACTCAGCCTTGCTCCAGGCTTTGAAGACGAGATGCTTGGGCGCATCGAACACGCGGCTAATGCGAAATTGCGGCGTCGCGCGCACGGCAACCATCAGCTCATCGAGTTGTTCATACGTCTGGTTCATGCCTTCTTCCATGCCACTGGCCAGCGCGCCGTCTAACGCTGCTTTGTTTGGATACACCTCGCGTGCCGAGACGGTGGTGAATTCGCCTTGCTCGATGAAGGCGATGGTCAACGTCGCCTCGCCCGGCACGCCCTCGAAGCGCTGGGTGTAGACCAAGCGGGTGGGGCGCTCGATTTCGAGATAGGTGCCGCTAAACGCATAGCGCTCGGTTTCGCCGCGGCCAATGACGTAGCGATACGTCCCCTGCGGCCGGACATCGCCAACGCACTCGACCATGCGCACGCCGCGCTGAGCAGGAGCCCACCACAGCTTGACGAATTCCGGCTGCGTCCACGCATCAAACACGTGGTGTGCCTTAGCGTGGAAGGTGCGGTCGATGGCCAGCTCGGTGTCTGAAATTCGGCGCAGGCTGGAGGTGCGTAGGCCCGACAAAGGCGCTTGGGTGGTGGTGGCGGTGGATTCATTTTTTGCGGGCATTGGTTTTCTCCTTGGCTTTGAGTTCTTGGACAACGACGTCGAGGGCATCCATGCGCTCGTCCCAGATGCGGCGATAGCGCTCCAGCCAATCGTTCATTTCGCGAAGTGGCTCGGCGCGCAGCGCGTACAGGCGCTGTTGCGCGCGGGCCTCCACGTCTACGAGATGTGCCTCCTTAAGGATGCGCAGATGCTTTGAGACCTGCGGCTGGCGCAGGCGCAACGCGGTGCCGATGGCGCCAACCCCGCGCGGGCCGTTGCGCAAATACTCGACGATGCGAAAGCGATTTGGCTCGGCGAGCGCCGACAGGGTTGCGAGCATGAATTTATATTCCCATAAGGGAATATGCCAGTCAAGGAATATACTGCGACAGTGCGCGCCTACATGCGCGGTTGTTTGCGCCGTGCACGTTCGATAAGCCACGTGACGACCGGCATCAGCGCAATGGCCGGCAGGACGTAAAAAATGGGATCGTCCCACGCCGCGCCGCGCGGGCGATAGACTCCGCCATGAGCCAGACATGCCGCGAGGTAGATCGCCATGATGCCGACGCCGCACCCTCGCCACAGGCCAAGCTCGATGAGCGGCGTCTCCCGCGCGCGCGCCGATGAGCTGGCCGCGAGATGCGCTAGCCGCGGCGCGTCCCATATCAACAACGCCACGGTGGCCAACCACATGCCGCTGGCGACGATGGCCGTGGGATAGACCTGTGTGCTCCAACAAAACGCGACGATGGCGGTGAGCATGGGCAAGGCAATCACGGCACCGAGCAGCGCCCACGTTTGCGTCAGCAGCAGCGTCGCCGCGACAAGCTGCACCACGCCCACAAACTCATAGAACCAGCCGGTGGCGAAAAATGCGTGCAAAAAATCGTGAAATCGCCCGACGTTGGTCGGCTCGGTAAATGGCTGGCCGAGCACTTTTTTGATCGCCGCGGGTAGAAACGCAAAGCCAATTAGCAGGCGCAGGTTGGCGGCCAAGAGGTGCAGGCCGCGCCTGCCGCGCAGCCTCTCAAGCCCGTCGAGCAGTCGCGCGAGGTCCCTCATGCCTGGCCCCCGGTGGCTGCTTGGTCACGCACGCGCAGACCTTCTCACATTATAAGGGCCCTGGGTGCGGAGAGATGGCACGTGCGTGGATCGGCGAGAAATAAAAGTGGGGCGCGTAAGAGCGTGCATGAGAAACAATTTGGTTAGCGTCGCCGCGGGCGTCTTCATCATCGTATTTGCCACCGTTGGTTGCGCGACGGGGGCCGTCGGTGCTGAGGGCCTTGATGCGACAGATGCGCCGGCACCTGTGCACGCGCCCGCTGACTGCGAAGGCCTGCCGTGCGACGCGGTCTATGTCGATGCGTTGCACGGCGACGACGCCGCGGCGGGGACGCGCGACGCCCCCAAGCGCAGCATTCAATGGGGCATCGCGGTGGCGGCCTTGCAAGGCAAGGTCGTTTTCGTACGCGCGGGCGACTACCATGGAGCGGTCATTATGGAGAGCGGCGTCGATGTCTACGGCGGGTTCGATGTGTCGTGGCAGCGAGGCGGCGATGCCACAGCGCGAACATTATTAATTGGCGCCTCCCCGGCCGTTTTATTCGAGGATTTGGCGTTACCGACGCTGCTCGATGGCATCAGCGTTCGCAGCCTCAACGCCACGGCGCCGGGCGCTAGCTCGATCGGGATCGCGATTTCGTCGGCCCAAGCGCGTTTGCGCGATGTCAATGTCATCGCCGGCAGGGGCGCCGACGGCAGGGCCGGGGCAGCGGGCGCGCAAGGCACCGCGGGCGGGATGGGGGGAAAGGGCAAGCCAGGTTGCGAACACTCCGGCTCGCCGGTTTGTGGGTTTTGCTTGCAGCCCACGGGTGGCCTCGGCGGCGCTTCGAGTTGTGGTCGCAAGGGCGGCGTGGGTGGCTGGCCCGCAGTCGGTAGTTCGAGCGGAGGCAGCGGAGGCAATGGCCTTGTTGCGACCGTTGGTGGCGTCGGCGGCGCGTATAGCGGAAATGGCGGGTCTGGGCGACATGGGGCAGCGGGTGCTGATGGCGTTGGTGGGATAGCCGGCGCTGCCATCGGCACATTTTCGGCGTGGCAATACGTGCCGGCCCGCGGTGGCAATGGCGGGCAAGGCAATCCCGGCCACGGCGGCGGCGGCGGTGGCGGAGGGGGTGGTGGCGACTATTTGTGCGATAGCTTTGGATCGTCGGGCGGCGGCGGTGGTGGCGGCGGCTGTGCCGGCACGGGTGGCGTTGGCGGCGGCGGCGGTGGCGGATCGTTTGGCATTGTCATTAGTGAGGCCGAGGTATGGATGGATCGCGTTTCGATCGCCGCTCATGATGGAGGCAAGGGAGGCAACGGTGGCGTCGCGGGCACCGGTGGCGCGGGCGGCCAAGGCGGTGCGGGCGGCGTCTACGGCGGATCGAGCAGCCAAGACGACGCGGGAATGGGTGGGGCCGGAGGGCGGGGCGGCAATGGTGGTCGCGGCGGCCACGGCGGTGGCGGCGGAGGTGGCCCTTCGGTGGCGTTGGCCTGCCTTGCCAATGCACTGCTAACGCCACATCAGCTCGTGCTAGCCGCGGGTAGCGGCGGCGTTGGAGGGGACGCTTACTTGGGCGCGGCGGCCGGACAATCTGGGTTTGTGGGGCAATCGTGGCAATGCCCCTCGTTTTGACCGCGCATGCCGCGACGAGTTACGCTACGGTAGCTCGGTGTATAAGCACGTTCTTGCCGCGATCGACGTCGTCGAAGACGTGCAGCCAGCCTTAGATGAAGCGCTGCGGCTCTGCGTTGCGGCTGGCGCCAGGCTTGCCGTCGTGCACGTGGTGACGCCGTATCAATATCCATCGCAATGGATGGGCCCTGCCTTGCAACTCTTGCCGCAATACCGCGAGCAGGTAGCGGCGTGGATGAGCAACACGGAAAAACAAGTACGGGCGCTGGTCGAGACGCAGCAGCAGGTCGTTGGCTATGCGGGCGAGATCGAAGTCATTGTGCGCCAGGGGCCGGCGGCGGATGGCATCGCCGATTGCGTTGCGCAAGGGCACTACGATTTGCTGGTGATGGCGGCGCACGCGCGGCGCGGCCTGGGTCGGGCGCTGCTTGGTTCGGTGACAGACGCTATTTTAAGGCGGGTTGAGATTCCGGTGTTGGTGGTGCGTGCGCGTGCCAAGCACGCCTAGTGCCAAGGCAGTAGCCCCGTTAGATCACCCCGCGCACCGCGATAATCACGAGCAACCCTGCGCCGACGTAGCGGACGGCGCGGCCAAAGCGCGCAAACAGCGCGGCGCCGGCAAAAAAAGCCGCGGCGCAGCCAATAAATGTGACGCCGCCAATTAAGGCGGCGGCGGGCAGCGGGTCAAAGCCAAGCGCGGGAAAGGTCGCGCCCGCCACAAGAGCATCAATGCTGGTGGCGATCGCGATGATGAAATATTTCGCGACGGTCGGGGCCGGACCGGCAACAACGTCGCCATCGTCGCCATCGTCGCCACGCGCGAGGCGCCACGCCAAGATGAGAAAGACCGCGGCGGCAAGATAGTTGGTCCATGTCGCCAATGAGGTCGCGAACCCGCCGAGCCAAGCGCCTAGCAGCGGCATTAGCCCCTGGGCCAACCCCGTCGCACCTGCGAGGATCATGCCGTGGCGAAGCTGGCGAGTTTGCGAGCCGATGACCGCGGCGACAAGCACCGCATCGGCGGCGAGCGCAACCGCGAGCATCCACAGCGACGGGTCCATCATGGCGCGGCAGGGGGGCGACGCAGCGCGCGGGAGATGCGCACCGCCAGCATAATAAGCACCGCAAACGCGGCGACGCCGAGCACGCCCCACACCCAATCAAATGCCGACTTGAGCACCACGAGAAACACGATGGCGACCAAGAGAATCGTGGCGACCTCGTTCCACAACCGCAATTGGAACGACGTCAGGCGAAAGCGTCCCGCGGCGAGCGCGGTGCGCAAGCGGCCACAGATGATGTGGTAGCCAAGCAACACGGCGACAAAGCCGAGCTTGACGTGCATCCAGCCAAAATCGAGCCAGGCGCGCTGCAGGTGAAGCATCAGCAAGCCGCTGCCGATGGTGAGCAGCATCGCGGGCATCATGATGACCTGCCAAAGCAGGCGTTCCATGAGGACAAATTGGCTGGAGAGCACGGAGGCCTCGGCTGGCGCGCGGCGCTGCGCCTCGGTGTGATATATGAACAATCGCGGCAGATAAAAAAGTCCCGCAAACCAACTGACCACAAAGATGATGTGGACGGCTTTGACGTGGCCGTAGTAGGCGGCGAGCATGAGGCGGCGACTATACCGCACATTACATTGTCAAGGCGTCGGCTGTGTGCTCGACTGCCGCGGTGAGGCGATCGCTTACGTGGGTTATCGGCTTGATAGTTGCTGGCGGTGGTTGCGCGCACGGCTCGGCACGGCAATCGGCCCCATTGCGCGCTGAGTTCCGCGATGCGGTTGGTGCGGAGCTGCCGATGACCTTGCTGAAACAGGCCGAGGTGGACGCCATGCTCGAAGCACCGCTCACCCTGGCTGCGGCGCAAACGCTTGCTCTCGGCAACCATCGCGAGATCGCCAAGCAATGGGCGCTCGTGGCCTCGTCGCGCGGCATGGCGATGGATGCGTGGAAGCCGGCGGCGCTTAGCCTGCATGGCACGTATCACCCTGGATCCGCGGAACGCTTTGAGATCGACATCATGCAAGATCTAACGTCGCTGATCGGCGCGCCCGCACGCCATGGCGAGGCGCGGGCTGGCCTGCGCGGCGCACAGTTGGCGCTGCTCAGCGCGGCCTATGAGGTGCTGCGCGAGGCGAGCTGGGCATATTACGAGGCCCAGGCGGCGAAAACCTCACTGGCGCTGGCGCGCGAGGCGCTTGACGCGGCGGCGGCAGGCGCGACCTTGGCGCAGCGTCTGCGCGACGCCGGCAATATCACCGAGTTATTTTTGCTGCAGGCCAAGGATGCCCACGAGGCAATGCGGCAGGTGGTCTGGCAACGCGAAACACAGGTCGCTATTGCGAGCGCGGCGCTCGCCCGTGCGTTGGGGGTGCGGCAAGGAACACGTCTGACGCTCGGTAGTGATGCACTTGAGCTGCCCAAGGCTGCGCCCGATTTGCAGGCTCTGCCTGATCAAGCTGCGAAGGCCAACTTGCGCGTGCGCGGCGCGGTGGCCCGGGCCGATGCAGCGACCAGCGCGCGCTCAGCGTCGAGCGTGAGGCAATGGCTGCCATCGCTCGGCGTCGGCGTATCCGCGTCCTATGGCGACGAGGGTTGGGAGCTCGGCCCCGCGGCGGCGATTTCGTTGCCCTTATTTGGCCAGGGTCGCGGTGCGCGGCAGGTCGCCAATGCCGCGATGCGCGTGGCCGGATTTGATGTGGAGCTCGCGGCCAGTGAGTTGGCGGCCGCGGTCGCCGCTGCGCAGGCGCGGGTCGCGTCGGCGCATGCGCGGGCGCGCCATCTCGCGACCGTCATGGTGCCGCTGCGCGAACAAACCTTGGCGGCGGCGGTGCTGCAATACAACGCGATGGCGCAAGGCCCATTCGAGTTGCTCATGGCGCGGCAGCGCACGCTTGAGGCGCAGCTGATGCTCATCGACGTCAGCAAAGAATTTTGGCAAGCCATCGCAGATGTCGAGGCGCTGCGACGCGGCCATGTGCCCAACGGCGCGGCAGCCGCGGCGCCCGCCGCGCCGATCGGCGATCAAGCAGCCGCAGCGGCGAGTCACTAAGCAGATGCTTGTAGAAAGGCGGGCCCCATGAAATTAACCAGACGAGAATTAGTAGGCGGTGGCTTGTTTGTCGGGGCGACGCTTGCGGCGCGGCAAGCGGGGGCGCAGACCCAGGGCACGCAGGCACTAACGTCTTCGCAGGCGCCCGCGTCACCGCCAATGGCTTCCTCGGTAGGGCGCGGCGAACGAGGCCTCGTGGTGCCCAACGGCGCGCTGCTGCCTAGCTCGCGCAAACGCGATGCGCGGGTGTTTCATCTGATCGCCGAGGAATTCGATCACGAAATCATGAAGGGCCTCGTGATCAAGGCGTGGGGCTTCAATGGCCACACGCCGGGCCCAGTCATCGAGGGCATCGTCGGCGAGCGCGTGGTGATCTATGTCAGCAACAAGCTGCCGGCGCCGACCTCGGTGCACTGGCATGGCCTCGTGCTTCCAAGTGGCATGGATGGCGTCGCCGGGCTGCATCAGCGCCGCATCGCGCCGGGCCAGACCTTTCGCTACGAGTTCGTCCTCGATCGCGCGGGCACCTTTATGTATCACTCGCAGTGCGATGAGATGACGCAGATTGCGCTTGGGATGGTTGGCATGCTCATCGTGCGGCCGCGCGGCGACCGCGGCGCCGATCGCGAATACAGCCTGATGTCGCACGAATGGAAGATCTTGCCTGGCGCGGCACGCCCCGACCCCAGCGCCATGAGCGACTTCAACGTGCTCACGTTCAACGGCAAGGCCTTTCCCGCTACCGAGCCGCTGCACGCCGAGTTGGGCGAGACCGTGCGCATCCACCTCGGCAACATGGGGCCGATGGATCACCACTCCATTCATATTCACGGCACGTGGTTTGACGTCGTCGCGACCGATGGCGGCGTGGTGCCGCGCAGCGCCCGCGTGCCCGAGACCACCACGTTGCTGCCGGTGGGTGCAACTCGCACCATTGAATTTGTCGCGCGCGCGCCGGGCGATTGGCCGCTGCATTGTCATATGACCCACCACGCGATGAACCAGATGGGGCATGGCTCGCCCAACATGGTGGGTGTCGATACCCGCGGCGTCGGCGGCCAGATCATGCGTCACGCGCCTGGCTATATGCCAATGGGGCAGACCGGCATGTGGGACATGGCCGAAATGGAAATGCCCGTCCCCGCCAACTCGGTCGCGATGCGAGGCGGGCTTGGCCCCCACGGCATCATCGACATGGGCGGCATGTTCACCGTAATTAAGGTGCGGCGCCAGGGAGATACGTTCGACGGCTGGTATCCTCATGGTGGAGATGCCACCGCACGCGAGGCCAGCGCCGCAGACCTCGCCGCTGATGGCATCGTGCTAAAATGAAAATGGCCGCGCCGTCGCTACCCTACATTGGCTCGGCGGCAGCTACGTCGGCTAGCTCTTGCCACCGCGCGTAGAGGTGTTCGACCTCGCGGCGCGCCGCCTCGAGCCCGGTGGTCAACTTGGCAATCTCGCCGCGGCGCGTGCGATGCGTCTCGGGATCGTTGAGCACCGCCTCGGCGTCGGTGACCGCGGTTTCGGCGGCCAAGATGGTCGCCTCCATGGCGGCGAGCTCGGCACGCTCTTTGAACGTCAGCTTGCGTGGGCGATCTTTGGTGGCGCGGCCGCGACTTGCGCCGCTGGCGGTTGATGTGGTGCCGGCCGTGTTGCCGGCCAACGCCGCCGCTTGTTCGCCCTTGCGCTTCTCGGCATAGCTCGTGTAGCTGCCCTCGTAGAACTCGGCGTACCCATCGCCTTCTAGCGCTAAGATGCCGGTGACGACGCGATCGAGAAACCAGCGGTCGTGCGACACAATCAGCGCGCAGCCCGGAAAGTTGATCAGCGCGTCTTCGAGCGCGCCGAGGGTGACGATATCCAGGTCGTTGGTGGGTTCGTCGAGCACCAGCACGTTGCCGCCGCGGCGCAGCAGCTTGGCGAGCTGGACGCGATTGCGCTCTCCGCCCGATAGCTGGCCCACCCGCGTCATGCCCGAAGGGTCCGGAAAGAGCATCATCTTGAGAAACGTCCGCACGTGCACCCGCTCGTCGGGCAGCTCCACGTAGTCGCTGCCATCGGCGACTTCTTGCAGCACCGTGGCGTTGTCGTCGAGCGCGCTGCGCGATTGGTCCATGTAGGCGATCTGCGTATTTTGCCCCAGCTTGACCGTGCCGGCATCCGGCGGCAGCTCGCCCAAGATGGTGCGAATGAGCGTGGTCTTGCCGACGCCATTGGGGCCGACGATGCCAATGCGGTCACCTGGCTTCATCGTCAGCGTCAGGTTGCTAAACAGGCGTTTGTCGCCGTGCGACTTAGTGACGCCTTTGAGTTCGATAATGGTGCCTCCTAGGCGCGGACCGGGCGGCAGCCGCAGCGCCAGCTTGCGCGTCGCCTCATCGGGCGAGGGGGCGGCGGCCAGCGCGTCGTCAAAGCGCTCGATCCGCGCCTTGGCCTTGGTGCCGCGCGCCTGCGGGGCACGCCGGATCCACTCGATTTCGCGGCGCACAAACATCGAGCGCTCGTGCTCGTGTTGGCTGGCGACCGTGTGGCGCTCTGCCTGCTTAAACAAAAACTCAGTGTAATCACCGGGGTAGTTATAGGAAACGCCGTGCTCGATCTCGACGATGCGGCTCGCCACCCGATCGAGAAAATACCGATCGTGCGTCACCAAGAGCAGCGCGCCAGCAAAACCGGTTAGGTGTTGCTCGAGCCACTCGATCGTCTGCATGTCGAGGTGGTTGGTCGGTTCGTCCAGGCACAGCACATCGGGCGCGCACAGCAGCGCGGCGCCTAGGGCGACCCGGCGTCGCTCCCCAATCGAAGTGGAATCAATGCGCGTGTTCATCGGCGGCATCGCCATCCTCGAGTGGATCGACGCGATGTCGTGTGCCGCGGCGCCGCTGCCATCCAGCACGCTTTGCACGGTCGCCTCGCTGGCAAACGCAGGCTCCTGCGCGACGTAACGCACGACCAGGCCCTTGCGCCACGTAATCACGCCATCATCAGGCTCCATCGCCTCGCGTTCGGCGGTGCTCATCGGCGCGCCACCGGGCAGGGCGCTCGCCTGCTCAGCACCGCCGATCGCGCACACCAACATGCGCAGCAGGGTGGATTTACCGCTGCCGTTGGCGCCAATCAGCGCCACACGCTCGCGCTCGGCGATCGCAAACGAGACGCCCTTAAGCAACTGCCTGGTGCCGAAGCGCTTGGTGACGCCTTGCACGGTTAGGATCGTCGACATAAGGCGGTGGCATTACCACAGATTTGTGCGGACGGGCTGTCGCGAGGCGCTGTCTAAGCGCCGGACCTACTCGACGGCAACGGGCTCGAGGTCGAGACCGCCGGGATACCAATAGCTGGTGTAGTCGCCATAGCCATAGACGCTGATGCCGAATTTCTCGCTCGAGGTCATTTCATGATTGCCGTCGCCGCTGTTGTCGAGCGCGACGCGCGCGACCGCCCAACCCGTGGCGCCTACGGGTTCAAATCCGACCACTGGCAAACCATCGAGCAGCACCGACGCGCCGGTGGGTGCCACGACATTGACGTAGTTGGTGGCGTAGTTGACCGGTGCGTGAAAAAGGTAGTCGTTACGCCACTGCTCGATTGGCGCCGCAAGCGCCATCGCCGGATCACCAGTGCCAACCAGATCGGCGCCAAGCATGTATTGCATCACTAGGATGGGCTTGTTGCTCGTGATTTCAACATCTCGATCGGTCTGAAATTCGATAAATTCGCCGGCTTGGTCGAGTTGCGTCGCCGCCCCTACGATCGCCGGCGCATAACTTATTTCGGTATCGTCTTCGACCGCGACGACGCGCACGATATAGGGCGCCGCGACGCTGAGGGCCTGTGGCGAGGTGGTAACGTAGGCGTCGCGCAGCGTATTGACCGGGAATAGCACTTCCTCAATATGATCGCAGGCGGTGATGTTCATCGGGATGTTGGTGCAGTTATGGCCCCCGATGACCTGCACGGGCTTGTCCGCGGTAACGCGCGTACCCGTGAGGTCTCCGGTCGTGCCGCTCGCGGTGCTGGCCGAGAGTAGCTGCAGCAACTCGCCACGCTGCAGGGTGCGCGTAAAAGATTCCCCAGGGCTGCCAAAGGGGGTGGCATAGGCCGTCGTCGAAATCGTGACCTTGGTGTCGTCTTGCGCCGCGGTGATCGCGACTAAGCCGCCAAAGCCGGACCATGTCGGCCACGCGGCGACCATGTAGTCGCGCCCAAGCGCATTGCGCGGCAGCAGCAACGACGCATCGTTGGTGTACGAATAGCTGGTCCCGCTGAAGTAGTCGAGTGGGTTGAACTGGTAGGCGACGACCGGCTGATCGGAGCGCAGCCGATAGACCGCGTCTTGCTCCATCGGCAGGCGCCTGACCTCGACGCCTCGCGCCGCGAGCACAAAGGCATCTGGGCTGCCGCCGCCGACGCGTTCGAGGCGGATATTCGCGTCGGTATCGCCAGCGTTGGCAACGATCACGCCGAAGGTAAAGTCACCAAACAAAAGGGTGTTGTCGGTGATCGTCGGATAGTACTCGCACCCGACGTAGCTGGCGCCGAGGCTCGTCAGCGAGCAATCGCCTCCGCAACGGCCCGCCGCGGTGTCACAGGCCATGCCCTGCACCGGGTCGCATTCGTTGTCGTCAAAACCGCTGCCGTCGGCGCGGCAAATGTGCTCGACGCCGCCATCGCATGAACTTTGGAAGGGCGTGCACACCGTGCAGCCGATATCCGTGACACAGCCAAATTCGCAGCTTTCGTACTTTACCCACGTGTCTTGCTGGCAGGTATAGACGGCCTGGCCTTCGCCGTCGGGAAAACAGCCGATGGCGCCTTGGTCACAGCCGCTTGGAATCGTGCCGGGCGCCGGGTTGGTTGGCCCGCAACCGCAAACCAGCAAGCCCACAACCCACGCCAACACGACCTTGCCTTGAATGCTTCTCATTTCGGCGGACCCTAGCGGGCCGGCCCCGGCGGCTCAACGCAATTCGACACCACGGGCACCCTGTTTTGCGGCAGATCTACGTGAAGGGGAATCACTAGGTTGGTCGTTGTGTGCTAAGAGACGCCGGTGATCGCATTTTCCAGCGTCAGCAAACAGTACGGGGGGCAAATCCTCTTTACCGATGCCTCGTTTCAATTCAACGCCGGCGAGAAAATTGGCTTGGTCGGCGCCAATGGGGCCGGCAAGAGCACGGTGTTTCGCATGATCGTCGGCGCCGAGGCGCCAGACGATGGCGTGGTCGAGCGACCCAAGAAGCTGACCATCGGCTATTTTCGCCAGGACGTCGGCGAGATGGCCGGCAAGACCATCTTGGAAGAGGCCATCTTTGGCGCTGGCGAGGTTGCCGAACTCGGCGAAAAGTTGGCGCAGCTCACCGCGCGCATGGAGGCCGCGGGCGACGACCTCGAGCAGGTGATCGAGCAGTTCTCCGACGTGCAGGCGCACTATCAGGCGCTCGGTGGCTACGAGCTCGAGAGCAATGCACAAACCATCTTGCATGGCCTTGGCTTTGCGCAGGCGCAGCTCGGCAACGACGTAGGTACGCTCTCGGGCGGATGGAAGATGCGCGTCGCGCTGGCTAAGATCTTGCTCGCCAAGCCCGAGGTGCTGCTGCTCGATGAGCCGACCAACTACCTCGATATTGAATCCATCTTGTGGCTGGAGGATTTCCTCAAGGCTTACGACGGCTGCGTGGTGATGACGTGCCACGATCGCGATATCATGAATCGCGTCGTCAAGAAGATCGTCGAGATCGACGGCGGCGAGATTCGCGTCTATACCGGCAACTACGATTTCTACGAGGCGCAGCGCGCGCAAGAAGTGGTGCAGCGCGAGGCGGCCTACGCCCGCCAACAATCCATGCTCGCCAAGGAGAGCCGCTTCATCGAGCGCTTTGCCGCCCACGCCGCCAAGTCGGCGCAGGTGCAGTCGCGGGTCAAGCGCCTCGATAAGATCGAAAAGGTTGAGCCGCCGCGTCGGCTCATCGAAAAGTCTTTTGAGTTTCGCACCCCGCCGCGTTCGGGCGATGACGTGATTCGCCTCGCCGCCGTCACCAAGCGCTATGGCGAGCGCGTGGTGCACAACGCCTTTACCATGACCGTGCAGCGCAAAGAGCGCTGGGCGATCATGGGCGAAAACGGCGCCGGCAAGACCACGTTGCTCAAGATGATGGCCGGCAAAGTAGCGCCCGACGCGGGCGTGGCCGAACTCGGCGCGGCGGTGACGATGGGCTATTACGCGCAAAACGTGATGGAAGAAATGTCGTCAGATCGCACGGTCTTTGAGGAGCTGCAAGAGCATGCCCCGGCTGCCAACATTGGCACCATCCGCAACCTCGCCGGCGCCTTTGGCTTCCACGGCGACGACGTGCAAAAGCCGGTGCGCGTGCTCTCCGGCGGCGAAAAGGCTAGGGTGGCGCTCGCCAAGATTCTCTACGACGCGCCTAATCTGCTCGTGCTCGACGAACCGACCAACCATTTGGACATCGTCACCAAGCGCGCCCTCGTCAACGCGCTCAAGGAATACGAAGGCACGCTAGTCTTCGTCTCCCACGACCGGCAGTTCCTGCGCGCCCTCTGCACCAAGGTCCTCGAACTAACCTCCGCCGGCCCCCGCATCTACCCCGGCACCTACGACGAATACGTCACCTCCACCGGCCGCGAAGCCCCTGGCATGCGCGCGAATATCGCTTAAGCAGGGTCACTCCAAGGTGCCTTTTTCGGTGTAATTTCGATGAGCTAGCATGGCTACTGCGTAGTCACTGTTGGTGTACGCACTCACGCACCACCTGTCATGACTAACCGCAATGTACATTGTATTTCTGGGCGAGAGTGCCCGCGCCATCTCAAGTCATTCTCTATATAAAACGGAATCGGCGCGGGTGCTCAATCATGGTGAACCGAAAAAAACAGAGTGGTTTCATTGAAAGTGTCAAACGCATTTCGCCCCGTCGGATTGTCTCGTTACCCTTGAGTAAACTGTTTGACGAATCGGGAAACGATCTCCCCGCGATAGCAATGGGCTCAATAAAAAAGAGGAATGTTGCTAGCAGGATAAGCGCAGCTTCTTGTCAACTTGTTGTTGCTCGTCTGAACTGTTCGCTTCAATTCGTACCACCGAAAGATTCTGAAAAGTTTTGGCGAGAGATAGAGGATCATGTCGCAGAAGATCCTGATGCAGGGTTCGAACTCGATGCCTACCCCAACGCAACGGTATACGTTGCCACGGAATGGGAAGCACCAGAGACGGGAAAACGGTACATCGTTTTCGAGGTACACCACTGAATGCGAATGAAGGGTCACTCTCGGCCCAAAATTCCTCGGCTATTTCAACTGGTTAACTACGCTACTGCGTTATTACGTTCAAGCGATAGTGACTACGCAGCACCGGATCTAACAAACGGTAATCACAGGCTAATTGGGAGCCTGGAGTGACCCTAGTATTATGCACGCGGCCGAACTATAAGGCTGCATGGCGAAAGGCGTATCGCCGCACTGGGGGCTCGCGCTGCTGCTCGGCATGCTGGCGGCGTTTGCGCCGCTGTCTATCGACATGTATTTGCCGGCCTTGCCGGCCATAGCTCGCGACCTGCAGGCCAGCCGCGCCAACACCGAGCTCACGCTGGCGGCCTTTTTCATCGGGCTGGCGGCGGCGCAGCTGGTGTGGGGACCCATTTCGGATCGCGTGGGGCGGCGGCGCCCGGTTTTATGGGGTCTGGGTCTCTATGTACTCGCCTCGATCGGCTGCGCACTGGCGCGAGATGTCTACGCCTTGATGGGCTTGCGCATCTTGCAGGCTTGCGGCGGGGCAGCGGGCATTGTCGTGGCGCGGGCGCTCGTGCGCGATCTATACAGCGGGCGCGACATCGCTAAGATGCTTTCCATGCAGATGCTTGTCATGGGCGCCGCGCCGATGTTGGCCCCGTTGCTGGGCAGCGCAGTGCTCGGCGTCGCCGGTTGGCGCGCGGTGTTTGCGGTGCTCGCGGGCATCGGTTCCACCTGCGCCGTGGTGGTGTGGCGCTATCTTCCCGAGACGCACCAGGCCGCGACGGATCAGTTCGAGCGCCCGAGTGTGTGGACTCATTTTCGAGCCTTGCTCGCCGATCGCCAATACGTCCGCTATGCGCTCGCCTCCTCGCTGGTCTCGGCGGGGCTTTTTGCCTACGTCACCTCGTCGTCGTTTATTTTTGTCAACGGCCATCACCTGGCGCCGGCGGCGTTTGCCGTGCTCTTCGGCACCAATGCCGCCGGCATGATTGCGGTGTCGCAACTCAACATTCGCTGGCTTGCCGCGCATCCACCAGCGCGCCTGCTGCGCCGCGCGATGCTGGCCTACACCACCGCGGGGGCCGCGATCTGCGCCGCCGCCTGGCTGCGGCCAGAATCGGTCGCGCTGCTCGCCGCCGCCACCTTTGCCATGCTGGCGCCCATCGGCGCCGTTGGCAGCAACGCTGCCGCGCTTGCCCTTGAGCACCATCGCGAGCGAGCAGGCCAGGCCTCAGCGCTCATGGGCACGCTGCAATTTACGTTGTCGGCGGCGGTGTCCGCCATCGTCGGCGCAGCCAGCGACGGCACGGCGCGCGCGCTGGGCATCGCCGTGCTGACCTGCGGCCTGCTGGCGCTGCTTACGGCAGGTTCGCCGCGCCAGGCGTGATGTTCACCGTGGTGACCCAATCGACGTTGTCATCCCCGGAGTCGGCGCCGTTGGTGATGCGCGCCAGCGAGCGGGCAGGGTCGCCGTTGTCGCCGGCAGGCGTCGCGGTGCCGGCAACCAGCGAAACCGGCGCCGCAAAGCCAGTGATGGTCGCGGAGGTGAGGCTGCCTTCATACGACAGGGCGTCGACCAAGGTCTGCGTGGAGGTATCGATCAGCGCGACGCCGTCGGGCGCGCCATTTTGGATAAAGTCGCCCGAGGCGATGATCGACAGCGCGCCGCCCGCGGCGACCGTGCTGTTGTGAATGAGCAAGTAGCCGCCCGCAGGCAACGTCGCGCCCGCATCGGCGAGCGCGAAGCGGTTGTATTCGAGGCCGTTGGCGCCGTTGACCAGGACCACCGCGAGGTTGGCCAACGCCACGTCGCCGCTGGTGCCGTTGTAAATCTCAATAAACGACGCCCCATCGGGCGATGACACCTGGTCGTAGTCGATCTCGTTGATCACCAGGCCGGTCGCACCGGCGCTGACGTTGACCGTGGCTTGCAAGCTAACGCCATCAAGCGTCGCGGTAATTACGGTGCCCGCGCCCGAGGTATCGGTATAGGCGAACGTCGCCGTGCTTTGGCCTGCGGGCACGACGACCGTGGCAGGCAGGGTGCCGCTCACCGGCGTTTGCGACAGCGCAACCACGTGCTCGGCGCCGTCGGCATAGTTCAGCGTCACTGTCAGCGTGACGGTGCCGCCAGCCGCGATCGTCGAGGTCGCGGGCGAGAGGCCCGTAAGGAACGCCGGGCCCGTCGGCAGGGTCGCCACCACATCGGCGGCGCCGCGCGGCTCAAGCTTGGAGTTGCCGTTGCGAAACGCCAGCACGCCGGTGATCGCGTCGTAGCCTTGGCCTAGCGCAGGAAATGGCGAGGTTAGATAAAGAAAGTCATTGATGCGCAAGCCGCCACCGACCACGAATTCGTTGGCCGGCGCGCTATCGCCGCTGCCCAGCGGAGGTGCGATGTCGGTCACGGCGACATCAACCACCGAGACGATCGTGCCCTCGAGCTGCGCCGCACGCGCGCCGCCTGTTGCGACCTCAGCGGGCGTCACGGCAATGGCTGGTGCGAGCGCTTGGCCGCTGCTTAGCACCGTCACGCCGGTGACATTTTGCAGTTGGCGTTGACCAAAGAAGTCGGCCACCGTCGCCGACGACATGACGACGAGGTCGCCAACCGCGAGCGCATGGGTACCGTTGTCGAACACAAAAATGCCGGAGTAGTCTTCGCCGGCATATCCCGCGTCGCTCGACCGTACTTGCAGGTTGAAACCACGCGTGCCGCGCGCGGTAACCACCGCCGCCGGCAAGGCCACCGCCGCGCCAACCGCGACGGTGCCGTTCTTGATCGCGTAGATCGTCGAGCCGCAGGCCTGGCTGCCTGGATTGGCTTGGTTCGGGCACGCATCGCAGAGGTCGCCCTTGCCATCACTATCGGCGTCGGCTTGGTCGGCGTTGGCAAGCTCTGGGCAGTTATCCGCCGCATTGAGCACGCCATCGCCGTCGCTGTCATTTGGGTTAATCGACGAGCAGCTGGTGGTGTCGGCGTTGAGCGGGCAGACGTCGCAGACGTCGCCTTCGCCGTCGGCGTCGAAGTCGCCTTGCGCGCCGTTGTCGACCGGGCGAATTGGATTAAAGACGTTCGGGCAGTTGTCGGCGTCATTGCCGAGGCCGTCACCGTCGAGGTCGCTTGCGGACACGATGCCGGTGTAGGTCGTCGAGCCGTTCACCGAGACCTCGCGTTGCGGCGAGCAGCTCGGCTCATTGTCCGGCGCGCCGCAGAAAAAGATTGGGTACGAGCTGGCATTGGCGGCCTGCAGCGCCGCCAGCGACTTGCCGGCCTCGCTTTGCGCGCAGAGTTGCTTGGCCTCGCCGCACACCTCGATGGCGTCGCAATCGCTCGCGCTGGCGGCGACGACGTCGGCCTCGCCGTATAAGATTTTTCCGCCGCGCATCACCAGCGCCGTGGCCTCGGGCTTGGCAAAGATGGCGGCGCCAAAGTTAGAAAACTCGCCAGCCGCAAAGATCGCGATATCGGCCTGCTTGCCGACGGCTAGCACGCCGGTGACGTCGTCGATGCCCGACGCCATCGCGGCATTCACCGTGACCATCTTCCACAGGTCGCGGTGTGAAAAATAGCCGCCATAGTAGGTGTCGTTGAGATCGGCGGCGCACTGCAGCTCGCGTTGCAAGTTGTACGAGCCGGTTAGCACCCAGTCGGTGCCAATGGTCAGCAGGGTGCCGAGGCGCGCAGCCTGGGTGACCTGCGCGGTGTCGCCATACAGGGTGATATTCGAGCGCGGTGACCAAATCAGCGCGGTGCCGTCGGCAGCCATCTGGCCGTAGTCATTGGCGCGCAGGCCAATGCTATGGATGAAGGCGCTTTGCGGGACCACCAAGTCGCTGCTCAGGCCCGGTGCCGCGGTGTCGTACGAGCCGCTGGCGAGGCAAAGAAACTCGTTGCGCGCCTCGTTGTCGATGCCTTCGGAGACGTGCGGGAAATATGCGTCGTCATTGGCGATAGTGCTCGAGGTATCGGCGTCGCCGCCGTAGTTGCAATCGCTGGTGCGCATCGTGCCGCCGGAGTCGTCGAGCGGAAACGTTTCGAAGTTCACCGGCTTTTGCCCAAGGCCTTCTTGCGCGCTGGCGACATCTAGATTGCGCAGAAACCCCGTCGCGCTGCCCGAACCCACCGTTGAGGTGGCACCGCCAAACAAAAAGCGCAGCTCGCCCCATCGCACTTGGTCCGCGCTTGCGCTGCCAGACGCCGGAATCTTGGTATGTCCGCGAGCGCCGCGGCGCCAGTCGTGGCGGTGTTCGTAACGCTCACCGGTATCGGTGTAGGGGCTGTTTTGCGCGTAGGTAATATGGTCGTGCGTGTTGATCAGGCCCGGCGAAATCGCGGCGCCAGGGCAGGTGATGACCGTGGCCGCACCCGCCTGATCGCCGCAATCGCAGCCGACGCACTCAATGAGGCCGGTCGTGCCTACGAGCACGTGGCCGCCAGCCAACACGCCATCGGGGCCAAGCACGTTGCCAACGAGCAAGCGTTTGCCGTTGGGCGAGGCGGGCACCGTAGTATCGCAGGTGCCGCTTTGCGCGGCGGGCAAGTCGCGACACTGCGTAATCTCGGCGCCGGTGTTGCATTGCGAGGTGTCAAACGCGCAGTCGGCATCGCATCCCAGCGCGCCCGATTCAAAACCTTGGCTTGCACAAGTATTGCCAGCGAGGTCGGCGCCGTCGCAGGCTTCGCCGGTTTGCGCTTGGCTATCGCCACACGTCGGCGAAAAATCGGCGTGGTGCACACGTTGCTGCAGGCATCGTCATTCACGGCGTTGCCGTCGTCGCAGACCTCGCCGCTTTCGAGCTGGCCGTTGCCGCATATTTGCGACGACGACTGGCTGCAGCCGCTGGCAATCAAGCCCCCCATCAGCAGCGCAAACAACCAAATGGAAGAGGCAGCGTGGGCAGGCGTTTTAAATGTGGGCACGGCGGCGTTCTAGCCCGTGGCTACTGCACTTGCACCAAAAAAATTCCGTTCACGCGGCAATGTCGTAGATCCCGACAATTGTTGCAAAATTGTCACGCGGCGAGCCCACGCGCCCAGTGACGCAATTGGCATAAATCCGCGCGGGGCGGCTAGCGCGCACCCCGCCGTTACTAGGCTAGGCCGACGTAGATATCTTGCACGTCATCGTCTTCGTCGAGCGCCTCGAGAAACGCGACGACCTCGGCCTTGGCCGCCTCGTCGAGCGTCACTGGGTTCTTCGCGCGCCAGGCAATCTTGGCAGTGGTCACCACCCAGCCAAGTGCAGTGAGGCCTTTGCTCACGAGATCGACGTCGGTCGGCTCGCTAAAGAAGCGCGTCGCGCCGTCGTCGGCGGCTTCCAAATCTTGCGCGCCGGCCTCAATCGCCGCGGCATCGGCATCGCCGCCGGCCTGCGCGTCGGGTCCCGGCGAGGCCTCAATCATGCCAAGCCGATCGAAATCCCACGCGACCGCGCCCGCCGAACCGAGCTGGCCCTTGCGAAACAAGGTGCGAATGTTGCCGGCGGTGCGATTGCGATTATCGGTAAGGCAATTGACGATCACCGGCACGCGGTGCGGCGTAAAGCCCTCGTACTCGACAGTCTCGAAGTTGGCAGCGTCGTCGAGCTGACCCGAGCCCTTCTTGATCGCGCGATCAATCGTGTCGCGCGGCATCGATTGCTTCTTGGCATTTTCCACCGCGGCGCGCAGCCGCGGGTTGCCGCCGAGGTCCGCGCCGCCCTTGGCCGCGATAATAATTTCGCGTGCGAGCTTGGTGAAGATGCGCCCACGCGCGGCTGCGGTTTCTGATTTACCTGCGATTTTCCATCCGGCGCCCATGGCCCGTTACTATCGCAAAACCGCCGTCGATGGTAGCTTTGCCGCCATGTCTAGCCGGCCGCCCGAGCCCTCTGCCGCCGCCGCCGGGGGCAATCAGCCCGTGCCGCTGCAGCGCGACGCGACGCGGCTTAAGGTGGTGCACCAGCAGCGCGTCACCCGCTTTGGCGATGCCGAGGTTGCGCCCGAGTTTGTCGCCGCGGGCTTGGCACCGAGCGTGCTCGGGTCGGCCTCATCTGGCTGGCAGCGCTTGCTTGAGACCGAGTACGAATCGGTGGTGATCGCAGGCTTTATGACGTCGGCTTTGGCGCGCATCGGGGCACCGCTAGATTTGGTCGGCGCGTTTGGCCGCGTCGTCGAAGACGAGATTCGCCACGTCGATCTGTGCGCGCAGATGGTCGAGACCTTCGGCGGCAAGGCGACCGTGCCGCGCGGCGACGTGCCGCCGTTTCCGGTCAATGCGGCGCGCCCTGGCGATCCAACCGGGCGCGAAGCCGAGTTTGAGATCATCGCCGGCATGGTGGGTTTCTTCTGCGTCTTCGAGCATCTTTCTGGGCTGGTGTTTCGTCAGGCCATTGATGCCGCTGAGGTGCCCAAGGCCAAGTGGGCGCTGTCAGAAATCTTTCGCGATGAAGCCTTCCACGGCGCCTTTGGCTTTGAAACTGCCAAAATACTATGTACCGCGTTGGGACGACGATCGCCGTTCGCGCCTCGCCGACCGCGTGCGCGCCGACATCGCCCGCTTCGAGGCGCGCCTGCGCGACGCCGAGCTTGCCTCGCGCCAGCTCGCCCCCGAGCTGCAAGTTCTCGAGCGTCTCGGCCTGCTTTCGAGCGAGACGCTACTCGCCACATTTTATCACGGCGTCGCGCACGAGCTGGTGCCGCGCCTCGCCGAGCTGGGCGTGCCAATTAGCGTGACGCCGGCACCGCTTGTTTAGTCAGCTGTTGCTTGCCTAAGACGTTTAGTTCCTTCCGGTACCTGCCGCACTGGCGTCGCCACCGTTGCAATAACGTTGTTCCTGCCGCGCGAAGTTCGGGGGACCACTTAGACGTCAGGAGATCGGCTTTGAGGCGTTGCGCGGCAATCAGGTGATCGTGCCAGTCACCTAGCTTATCGATGAGCTCTTCGAGTTCGCGGTCGGTGGCGCGCGCGCCCGGATCGAAATGTAAATAATGCGTGGTCAATTTTCGATTGGCTTCATCGTCTTTGAGCGCTTTTCGCAGGTCGTGGAGTTCTTCCGCGCTGCATCTGCCGATCGCCGCGAGACATTGGTCAATGCGCGTCTGCATGGCCAAAAAATAGCGATCCAGACGCTGTGGGGTGCAGCGCGCTTCAGCTGGCCCAAGCCGCGCCGCAAGCCGTTTCCATGGGAGCAATTTCGTTGTGCGCGCCATCGCCCGAAACCCGCCGCGGGCGACCGCGTATTGCTGCTGAAGATGTCGCGAGTATTGCTGCACAAAGGCCGGGTCCGCCTTGGTGTCGCTCGCCAGCAGGCGTAGTTGCAGCTGGAGCTCTCGAACCAACCCGCCTTGCGCAAACACGCGTCGGTACCGCACGTACATTTTTTTATACGGAAAATCCGGGTCAACCGCTCGTAACAAGCGGAGCGCGGCGCGCAGCTTCTTGAGGTCGACCCGCAGCCGGTGCAGCGATTCCTGCTCGCACCGGTGGGATAAACGCTCCACCCGTTGGGCGATGTCCTCGCAACGGTCGTGCAAATGCTCGAGGAGGGCGCTCATGGGTCAACCCGTCTTGGCCTACGTCACCGCGAAAAGCGCGGTTTGTAAGTAGCGGTCCCACGGCTGCACCGGCACCGTCGGATAATCCGGCGGCAGGCCACCTTGTTCGAGCAGCGCGCACCAGCGGCCGCTGCGCTCGAGGCCCTTGCTCGCCAGTTTAACTAGCGAGCCAAGCTCGTGCGTGTTGGCGGCGATCCACAGCAGGCCATGCGGCGACATCGCTTTAGCCGCGCTCGCGATCAGCGCGGGATAGTCCTTGGCCAAGGTCCATGGGTTGGCACCGCGCGCAGGCGAAAACGTCGGCGGATCGATCAAGATGAGGTCGTAGGTCTCGCGGTCGCGATTGGCGCGCGCCAAAAACCGCGCGGCATCGCCGGTCTCAAAGCGCCAGCGCTTGTCGGTGTCTTTATAGCCCGAGCGCGCGAAGTTGCCCTGCGCCCAGTCGTTGACGCCCTGCGAGGTGTCGACGCTAACGACGCTCGCCGCACCGGCTCGTGCGCACGCGACGCTAAGCGCGCCGGTATACGAAAACAAATTAAGCACGCGCTTGCCGCCGGCAAAACGCGCCAGCCCCGCGCGTTGCTCGCGCATGTCGGTAAACAGGCCGACATTTAGCCCGCCCATGGGGTGGATCTCAAAGCGCACGCCGCGCTCAAGCGCCTCGTAGCGCTCGGGAGGCGCCTTGCCGACCACGCGCTGCTCGGATTCGCTGGCGCCACCGCGCAGGCGCGTCTTGATCACCACGCCGCTGCATTTCGCAAAACCGCGCACCGCGTCCGCGACCACGTCGGCAAGTGGCAAGAGCGCATCGGCATAGACGTAGAGCACTGCCCAATCGCCGAGCACGTCGCACGACATGCCAGGCAGTCGATCGCCAGCGCCGTGAAATAGGCGATAGCACTCGCCGGCCGTAAGCAAGCCAAGCCGGTCGCGCCGCTTGGTGGCATCTTCTATGCGGGACGCCAAGAGGCCGCCGTCGATCTTGGTGAAGCCATCGGCGGTCTGCAAAAACACGCGAAGGAGCTTGTTGTCTGGATCGGCGATGGCCGCACCAAATTCAGTGCCCGACTCGTTCGTGAGGCGCACGGACGTGCCGGCGGGCACGCCGTCGCCACCCGGCACGCGCGCCAAGTCGATATCGCGCCCGCCGCTGGCGACAAAGGCAATGACTTCGGCGCCCACCGCCAGCTTGATGTCAGCCACGACAGGTCCTCGAATTTATAGCGTTTGCCTGACGATGCACGGGCGCTTGGTAACACTTAGCCATACATGGAGCAAGCGGCAACCCCAGCGGGCAGCCGTGCGGCAACGGTTGAGCCCTGGGCGGGTCCGTGCGTAACATTGCGTTCGGTTAAGCGGCAGACGTACAATAAACAGGTGGGGGACGTGCGCTTTGGGCCATACGTCTTGCTGGAGCGCGTAAGCGTCGGCGGGATGGCCGAGGTATTTCGCGCCCGCCGCGCCAGCGAAGGCAGCAGCGGCAAGCTGCTCGCGGTCAAGCGCATCCTGCCGTCCATGATCGAAGACGACGCGTTTCGTCTCATGTTTACCGACGAGGCCAACATCTCGGGCCAGCTCGTCCACCGCAACATCGCGCGCATCTACGAAAATGGCACGGCAGATAGCTATCCGTATATCGCGATGGAGTACGTGTGGGGCAAGGATCTGCTGCAGATCCAGAATCGCTTTCGCCGCCTGCGCCAGCGCATGCCCGTCGCCATGGCGTGTCACATCGCGATCAAGATGTGTGAGGCGCTCGACTATGCGCATCGCAAGCTCGATGCCAAGGGCAAGCCGATGCTCATCGTGCACCGTGACTGCACGCCACAAAATGTAATTGTCTCGTACAAGGGTGAGGTCAAGCTCGTCGACTTTGGCATCGCCAAGGCCGCCGAGCGCCTGACCATGACCGCGGCCGGCGACGTCAAGGGCAAGCTGAGCTACCTCGCGCCCGAGCAGGTGGCGGGCGCGCCGCTCGATCGCCGCGTCGACGTGTACGGCGCGGGGGTTGTCTTGTTTGAGTTATTGATTGGCGATCGTTTGATCTCGGCCAACTCCGAGGTCGAGCTGATGGCCAAGGCGCGCGCCGGCATCCTGCCAAGGCCGCGCGAGGTAATGCCGGATTTGCCCGCAGCACTTGAGGACATCATTCTCACCGCGGTCGCGCGCGATCCCGCGAAGCGCTACGGCTGGTGCAGCGAGCTGCGCAACGCGCTGGTGGCGTTTCTCAGCGAAACGGGCCAAGCCTTTGACAGCGACGATCTATCGATTTGGCTCAAGGGCGCATTTGCGCAAGAGATCATGGCGGAGTCGCAAGATCTCGAGACGCTGCCGACGTTTGAGGGGCAGCTTGGGCCGTCAGAATTTGATGATCATACCGTCGCGGATGTTGCAGGCGCTGGGCCCTTGGGCCTCGCTGTCGGCAAGGCGCCGCTGGTAAAGGAGTTTGCGGTTGCGGCCGCCAGTGGCACGGCATCACGCCGCATGGCGGCGACCATTCCACGTGCCGAGGTCGGTGCGCGCAGCGCTGCGTCGTCGCACCCACCGCAGCTAGGTGGCGTCGGCGAGGTCGCGAGCGTGCCGGCGTCGCCAACCATGGTCTTGCCTCGCATCACTGGCGCTCCACCCGTAGGCGAGGCGACGTCTGCCCAGGACGAAGCCACGCGCATGGCAGCTGCGCCCATGGCCGCGGGCTCGGTGACTAACGCCACGCGCGCGGCCCCCGCTGCCGCCAGCGTGGCCACGCCGGAAGAGGGCGACGAGCTGGAGGAAACGGCGGCGCGTATTGCGGTGGTCGTCGCGCCGATGGAGCAGGCGGCGCCCACACACGCGGCGAGCGCAGCCAAGCCAGCCGTGGCGCCCACGCTGGTGCGGCGTTCCGCCTCCATCGCGCCCGCCGTCACCGCGACGGTAAAAATGACTCAGGCGGCGCCTCGGCGCGGGCTGTGGCTTGGTGTCGCTATTGGCGTCGCGATTGCCGCGATCGTCTTGCTGGTGCTAGCAATAATGTTAGCGTAGGCGGATGAAAGCCATCGCCCTCGGGCTCGGAATCGCCCTCGTGACCCTAATTGCGGTTGCTTCCCGCGCCAGCGCCAGCGAAGACGACGCGGCGCCAGCGGCGGTCGAGGCCGAGGCCAGCGCGACGGTCGGCGATCCAACGTATTGGAGCAAGGCGCTGCCCCTCCACCCCAAGGTGGTCCACATTCCGATCGCACTTTGCATCGTCATGCCGTTGGTGGTGTTGGCGACGTTGCTTGGTTTTGCGCGCGGCTGGTTTTCGCCTGGCGTGTGGGCGCTCGCCGTGATGTTGCAGGCCATTCAGCTTGGCGGCGCGGTGATGGCCTTGCAAACCGGCGAAGACGACGAGAAAGTGATCGAGGGCTATGCCAGCGACGAGGCCATCCATCGCCACGAAGAAGCCGCCGAACGCTTTACGTTTGCCACCGGTGGCACGCTGGCGCTGCTCGCCGCGACGTGGGCGTTGAGAAATCGCCGCCGCGTGGCGCTGGGGCTGGCCGCGGCCTCGTTGATCGGCACCGCCGGGGTTGCCTATGCGGGCTATGTGGTCGGCGATGCGGGCGGCCGCCTGGTCTACATCTCTGGCGCGGCCGACGCGCACAAGTAGCACCGCATCGCGGCCAAGGGCCTGCGATTACTTGCCGCCGAGCAGCGCTTTTTCCCAGTCCCAGGCGCGCTTTGCAAACATGCCGCCGGTAAAGGCGTCGAGCGTCGCCGTCATCTCGTCGAGGCGCGTCAGCGTGTAAAACATGTCTTCATCGGAGCCGCCTTCGGAGAGAAAAATGCCCGCCAGCATCCGACGCCGCGAGAAATAAAGCGTCGTAACCTCGCGGATGAGATTTTCCTCCAGCGTGATGAGCGACTTGGCGTCGAGCGCTTCGGAGCTAAATACCAAGCGGCTTAGGTCCCAGCGCCCGGTGATATTCCAAGAGACTTCATCGTTGGTGGTCTCCTGGCGTTCTTTGTAATTGTTTGGGTTGGGGTTGGCGTCGGTGCCTGGCAACACGGGAAAGAGCCCGTCCTTGGTGTTTTGAAAGTTGTTGCCCAGGGTGTTTGTGAAATTTACCGTGATGTCGGGGACCAAGCCCTTGAGGCGCGCGTTCTTCGCCATGCCCAAGATGCGCGCGGGCTCGAGCTTATAAAACCGCAAGGCCGCGGTTTGCACTTCCTTGATGGTTGGCTCGGCCTTTACGGTCTTGATGAGCTCCCCCATGGCGCCGCTGCCGGCACCCGCGGCGCCGCCGCCAGCGGGTTGCGCTGCGGCCGCGGCCGCGAGCATCGCCGAGATGAGACAGGAAAAAAGGGTCGAGATTTGCTTCATACGTTACTCCTTAAAAACCACGCCGCGGCCGTCAGGTGAGATGTCCGTGACCACTTGGGTGCCCGTAAACGTTTCGAGATAAGACGCCAATTCTTCGAGGCGCCACCGCCACAAGAGCTCCAATTTTGGATCGGCCGGTGGCTGCTGCAACGCCTTTACCAAATCGGCGGCCGCGCGGTAGTTTTCGCGCACCGATGTCAGCACCTTTCGCGCTGGTCGCGAATCCCGGTGTCGATCATCGAAAAGGCGTTGTTGGAGCGTTTGCCCCACTTGCTAAATAGAATGTGGGAAAAGTCCCACTCGATCATGACCTTCCACTGCACCCGGCTCGTGCCATCGTCGGCGAGCTGGCGAAAGCTCACGGGAAAGGTTGGGTCGTTCATCACCATGTAGCGGCTCGTCGAATGGTTGCCGACTTCTACTTCAAGGGTAGGCAGGTACTCGGTGCCGCCGAGGCGCTTGGGGGGATAAATCTTGTAGTAGGCAATGGTTTGTCGCTCAAGCGTTGGCAGGTCGATGCGCAGGCGTGGCGGCTTGGTCGGCGTCCCGGGTTTGCGTGGCACCGGGGCCCCTAACGAAAAAATCGCGCCCTGCGTAAGCATCCACGCGCGCTCGGCATTGCCCTGGAGCGACACAATCGGATCCTTGCCCGACGTGCCAAAGAGCGTTATCTCTTTGCCCGCCGCCGTGCGTAGGAGTAACTCGTCGGTCGTTGCGAGCAGGACGCCGCCGCCCTGCCACGGCACGATACCGACCACGTTGCGCTCGGTGAGAATGTGTAACGGCTCGGGAGCCGGAGGTGCTTCGGGGTCGGCAGGTGGCGCCGCCTCGCCTTCCTTGGCCGGAATTGGCGCGATCCACGCGCCGTCCGTGGTGGCGAGGTACAACATGCCACCCACCACGGCCATCTGGTTAATGTCGCCGTCGATCGCGGTAATCGATTCGAAGCTTTCGCCGGCGTCGTTTGACACCATAAGCTCACCGTAGGCGGCGATATACAGTTGGGTATCGCTGGTCCACAGGAACTGGTTGATGACCAAATCCTGCATGGTCTGCACGCGTGGGTGCGAAAACGTGGCGCCGCCATTGCGCGAGATCATGAGCCCTCGATCCGTCGAGGCCAGGATGTGCTTGGGATTGTTCGGGTTGACCGTGACGGCGATACCCCATTCGTCTTTGTCGCTGGGGTAAAAATTGCTCGGACCATGGATGCGCTTCCACGTGCGGCGCGAGGCGTCGCTGCCGTAGATGCCACCAGCCCCGGCGAGAAACATTGGGCCGTCGCCCGCCGGCAGCGCGATGTTGCTGAACTGCGGAAAAAACTGCGGCACACCCATCCAAGCAAACCAGCGCACCGGCGGAATGCCATTTTGCATATTGTGCATGAGCAAGTAGCTCGACATTTCGCGGTCGGGCGACGCGTTGTCGCCTCGGCTGTCCGACAAAATGGCGCGGCCGCCGCCGGTGCCGCGCAGCGTGATGGGATCGAGCGTTCGCGCCTGCGCCGCCTGGGCGTCATCGACGCGGTAGCCGCCGTCGTGCGACCACATGACGTGGCCGTCGCGCGTGACCACGGCGACCCGCCGGCTGTCGCGTTGATCGACCACCATGGCATTGTAGGGACCCGGATGAAATTGCGCGGTGATATTGGTCAGGGTGGGGCGATCGCTTGGCGGTTGCGGCTGCGCCCCCGCCGCGGGCGAAGAGCGCCACAACAAGCAGCAAGGCGAGGCGAGTGGCGGACGTCATGACCCGGGCGTATCCTAAGGCAATTGGTGGCAAAACTGCAGCGCGAGTTAGGGATTTCGCAGGGCTTCGAACGCATCGATGTCGATGGCCTCGGCGCCGGTGTTGAGCACGCGGACGAACCGCGCGTCGGTGAGCTCAAGGCGCGCGAGGTCGAACTCCAGCGTCTCGCTGTTCATCACGCCAATTTCGTCGTAGGTGGCGCCATCGACGCTGACTTGCACGATCGCGCCGCCGCCCTCGGGCACCGTCGCCCACAGCTTTAGCTCCGGCGACGCGTCAACGCCGCGCTCGATCATGCTGCTGCACAGAAAGGCAATCTCGACAAAGCCGCCGGCGACCAGCACGTATGCGACCTCGTCGGGCTCGCCAAGCAGGTCGGTGGGCCCGCACGTCCCAAGTTCATCGCACAGGGGCATCATGTCGCCACAGTCTTGCTCGCCGTCGCCCTCGTCATAGGCGATGACGGCCGAGGCAAAGGCTGGCGCAAGCGGCGCCGCATCTTGACTCGGCGTTGGGATCGGTTGGGATTCGCACCCGGCCAGCGCAAACAGCACCACCAGGGCTACGCTGCGAGACGGCCCGCGAAATAGCCAACGCTCGTTCATCGCGTCGAACTATTTCACGATCGGGCGCCGGCAGCTAGCAACCCAAGTAGCAAACCGGCTCCGGGAGGGACGGCTTCACCTCGGCGCAGGAGGTGCCTTGACCGAGGCCAATGCCCCATTGGTAGTCGGCAATCTCGACCTCGGCGACGACATGTGGCTCGCCGCACAAGTCAAATTCAATGACGGACGCCGGATGGCTCCACCGCGTCACCTGGCGAAACCAGATGCCGTACATGTTAGGTATAATGTCGTTGATGCTCGCGTTGGTGATGCTCCTGGTCGAGGAAACGTCATAGAATTCGCTGACGCCCTCGCTGCCACCCTGGGTGACCCCAATGGTGGTGGTAAGGGTTTCCGCGCCGCCGTCGGAGCGATCGTTACCGCCCGTGGTCGACCAATTTTCCGAGCCGCCATCGTGGCCGCCCCATGTCTTGCCATAGCTTACTTCGGCGTGGACGGTGACTGACCCGGGCGCGAGACCGCCACCAATCGTCCCCGAGCCGCCGAGGCTGCCGCCAAGATTTTCGCTCCAGTTACCGCCCCAGTTATGGTCGCCACCGCCACTAAAGCCGGTGTTGGAGCCGTTGCGCCAGTCGGTGGTCGTGGAGGTCTGGTCGGATTTTTCAGACGACCAGTTGGAGTCCCATCGATATTGAACCTGACGGGTGCGCGTCTCAGACTGGGTTTCCTCATAGCGGACGTTGCTGCCGTTGAGGCCGCCTGCCATACAACCGGAGACGGGCACGGCTTGTTCAATTTGTGCCAAGCGCGGCTCGCCGCTTGGAATAAAGGCCAACGGGCGATGCACCGGAATTGGGTACACCACGGTGATCGACTTATTATCGTCATCGATCGCGGTCAGGCGGACCTCGGCGATATACATGGTCGCGTCATCGGGCACCGGCGCCAGCACGAGCTGACGATTATCGCCGAGCAACGCCATCGAGCTGTTGCCGATGCTACCGGTCATGGGCACGACGATGGTGCGGCCGCCGCTGGCCACGCCGGGCTCGCCGCTTATGTTGATCGACAGCGTCCGCGCCGGGAAATCAAGCGTGGCCGCGGTCATCTCATAGGCGTAGCCGCCCAAGATGCGCATGCTCGGCTTGGCGCACTGATATTCGGCGACCACGGGCTCGAGGCCGTACAGGACGATCGAGGGCAATACGGTCAGGGTGACCTCGAGCGGCGCGCCAACGATTTCAGCGCCATCTTTCTTCACGTTCACCGGCGTTACGGTGCCGCGGAAGGTGCCAAGGTCGTCGCCGTCTGGCGCGAAGGGCACTTGATAGTGGCCAAAGAACGGCCACGAAACCTCATTTTCGGTGGTGCGCGCGGTGCGCACGTCGTAGGCGGCTACGTCGTAGTCGGCGAGCGAGCCCTCAAAGACGCCGTCAAAGCGCATGATGGTGCGGCCATCCTTGGGGTCGAGAAACTTCTCCCCGACAAAGCTAAGCTTGTGCCCGACCTGGATCGACGAATCCGAGAGGCCCAGCAGCACTGGGGCGTCTTCGGCGTCATTGACCCCATCGCTACAGCCCAGGGCGGCGGCGGCAAAGGCGGCCAAGAGCAGTCCGCGTGAGGTTGTGGTCTGAAGGACAGATTTACACATTGTATGAAGAGACATTGCACGAAACATGCCACGGGGTTGCGCGTTGCCAGATTCGTGATGGCTTCCTAAGCCCTCGTAAATAGTATGTTTTTGTTGCGGCGATGGACGTAAAAATTGACGTTGGCTCGCCAACCTGGGGCGAAACCATCGTCGTCACCCCCATCGGGGTCAGTTGGCCTCAGCAGCCGCTGTAACAAACTGGTTCTTCGAGCGTGGTTTCGACGTCGACGCAGTCGGTGCCTTGACCAAGGCTAACCGCCCATTGGTAGTCCGCAATCTCGACCTCGGCGACCATGTGGGGATTGCCGCAAAGGTCGTACTCGACAACGGCGGCGGGGTGCGACCAGCGCGTGACTTGACGGAACCAAACGCCGAACATGCTTGGAATGATATCTGCGGTTACCGCGCTGGTGATGCTTTTGGTGGACGACACGTCGTAGAACTCGCTGACGCCCTCGCTGCCGCCTTGGCGGGTGCTTAGGGTGGAGGAATCTGACGTGCTGCCGCCATCGCGACGATCGGTGCCGCCGGTGTCGGACCAGTTCTGCGAGCCGCCGTCGTGGCCGCCCCAGGTCTTGCCGTAGCTAGCCTCGATGTGCGCCGAGACGCTGCCAGGCGCAAGCCCGCCACCGATGGTGCCTGAGGTGCCGCCGCTGACGCCGGCGTTTTCGCTCCAGTTGCCGCCCCAGTTGTGGTCGCCGCCGTTGCTAAAGCCTGTGTTGGTGCCATTGCTCCAATCGGTGGTTTCGGTGGTTTGCGTCGACTTATCGGTCGACCAATCGCTGTTCCAATTGTATTGGATTTGCCGCTGCCGGGTCTCTGACTGGGTTTCTTCATAGCGCACGTTTTGGCCATTAATGCCGCCGGCCATGCAGCCCGAGACGGGCACGGCTTGCTCAATTTGCGCTAACCGGGGCTCGCCATTTGGGATGAAGGCGAGCGGGCGAATCACGGGGAGGGGATAAACCACCTGAATGGCGTCGTTGTCGGCATTCTTCGCGGTCACGCGGATGGACGCGATATAGGTGGTGGCATCGGCCGGAACTGGCGCGAGCGTAAACTCGCGATCCTTGCCAAACCCGGCGACCGAGCCACCATTCGCGGCGGAGACCATGGGGGCCTTGAGCGTGCGGCCGATCGACGTGCCGCCTGGTTCGCCGGTGATATTCACCGAGAGGTTATCCGCTGCAAATCCGATCGTCGCTGCTTCGATTTCATAGGCATAGCCGCCGAGCATGCGCAGGCTGGGCTTGTCGCATTCCGCGCCACTCGCCATCGCGGTGGGTTGCATGCGGTGCAAGATAATGGAGGGTTCGACGGTCAGCACGACGGAGAGTGGTTCGCCGACGATTTCCGTACCGTCCTTGAGCACATTGATAGGGGTGACGGTGCCCTTGAACGTACCGATCTCATCGCCGGTGGGCACAAACGGCACGCGGTAGTGGCCAAAGAAGGGCCACGACGCCTCATTGGCGGCGGTGCGCGAGGTCTTGACGTCGAGCTCGGTCACATCGTAGTCGGCATTGGTGCCATGGAAGACGCCA
This sequence comes from Myxococcales bacterium, assembly GCA_016716835.1. Classification (NCBI taxonomy): domain Bacteria; kingdom Pseudomonadati; phylum Myxococcota; class Myxococcia; order Myxococcales; species Myxococcales bacterium. Next base: position 2,005,074 of record JADJUW010000001.1, on the reverse strand, counting down.
TTAAATTGCATGTACGTGCGGCCCTTGGCGACGTCGATAAACTTTTCGCCAACAAAGTTGAGCGGATGGCCAACCTGAATCGATGACGTCGAAAGCCCGAGCAGCACGGGCGCGTCTTCCGCGACCTCGAAGCATCGCTGCAGCCAACCAGGGCCGCAGCGGCTAACAGGGCCAAACAGCTTGAATGGATGGTGGAATAGATCGAACGCATGCTGGGAGGTAATGCACGAAGCGCGCCAAGGCGCGGTAGGCCAGTGGCCGGCTGGCGGCGGCACTATCTGGAGCGCTCCCCAGGGGTTTTTGCGAATGCGCGGCTACTTGAGTGGGGCTGCCAGGAGCAAGTGGGGACTTCCGACCGCAGTTGCGGCGCCCCACGGCGCTGCGGGGCGGCCCCGATGCCTGGCCGTGGGATGGCATGCTTTGTGCTTAGTACCGGGTCATGCTGGAACTGGTCTCATTGCGCTCCACCCTAAATAAGGCGGCCACGGCCGCATTGTGCGTTGGGCTGCTCGTGGGCTGCAAGGCAGATGCCCCTGGTAGCAAGACGGCGACGCCCGTGACCGATCCAGATTTGGCGCCCCCGCGCGCTGAAACGGCAACCGAGACGCCGCTCAATACCGTGGTCATTCAGGGCACCGCGGTGTCGCGCAAGGTGTTGCTGCGCGCCAATGGCAGCGGCCTGTCGCAAGTCGTCGCAACCGATTTTGATGGCATCTTCTGCGCCGAGTTTCCGCTCGACGACGAGGCGAGCGATACCTATGCGGTCTATGCCGTCGATGATGATGGCGAAATCTCACGCCCCACCACGCTGACCGTGGCCCAGGTCGCCGCGGCGCCGCAGCCCGAGGTCACCGCGTGCAACGATGCGCCCATTTGCAAAGAAGAGGAGGTCTGCGAAGGCGACCTCGACGCCGATTGCGATGGCAATAAGGGCGCATGCGACACCGATTGCAATGGCTGCAGCGATGACTACTTTGAGCCCAACGATGCGCCGTTCTCGCCGCCCCAAGTGACGCCTGGCACCTACGCGCTCGATGTTTGTCCGTGCAACATGGACTACTTCACCATCCCTATGGTGAAAAACCAAACCTACACGGTCACGGTCACTTTCGATAAGACCGCCATCGATCTCGACCTGTATTTTTGGACTCAGGCCAACGCTGAGGCGCAGAACACCACGTACGCTGCCAAATCGGTGAGCACGGCGGCGACCGAGACGTTTACGTACAAGGCGACCGCAGATGGCAACTATGTGCTCAAGGTCCACGTGTTTGACGGCACGCTGGGCAACGAGGCCCCGTACACCCTCAAAATCCAGTAGCCGGGGCAGCGCCGCAGCGGCCACTCTGAGGCGGCTCCGGGAAACCGCCGCGGCACGGCAAATCCGCTCTCGCGGTGATTTTGCTTCATTCCAAAACAATCCATCGCAATTGGGCGGCCCAGTGCATTGGCACAGACAAGGTGAGCCAAGCGACAGCGGTTCAGCCGCAGGGATGTGTTCGTGGCACAAGGCAAAAAACGCGAGTTTATTGGGATAAGTGAGTGTTTTTTAACGACGTGCCACGGACAGAGACCCAGGCTGATGGTTCACCTTGTTTGTGCCAATGCACTAGTGTAGGAGTCGCCCATGCCATTTTTAGGGGTGCATCCCAGCCTGCTTCGGGCCCTCGCCGATCGCGGCATTAACTCGCCGACGCCGGTGCAGCAGGCCATCATGGATGTGCCTAGTCCGGCGCAGGACCTGCTCGTCTCGGCGCAGACCGGCTCAGGTAAGACGGTGGCGTTTGGCCTGGCGATGGCCGGCACGCTGCTCGGCGAGCACGAACGCATCCCGCCCGGCGCGGCGACCGAGGGCCCCTTGGCGCTCATCATTACGCCAACCCGCGAGCTGGCGATGCAGGTCGCGACCGAGCTGTCGTGGCTCTACTCCCACACGGCGATAAACTTTACGGTGTGCGTCGGCGGCACCAGCGTGCGCACCGAGCAAATCGCCTTGCACCGCAAGCCACATATTGTGGTCGGCACGCCAGGTCGCCTCAACGATCATCTCGAAAAGGCGGCCCTCAAGCTCGGCAACATCCGCGCCGTGGTGCTCGACGAAGCCGACGAAATGCTCGACATGGGCTTTCGCGACGAGCTCGAGGCGCTGCTCAAGGCCACGCCGAAGGAACGGCGCACGCTGATGTTTTCCGCGACGATTCCCAAGGGCATCGCGCTCTTGGCCAAGAAGTTTCAGAACAACGCGTTTCGCATCGAGGCCACCACTGGCGCCGCGGGCCACGCCGACATCGAACATATTGCCATGCCCATTGGCGATCGCGACCGCGTGCAGGCGGTCGTCAATATCTTGCGCTACTACGATGCGCCGTGCACGTTGGTGTTCTGCGCCACGCGCGACGGCGTGACCAGGCTTGGCGACGAGCTTTCCAATCGCGGCTTTGGCGTGGTGACGGTGTCGGGCGAGCTATCGCAGCGCGAGCGCACGGCGGCCTTGCAAGCGTTGCGCGATGGGCGCGCGCGCATCTGCGTCGCGACCGACGTCGCCGCCCGCGGGCTTGATTTGCCATCGCTGGACCTCGTGATTCACGCCGACGTGCCGCAAAACCGCGAGGCGCTGGTGCATCGCAGCGGCCGCACCGGACGCGCCGGACGCCAGGGCACTTCGGTGCTGCTGGTGCCGCGCAATCGCGCTGGGTTTGCCGAGCGCGTGCTGGCGACGCGGCAGGAGCCGCTTAAGTTTGGCCCGGTGCCGACCGCCGCGATGATTCGCGAAAAAGACGATGCGCGCATTTTCGCGGGCCTCGCCGAAGAAGTCGCCGCGGTGACGCCAACGGCCAAGACGTCTGCGGCGGCGCTGCTCAAGCTGCACGGCGCCGAGGACTTGGTGGCCGTGCTCGTGGCGAGCCGCTACAAGCAAATGCCGCAGGTGCAAGACGTCGCCGGTGGGGCTGGCGCAGGCAAGGGCCGCGCGCAGGGTCCGATGAGCCGCGACCGCGAGCCGATGGGTCGCGATGCGCGCAGCCCACGCGACGATCGCGGGCCCGGCCGCGCCATGACGCGCATTGCAGGCGCAGGCGGCGAGGGCGATCGCCCGATTCGCGGCGCGCGGCAAGCCTTTGATGCGCGGCAGGCGCGCGATGCCCGCAGCTCAGGCCCACGCGCCGAGCCAAGCGGCGATGCGCCGGTGTTCTCGGTCAACGTCGGCCGCTTTCAAAAGGCCGACCCGCGCTGGATCATCCCGCTGCTGTGTCGCCGCGGTGGCATTACCAAGGACGACATCGGCAGCATCGACGTTGGCGCGCGCGAGACCCGCGTCACCATCGCGCCGCAAGTCGCGAGCCTGTTCGCAACGCGGGTCAAAGTGCCAGATACGCGCGATCCGCACATTCGCATCGTGCCTATCGGCGCGTAGCCGCTCGTCGCGCCAGGCTTATCCAGTCAGGGCATATAGGTTGGCGCGCGCAAGCCTAACTGACAGATTTTTTTGTCGCATCGGCTGCAATCGAAAGCTCGATCTTGCCGGTAACGATGAAATACAACAGGCCGAACGCGCCATATAGCAAGGGTTTGTCTACGGACGCCGGCAGCGACGACATCGCAATAAGCAAAGGGCTCGTCAGGAGCGCTAACTTGATCGTGCCGTACACTCCACCGACGACGAATATATTGACTTTCATGATCGCACGCTCGAGCGAGGTGAGTTGCTTCGCGGCTACGTTGCGCGGCGCAGATGCAGATGCGGTTCGCGTGGCATGAGCGGCAACGCCGACCGGATTTCTCATGCGGATCGAATCCTTTCTAAGGGTCCCGGTGCCGATGGCCTTGCCTCGTATGGCCAGGCGTTTGGTCAGCACAGGTGTGCTTTTGCGGTTTCGGGCCTCGGCGGTTCCAGCCGCAACCGAGCTTGCGAGCGCAGCAATGATACAGAGCGAGGATACAAAGCTAGAAAGGCTCATGGTGAAGGAAGCTTGTGCAACTGGCGTGCCGGATGTCTTCGCACCGCTAGCAAATCTAGTTCGTCTTTAATATCGCATATATGTCAGTTTTATTGAAAAAATTCCATCTCGGAAGGTTCGCGGGTTCTGGCCAATGGGGTTGCCAGGCTGTGGCGCATTGGCCCCAGCGGCGCGGCCACAATTATAGACGGCATCGACGTCATAGCCGAGCTTGCTTAGCTTGAAGGCGACATACGCCCAGCCTTGGCCTTCGGGGACGTGCACGGAGACTTGTTTGAAGGCTTCGTAGTCATGTTCAATTTCGGCCGTGGCATCTTCGTGGCGCCAGAGGTGCCACTTGTCGGGTGCTGCGAGTATCTCTTATTGTTGGCGCTTGGGCGGCTTCTTATGCAAGTGCCGCAAGCCTCGCGTAAGGCGCGCACGTGGTGATTTTCTCGCCGTCGCCGATGAGTGGCTCAACGAACTCGACAAGAAATTTGTCCAAAGGGCCAAAGGGCAGACCCTGGTTGGCAAAAGCGAACACCTGCTGCGGCCAATTGATGGCCGTGCCAATGCATCAGCCCCGGCGGTCAGCGAGCGGTCTGCCAGCGATATCCAAGGCCAACCCACGCTCAAGTCCCCGCAGAAACACCTCGCATCTGCCTCCTGCATGACCCGCGGCCGCAACCGTCCCTTGCCGCTTGTAGAGTCAGCGGTGCCAATCGAGTGCTACGTCACTGGGTCGCGAGGATCGCCGCTATAAATATGCACCAACGTCAACGTTCAGAAACCGCCTCAGCCAATACGTGCCTAGTGGAAACGGAATCGGGACGAATGCGGCCATCGCATCAAGTGCGCGCCGGTACTGCACGAGAAAGTACTTGGTCTGTAGCAGGGTCTCAATCCGTCGCCATTTGTCACGCGCGGCAAGTTGAGGGCTCATTTTCCGCCTCGCAGCAACGGACTTTGGCGCTTCTCGCCACGACTGCGCCAGCACGGCCTTTCGTCCCAGCACGCCGCGCTGCGTTTGGCGCCGAATCGCGAGCACCGTTGCTTCCACCTCGGCGACCGCTTCAACGACTCTTGTCGCAACGTCTGAGATCGTCCCCAGATTCGCGGGCATGACGAGCGGCAGAGAAACGGAACTCGGCATCTCTCCGTTCGGATTGAAGAAATATCGTGGTCGTTTGGCGGTCATCGGCTCATCGCGCACCAAGGCTCTGTACCCATTGACCCCGGGCCACTGGTGCGCTCGCTCCACAAGGAAATCCTTGACCGGATTCGTCGCGGCGTAGACGATTTTCGCAATAATATCGTCTGCGTCTAATAGCCGTACGGCACTTGCTTTCGCTGAGTCCCAAAAATTCTCCCACCTTCGCCGCCGCAGATTCTGGCACTTCGCAAGCAGCCTGTGAAAATGCTCCATGAACTCCGGCAATCGACCGTCGTGATCATGGACGATCGTGTGGTGGTGATTCGACATCGCACAAGTAAATACGACATCGATATTCGTTCGCTGGGCCGCCACCGCCAAACAATAAACAATCGCATTGTTGGTAGCGTCGTCGGGGCGCAGCAGAAACTGACGCTGCGTGCAGCGCCTAGTTACCAGGTAGGTTCGGTTGGCAATGACTTCGCGTGGTCTGGTCATGCCTCCTGACTACGCAGATGGCGCTGCGATTCTGCTGAAAATCCTCGACGTTCCCTCGGTGCGACATAGTCGTGGGACTGCCTGCAATATACGCGGCGGCCGAAAAATCATTGCGTACGTAATCGCAAAATTTCAACCAGGGTCCGGATTTGGTCCGGATTTTGTAATCGCAAAATTTCAACCAGGGTCCGGATTTTGATTTTGGCAACCAGGGTCTGGATCTTGACCAGGGTCAGGATTTGGATTTTGACAACCTGTCCGGCCCCAAAGGGGGGCGGATATCAAACGCTTAGGAATCGGCTCGCTCATCGTGCGCTTGCTTCCGATCGCGAGACTGTCAAATTATTTACAAACTCGTTAAGTTGCCGTGCGCGCGCAAAGGTTGCGGTTGAACGCCTGACCCGACGTTGCTAGCGTCCGGCCCGAAATGAAAAAAATCAGTCGCAAGCTACAGTTTAAATCTATTCCAACCGCTATACTTTCCTCTGCCGCTGGTGGGCACGAGTCGACGCTCTCGCCGTGTGGCCCTTCGAAATGGCGCTGCTACTATACCCACCAGGACTGCGATCCGGGTGATGAAACCTTGTCTGGTAATGTTTCGTGCTTCTGTCCTGAGGCGCCCGGCATCACCATTGCCTCGGCGTGTTGCACTTCCCAAATCGGGTGTTAGTGACCTGCCTGGCGTTTTGATGTCAACGGTTCTAGCCCATCGCCGGTAGTTGGCGATGGTCATGCCAAAAGGCGGCCCCTGGTTGGCAATAGCGAACACCTGTCCGGGCCATGGGTGCCGAGTGGAAACGGGACGGGAACGCATGCGGCCATCGCATCAAGCGCACGGCGGTACTGCAGAAGAGAGATTCGCGGGCATGACGAGCGGCAAGGAGGATACGCATGCCACCCCGCCCCGAGGACAAGTGTCCCCACGTTGCGGCGTCGGCAGATGTCCGGCAATGCGGCGTGCTGGCACGGTGATTGCTTAGCTTTTACCGCATGGCTCGCCTCTCCCCGCTAACCGCACTCCCCGTAGCCGTTTCGCTGTCGCTGGCTACGGCCTGCATGACTACTGTGCCTGCCAGCGAGGAGCAAGAAGGCGCTAGTGACAAGGCGTATACAACCTATGTCTGGGAGTTTGACGACCTTGCCGAGCAACGGATCGCAGGCGAATCCACCGAGCAAGCCGTCGCGCGCTATTGTGCTACCGATCATCATCCCCGCATTGTCCAGGCCACGATCTTCAACATGACCCCCGGCGCGGCGGAGTACGAACTTGGCCCCGGCGACGCCATCAGCCTCTTCATGGTGGGCTGCTGGGATGGCCAGCAATCCTACGCCGGGACCTTCTACGGAACGTATCGGGTTGAGGGCGAAACGCTGTGGCTAACCGGCAATCTCAGCGCCTCAGAAACTGATATGTGGGGCACCCGAACGTCGGCCCAGGAAAGCAATGCCGCGTTCCAACTAGACTATGTCGCGTTCGATGATCTGCTCGAAGACGTCTACTTCGATATGAAACCGCCCGCGGCGCATTATGCGACCTCGGCGCTGGTCTCGACGTTATTCCCCGCCACCTTGGTGGTGCGGTCAGCGCCGTAGTGCCGCGAGAGTCAGATACTCAGTGCGGAGCGTAGCCTGAGCACAAAGGCATGGCCCGCGATTTCGCATGTGACCTCTTGGCGTAAGCCTTAGGCTGGCGCAGCCGACGCGCGTGGACGAGCCACGCCTTGCGCGTCGCTGGCACCTCGATCTCGATGCTGACGCCATCGACCATCACGCGCACCAACGTCGGCGGCACTAGCATCGCAGCCCGAGCCGGCGCATGCATCGCCGTCAAATCACCTGCTAGAGGGCGTCGGCTGAACGGGTTCCTAACCAGCATCGCCTAGATAAAGATCCATCGTCCCGCGCCTCGTGGTTGCTGGCGTCGTTGCGTCCTCGGGACTTGGAACCACCAAACCTCTGCGGGGCGCCTAGCCAGCCACCGCGATGCATCAGGACGTTTGTCTCTTTCTCTAGGCGATACTGGTTAGTTCTCATCCTGGCCAACCTTGGGCTTGGCCATCGGGGCGATCCGGGCATAACCATTTTGTAGGGCCACACGGCGAACAAGTCGACTCTGCACCCCCGGCGGTCGCAGCAGCTCCTGCGGCGGGGGCAAGCGCTTCGGTCGCGATGGATTTGAATTGGAGTTTGCGACTAATTTGTTTCTTCATTTCGGGCCGGACGCTAACAACGTCAAGCAAGGCGTTCAACCGCAACCTTTGCGCGCGCACAGCAACGTAACGAGTTTGTTAAATATTTGACAGTCTTGCGATTGCAAGCAAGCGCACGATGAGCGCGCCGATTCATAAGCATTTGATATCCGCCCCCCCCTTTTGGGGCCGGACAGGTCGCAACTCGCAACGAAGCGCCCAGCGTTCAATACAATCCCGACAGAAAACGCCGTGGAAAAAAGTTGGGCCTGCCCTGACTGGATACGCTGGGCGCGGCGAATATCAGCTGCTCAGCGCAAAGCATTGCGCGAGCGCACGGCCCGCTACAAGATTTCCGCAATGACGTGGTCGGTGTAGCGCGCCAAGATCTTCCACACCAGCCAATTGCCGCCTTCGTCTTCGAGCACCCACGGCGTGTACGCGTACAGCGAGGCGGTGGCATGGCTGGCGGGCACGACGGTGTCGGGGTCGAGCGTGTCGCCAGGCTGCCCCATGACAAACAGACCATCGCCGCTTTGCGAACGCAAGTACCATTTCTCAAGCGTGGTGGCGGCGCATTCGAGTTGTTTGTCGAGGCCGCGATACGCCTCGTTGCACGCCTGGCCGTCGGGGCAGCCGCAGCCAAACGCGAAATCGACGCGATTGCCACCGGGATTCTCGGTGGGGGCGACGAGCGATTGCTCGACCTGCATGCGGGCAATGAGCACGATGGGGTTAAGGTCATGCGCGACTGCAATGTCGACCAAAACATCCGCGAGGCGCGCCTGACCGAGCGTGGCATCGGCCATCCACGACCGCGTGCCGTAGGGCGTCACCTCAAAGAACGCCTGTACCTCGTCGGCACCGATAAAGCTCGACGCCGAGAAGTAGGCGTCGGTGATGATAAGGTTTTTGTCAAAGGTTGCCGGGATGCCAGGCTGCAGCTCACCTTGTTCATCGCCGGGCGGGCCTGGTTGCGGCCCAGGCTGCGGCGACGCCTCAAGCGAGTTTGGCGCGCAGCCCGTGGCGAGCGCCGTCGCCGCCAGCGCAAGGCCAACACCTAGTGCCTTGGCACAGATGAGATGAGCCAAGCATTCGCGATTCAGACGCTGGGATGGTTTCGTGGGGCGAGGCATAAAAATGCGAGTTTATTGGAATAAGTGAGCATTTTTTAACGACGCCCCACGGAAGCAGACCAAGTCTGATGGCTCATCGCATCTGTGCCAAGGCACTAGGCAAATCGCGAGGTGGCCGCGCGCTGGAGATGTCTTGCCGAAAACAACCGCTGCCATATAGTAGAGCGATGGAATCTAGCGCCCAAGTGCCCGTCCTGCCTAGCGAGGTGCGCAATTTACGCGGTGAGCGAATTCTCGCCTCGCCGCAGTTTCGCGATGGGGCATTTCGCAACACCTTGTTTGAAGCGGCGTCAATGCCGCGGCCGCCTTGGTCGGTAATGAAACAGTTTATGTTCGATCGCTCGGTGCAGCGCGTGCCGGTGCGGCCGATCTCGACGCACGATCCGCGGCCGGGTTGGGCCCAGGCAGCAGACACCGGCCTGCGCACCACCTGGCTTGGCCACAGCACCGTGCTCATTGAGCTCGGTAAGACGGTCGTGCTGACCGATCCAGTGTGGGGCCTGCGCGCCTCGCCGATGTCGTTCATGGGACCGAAGCGCTTCTTTGCCGCCCCGGTGGCAATAGAGAATTTGCCGCGCGTCGACGTGGTGCTCATCTCGCACGATCACTACGATCATCTTTGCAAGGCCTCGGTGCTCGCGCTCGCGAAGCGCGATGTCATCTTTGTGACGTCGCTTGGGGTTGGCGCGCGGCTCGAGCGCTGGGGCATCGCCGCGGCGAACATCGTCGAGCTCGACTGGGGTGAGCAGTGGAGCGGGCGGGGCGTCACCTTGTGTGCAGAGCCGGCGCAACATTTTTCCGGGCGCACATTTCGCGATCGCAACAGCACGCTTTGGGCCTCGTGGGTGATCAAGGGCGAGCGTCATCAAGTGTTTTTTAGCGGCGACACGGGCCTGACGCCACAATTTGCCGACGTGCGTCGCAAGCATGGCGCGTTTGACGTCGTCATGCTCGAAATTGGCGCCTATCACGAAGCATGGGGCAGCATCCATATGGGACCGCACAAGGCGCTGCAAGCCTTTGACATGCTCGGCGGCGGCACGCTGTTGCCGGTGCATTGGGGCACGTTTAATTTGGGCCTGCACGCGTGGGATGAGCCCATCGTCGATATCGTCGCCGCCGCGCCGCAGCTCGCGGGCGCCGTGATTACGCCCCCGGTCGGCCATGTGCTCGAACCGATTTCGCAGCAGGCGCAAGACGCTGCCGCAGGACGCACCAACCACCAAGCGTGGTGGTGATGGCGCTCGCGGCGCACCATCTCTACCTTGGTTCGTTGCTCTCCCACGAACCATACATGGGATTTGGCAGCACGATGTATTTCTCGCCAAACGCCGCGAGGCCTTCGGGGGCGTCAAAGCGCATATCCTGCGTCAGATCCGGAAAGTCTTTGATGTTGTCGCCAATAAATAGTTTTACGGCTAACGCGGGCACGCCTGGCGCGGCGGTTCCGGCGGCAACCTTGGCAAAGCGCGCTTCCTTCTCAGAACTTGTGCCTTTGCACAACACGACGTCAAACGCGATGTCCTGCGCGGCTAGGTTGTCCTTCGTCGCCGTGCACACCGCGTTATTGCGATTGGTAACGAGTGCTACGTATCCACCCGCTGCCCTTACGGCCTGCGTAAATGCCGCCGCCCCTGGGACGGCGGTAGCTTCGCGTCGCAGCACCCATTTGCGCCACGCCGTTGCGCTATAGCCAAGCCCGAGGCGCTCGATCTCAAACTGGCTATTGTCGAGCGTGGTCTCGTCGACGTCCAAAATTACGCCCCATGGCTGGGTCGGCTCCGTCGCGGCGTGCGCGGCTACCTTGGCCGTCGCAAGCGCATATGCCTGCGTCGTCGCCGCGACGTATTCCGCCGAATTGCGCAGCCAATGAATTTGCAGCGGCGGCTCGCCCGCCTTGTCGCGGTCCCGCGCCTCGTCGGCCGCCTGTTGGCGCTCATCGGAATCATCGCCTATTGGGTCTGAGTCCGGCGCTGGCGTGGCGCCAAGGCAGGCGCTCGTGCTTGCCACCAGGGCCAGCCAAAAAACGGCTGCGCCGCGGGAACGTAGTTGGCGGCTAGCTAGGCAATGCAGCGTCATGCCGGGGTCAGCAAGCAAGAATGACGCCATCCGCCATCGCGGAAAACTAGGGCCGCGATGGCGCGCGTCGCTGGCGCCTGGAGTTGCCGGTGGCAAGGTGAGTGGCGATTTTGGCATCAAGCCGGCGCCGGCTGGAGGCGCTACGCGGCGAGTTCGCGCGCGAACAACTGATACATGTCTTCGGCGCGCGCACCAATTTGCTCTGTCGTGAACTCCGTGGTGTCGACCTCGGGCAAGACGTCAAGCACGACCAGCCCTGGGTCGGCGACGATCTTGCCCATGGGCTGGCACGAGCGCGCGCCACGCACCACGATGGGGAGCATGGGCGCCTTGGTGGCAACCGCGAGGTGAAAGGCGCCTTTCTTGAAACGCCCCAGCTCCTCGGTTTTGGAGCGGGTGCCTTCGGGTGAGAGCATGACCGAGCACTGGTTCGCCTGCATGTAGGCCGCGACCTTGGCCATCGAGCGCTTGGCGGACTCGAGGTTTTGGCGGTCGATGGTTTGCAGGCGATAGGCAAAGACCCCGAGGCCAATAAACGGCACCCACAACATTTCGCGTTTTACGATCACCACGCAGCGCTTGGGCATGATGGCGGTGAAGAAAAACACGTCGAGCTGGCTGGTGTGATTAAAGATGAGGATTTGCGAGCGCGTCTCATCGATGCGGTGGGCGTTGTCCACCCGCAGGTCGATGCCCTGCAGCCACAGCACCGTGCGACCGACGACGCGCGCAACGAGATGAAAATATCGATCGGAACGATAACGAAACGTCAAAAGCGTCAGGGTCGTGGCAACCGTTAGGAACACCGCGAGAAAACCCCACCCCAGCGCAATCGCGACGACGGCGCGCAGCGCTCGCCACACGCCTCGCGGCGGATTTGGGTAGGCACCGGCGGGGCGCGCGTGACTGACTGAATCGGCTTGGCTTATTTCAGAATACATATGCCTTACTTGCCTTTCGCGGCCTCGCTGGTCAGCAGCCGATCGAGCGCGCTGGCGTCGGCGGAGGCGCCCTGGCCGAGCTGCCGCGTGCTCGCCAAATGGTGCAGCAACATGGCGCGATTATCGGCGACCGACAGATTTTGCAGCTCGAGCGCGCCAATGCGATCTTCGGGCGTAAAGGCGGGCTCCTCGACACGCTCCATCGACAGCTTCTCCGGCGCATACGCCATATAGTCGGCGCGCGTGTCGAGCAAGGTGTAGTCGTCGCCGCGCCGCAATTCCAGCGTCACCTCGCCGGTGATGCTTGGCGCAACCCAACGCATGAGTGAATCTTTTAGCATCATTGCCTCGGGGTCGTACCACTTGCCTTCGTACAGCAAGCGTCCCAGGCGGCGGCCGAGCGAGAAATATTGGTCGATCGTATTTTCATTGTGGATCGCCGACACCAGCCGCTCGTAGGCGAGGTGCAGCAGCGCCATGCCCGGCGCCTCGTAAATGCCGCGACTCTTGGCATCGATGACGCGGTTCTCGATTTGATCGCTCATGCCAAGGCCGTGGCGGCCGCCGATTTCGTTTGCCTTGCGAAATAGTTCGAAGGCGCTCGCATAGCGCGTGCCACTGAGCGCGACGGGCCAGCCTTGTTCGAAGGTAACGGTAACGGTTTCGGCGACGATCGCCACCTCAGGCTTCCAAAAGGCCACGCCCATAATTGGATCGACGATCTTGATGCCGCGATCGAGGCGCTCGAGGTCTTTGGCCTCGTGCGTCGCGCCGAGCACGTTGGCATCGGTGGAGTACGCCTTTTCGGTGGCGGCCTTTTGCGGCTTACCCTTACGCTCGAGATATTGGCTCATCTCGGTGCGGCCACCAAACGCCGAGACAAAGGCCTGATCGAGCCACGGCTTGTAGATCTTTAGCTGAGGGTTGACGAGCAGCCCATATCGATAGAAGCGCTGAATGTCGTTGCCCTTGTGGGTCGAGCCATCGCCAAACACGTTGACGCCATCGGCCGCCATGGCGCGAATAATCGCGGTGGTCGTGACCGCGCGGCCCAGCGGCGTGGTGTTGAAATAGGTCTTGCCGCCGCTGCGCAAGTGAAAGGCGCCGCACGCAATCGCGACTAGACCTTCGTGCACCATGCTGTCGCGGCAGTCGACGAGCTGCGCGGCCACGGCGCCGTGCGCCAATGCGATGGGCGGGATATCGGCGGCATTGGCTTCATCGGGTTGCGCTAGATCGGCGGTATAGGCGTGCACCTGCATGCCCATTTCGGCCAGCCACGCCACCGCGCAGCGGGTGTCGAGGCCACCGGAAAACGCAATGCCGAGCTTGGTGCCTTGCGGGGGAAGGGCGCGATAAATACGGCTCATTGCGCGGCGTGCATATCACGAATCTCGCGGCGGGAAATCGGCTGATTTGCGATCTTGCGCGCGAGCTGGCGGAAGGCGGTCAGGTACGCCGGCAGCGTCCATTTGCCAAGGTGCGTGCTGGCGCCTTCATACGCCTGCGCTTCGTATTCTTCCGGCGTCGTGACGTAGCCGGCGTAGTTGTTGGCGTAACCGGCGAAGATCACGTGCGTCACGCCAAGCGCCTGCAGCTCGCGCCCGACGACTTGTCGCACCCGGCGGCCGGCGACGGTGGTGAACTCACCAGGGGCGGCGGCAATTGCGACGTTGCCAATGACGACGAGCTGCACGGGCAGCACGTGGGGCGTCCATGGCGCGGCATTTTTGTGTTCTAGGTCGCGAATCTCGCTGACAACGCGTTGCACGCGCGCGGGCAGCGGCAGGCGCGGCAAGCGCGAGGTCTGGCCGATGCCCAAGAGGCGTCCGCGCGTTGCTTCGAGCCAGGTGATTTTTGGCGCCTGCACGTCGGCCTCGTCACGGTTGCCAAGACGCCGCAGCTTGATAAGCGCGCGTTGCGCAGGCAGCAGCCACAGCGGCAAGCCGGGGCCTTCTTCGGTGCCTAGGAACATCGCCATACCGATTTCGCCCGGCGCGGTGTGCCGTGATTGGCCGTCGGCCAGGTCAGCGTCAGCGGTGGCGCAAGCCATGTCGATTTCTTGATATGCAGAGGCAATCGCGCCGACCACCGGCGCCCCGCCGCGCCGCACAATTTCGATCGCCTTGGCGCCCTGTAAGCTGCCGTTATAACGCGCACTCTGATCGTCGTCGGCAAACTTGCCTCGCGCCAAGGGCACGCGCGGATGGCGCCAGTTGTTTGGCGTGACGTCGCCGGCGGCGCCTTGGGCAAAGGCCGCGACGCCGCCGAGCTCCGCCTCGGCTAGCTGCGCGGCATAGCCCTTGTTGTCAAAATGCAAGGCCGTGTTGTCACTGTGAATGCTCGTGGCGTGCACGGCAAACCAAGAAAATACGCCACTCACCTGCCCATCTGCAGCCGTTGCCACGGGTGTCGCCCACAGCGCGCGCATCGTGCGATCGAGCGCTAGCCGCGGATCGTCCGTCGAGGTGACGTCGTGGTTGCGCGCGTACGCGGCAAGGCGGCGATTAAATGCGACGTCGGCGTCTAGCTCGAAGGCCGCCTCGCCGTATCGTAGCTCGCTCGGCACGGCGGCGGCGGCGGCCGCGGCGATGGAAGCCACAATGCCGGCAACGATTGCTTGCAAGACCTCGGGCCAAAAACCCGGAATGGTCGCATTGTAAAACGGCGACTCCGAATAACCGCCCGGGCCGCTATGCGTATGCTGCGCGGTCAGCACGACGTTTTGCTCGGATAGCCCAAGCGTCGCGTGCGACGTCGCGAGTTCGGCCATGACGGCGCGGTGAATCGATTTGCTGATAAAACATAAGTCCGCGACCACAATCACCACGGCGCCCCTGCCGTCGTGCACGAACATCGCGCGCGCCCACAGCGGCGTCTGCGCGCTGTGCGCGATGTTGCCGATTTGGCCAAAGCCCATCATGCCCATGCCACGCGAAGGGGGCGTTATATCGGCCCGGCCAAAGCCGATTTCAAATGGCGTCTGCACGCCGCGACTGTAGTCGGCCCGCGGCCCAAAGTCTCGACAAATATGTCAGGTGCTACCAGCTCGCCATCTTGGTTTTTAGATTCTGGTCGAGCACGTCGAGAAAGGCCTCGGTGGTCAGCCACGGCGTGGTCTTGCTGATGAGGGTCGCGAGATCCTTGGTCATTTTGCCCGACTCGACGGTTTCGACGCATACTTGCTCGAGCGCGTCGGCAAAGCGCACCACATCGGGCGTATTGTCAAATTGGCCGCGATACTTGAGGCCCTGCGTCCACGCGAAGATCGACGCGATCGGATTGGTCGACGTCGGGTTTCCTTTTTGATGCTCGCGATAGTGGCGCGTTACCGTGCCGTGGGCCGCCTCAGCTTCGACGGTCTTGCCATCGGGCGTCAGCAGCACCGACGTCATCAGGCCCAGCGAGCCAAAGCCTTGCGCGACGGTGTCGGACTGCACGTCGCCGTCGTAGTTCTTGCACGCCCACACAAAGCCGCCGTCCCACTTCAGCGCCGAGGCCACCATGTCGTCGATGAGGCGGTGCTCATAGACGATGCCGGCCGCCTTAAACTTATCCGCGTATTCTTCGTCGAACACTTTCTGAAAGAGATCTTTGAAGCGGCCGTCGTATTTCTTGAGGATCGTGTTTTTGGTCGACAGATAGACCGGCCATTTTCGCTGCAGGCCGTAGGTGAACGAGCTGCGGGCAAAGCCGATGATCGAGTCGTCGAGGTTGTACATGCCCATGGCGACGCCGGCCGTCGTAAAGTCGAACACCTTGTGTTCGATCGGCTTGCCGCCATCTTTGGGGGTAAAGGTCATGGTGAGCGTGCCGGCGCCAGGCACGAGGAAATCGGTGGCGCGGTATTGGTCGCCAAAGGCGTGGCGGCCGATGACAATCGGCTTGGTCCAGCCAGGCACCAGGCGCGGCACGTTCTTGCACACGATAGGCTCGCGAAAAATGGTGCCGCCGACGATGTTGCGGATGGTGCCGTTGGGCGACTTCCACATCTCCTTGAGCTTAAATTCCTCGACCCGCGCCTCGTCGGGCGTAATCGTCGCGCACTTGACGGCGACGCCAAACTCTTTGGTCGCCATCGCCGAGTCGACCGTGACCTTGTCGTTCGTCGCGTCGCGGTGCTCAATGCCGAGATCGAAGTATTTTAGATCAATGTCGAGATACGGCAGGATCAGTTTGTCCTTGATGAATTTCCAGATGATGCGGGTCATCTCGTCGCCGTCCATCTCGACGACGGGATTTTTTACCTTGATTTTCGCCATGGCCGCTTGTACCGCAAGCTCGCTTTGCTGACCAGCGCGTGGCGAGGTTCATCGCGACAATTTGAGGCGCCGCACCGCCTATTGTGGGCGCGCAAATTCGACGAGGTCAGGATCGTACTGCGGAAATCGCGCGGCCAAGAGCTCGTCGACGCGGTCGAGCATGAACCACGTCCCGAGCGCCGTAGGGTGGAGGTCATCGTCGTTCATCAGCAAGGTGGTAGGCACGCTGCTGCCATCAGGGAGTGTAACCGGTTCGCCTGAGCGCAGCAGCGCCGACCATTCCGAGAGCGGTACGATGAGTACGCCCTCGCGGCCATCTGCCCATGCGATTAAGTGGTCGTGGATCGCCTCAATTTGTTCATCCGATAGCAAGTAGCCGCCGCCGGCATCGAGCTGCGGCATGTCGCCCACGACGATCATGCGCGTGCCATCGTCGAGCGCCTCGAGCGCGGTGAGTCCGTATTGGATCGTCGATAAAGGCGCGCCCGATGAGTAGCCGAGCCAAAATAGGTAGTCGATTGCAATGACCAATTCGGCCTTGGTTTGCGCCATCGTCGCGGCCTGTGTCTGCGCGTTCTCGATGGGGTCCAAATAGAAATACGCGTCCGCGAGCGCAGTAATCTTGGCGTCCGGGAGCGCCGTATGCCAGGCGTCGCTTACCGCCCATCCCTGGTATCCAAACGACACGCTTGCGCCCATGACGCCTAAGTGGAATGGCTCAATCGGGATGGGTTCGTCTGAGGTCGCTGGCTCTCCGCAGGCCGAAGCCGCAACTAGGAGTGCTATGCCAAACCAGCTTGGCGCAGTATTACCGGGACCTGAAAATGCTTGCATGGCGCGTCGTGAGGGCACCCTAGCACATTGCATGCGTAAGTCGATCGGCGTAAATTCGCAGGTCGTGGCGAGTTCCAAGCCTTATGAAGGTCAGCCCGCGCTGGCGCTTGACGGCGAGCCAGACGTCGCCATGGGCGAGGTTGCGCAACTGCCTGCGATTGAGCGCGAGGCGCTTGCGGCGCGATTGCAGCGGCGCGAGATAGAGGAGGTCGCCTTGGAGCGCAGCGCTAAGGAACGTTTCGCGGTGCAGATGCTGGAGGCGGTGGTCGAGATCGAAGATGTGCGAGGCGATCAGCTTGACCCGCCCTTGGCCCAGCCCAAACCGCATAGTTTCGATATCGCGAACGCGGTGAATCGTCTCAATGCAAACGCAAAGGCCGAATCGTTGGGGCGTTGCGGAACCTATGTTCGACTCGCCTTGCAAGCCGGCGGCGTTGACGTAAGTGGCCATCCCGTTGCCGGAGCAAATTATGGGCCTTTTTTGCTGGCGCGCGACTTCGTACGGATCAGCGGTGACGACTTTGTGGCGGGCGATATCGCGGTGATGCGCGCCTTCCGTGGCCGGCGCAAGAACCACCCGTATGGGCATGTCCAGATGTTCAATGGTGAGCAATGGGTGTCTGACTTTAGGCAATGCAACTTTTGGCCCGGCCCAGATTATCGAGAGTCGCAGCCACCCTACGCCGTGTATCGATTTCCACACGGGTGACCGGGGCAGGCGAGAAGGCTAGCGCGCCTGGCATACGGCTTGCTTATCCTTTGGTGAGAGCCGACGAGCGTTGTCGGTTTTGCATCGGGATATCAACAGGTTAACGACAGGGGGCAGTATGAGCGAGGAGAAAACACGGCTGGCTGGGAACACTACCTGGGGGGGCGCGACCTCGGTTTTTGAACCTTTTTCCCCATCGGTTTGCGGCATGTTGTTGCTCGCGCTGGCTGGTTGCACCGGGGCCGCGGATGACATCGAGCGCGAAAGCAATGCGCTGGGCGCGACCTGTTCCATTCCCGCGATGTCGGCAGGGCCCGCCTCATCGGCTGCCTCGACCGCGACCCCCGACGTGCAGCCTGGTGGTGGCGAGGCGTACGGCGATATCTTGGGGCAGGGGCTCGGGGCCAATTGCAGCGAAAATTTTACCAACATCAACCACTGCGCGAACCGCGACAATCCTCCGGCGCCAAGCATCGACCGCAGCCTGAGCACGACCTTGTTTGGCTACCAAGATGGCAAGGCAGCCGGCTATCCCGAAGAAGGCGGCGAACACGGCACGGCCGGGCATGAAAACTATCGCCCCGCGGCTGGCGACGCGCAAATCATGCCCTTTGCGCGCTCGAGCAACGATGCGCGCCTCTTGCTCGATGGCAGCTATGGCGGCTGGCCAAAGCTGGCGCTGCTACGTCCAGAAAATGTCGGCTACGATCTGACGGTTGCCAGCGCCAGCCAAACGCCCTTGTCGCGCGAAGTCGCCGAGCTGCACGGCCTCACCTGGTTTAATCCCATCGATACCAGCTATGTGGTCGATGGCGCGGATCCAGAGGTCTGGAATCTAATTAGCTCCGCGCCCAATACGCTGCACAGCACGATGTGCGAGAATTCAAGCGATCAAACCGACACCGAGCATCGCTCGCCGTATGCCTGCAAGGCCAGCTATGGCGCGGTTGCGTATGGCAGGCTCGATGCGCCCGCGGGAGAACATATTGGCCTATGCTATGACTTCACGTTGGTCTCGGGCGTAGCGCGAACCGAGCGAAAATCTGGCCCGATGCCAGCGCACTGGGAGCTGCGCTCGGCACCGGTAACCGTCTTTGTGCGCACCCCTTATACGACGAGTGCAGGCGAACCCATCGGCGACGGCCTGCCACATAGCTGGGTGTATCCGCAGCGCGCCTCGCGTGGCCTCGTGCCCAATGACGAGGGCGTGGTAACCATGCCGGACTTTGCGCCATATGATATTGGCTACCTATTTCCGTGGAATCAATTTGGCTCGGGCAGCGTCGATCTCAAACGCCTGGCGCTTGGGCCTTCGGTGGCGGTGCAGCGCGACGGCGGCGTCGTCGATGTGCCGACCGATTGTTACCTAGCGCCCGGCGCGCCCAATGAAGAGGGCGAACCGTGGTGCGCCTTCTTGTGGGATCAGCGGCGATCGAGTGAGTTTTACCTCGACCTTGATCAGAACGGTGTCGTCGAAGCCGACAAGAGCAAGCTCACCTCGTGGGATGGCCGCGGCAAGTACACGTTGTTTGAGGCGACGACCGAGGGCACCGGCCGCTTGCTCATGATCAATTTCAACGCCGGGCTGCTCTACAGCGTGCAATCGACCACGACACCCTGCGCCGCCGACGGCTTCTCGGTGTGGCGGCCGCTTAGCTCAATGCCCATAGATCCCGCCGCCGCGGAATTCCCGCTGGCGGGGAGCACTGGAGGCCAGCCATTTCGCGATCCAAGCGGCGCCGCGATGCCCTTTGGCTCGCTGCATCGTTTCGCCTACCAGTGGCTCGATCGCGCCGGCAAGCATTTAATCTTAGCGATGATGAATGAGCAGCGCGATGCCTACAAGCCCACCGCGATCGAGCGCGTGTTCGTGCGCGGGCAAGACGTTGGGCGCCCCAATCCACCGGCATCCGCCGAGACGGATGAGGTCGAGCGCAACCGCATGGGCCTAAACTCGCGCGCCGGGCATGAGCTCGCGGTGATTGGTGCGTGGACGGGTGGCAAGTTTGTAACCCTCGACAATGGGCTAAACCTCTCCGACTTTGGCGGCCGCGGCACCTTTGGGCCGGATGGAAATTTTTATACGCACAAGTATACGCTCGATCTCTATCGCGATAAATCGATTGCGTTCATCCCCAAGGGCGTCTCCGGCGTGCAATCGCCCGAGCATCGCCTTGGGCTATTCGATGCGCTGCGCCCCACCATGCCCTTTGACGTGGTGTGGGCGGTTAGCAGCAACAACCATCGTAACAGCGAGATCGTCTTTGACGACTACCATGCGAAGAACGCGTTGGTCGTCGCGCACATGAATGCGCCGATGACCTTCAAGTACAATACGTCCTCCGGAGGCAGCGCGCGCCCAGCAGATCCGGTGTTGCTAGATGGCTTCGTAGCGACCGGCGACCCAGCGTCTACGACCCCAGGCTATAAGCTGGGCAAGGGCGATGCCGTGGTTCGCGCCCGCCTGCAAAACGCGGCCGGCAACTCGCCGGTGTCGTCGCTGCGCTTGTTAGGCGGCGCGCGGGTCGAGCCGGTGGCGCTCGGTGGCGTGCTTGGCAAAGGCGTCTACCTCGACGGCCACAACGATTTTATCGACATCGGCGGCTACTACGGCACCCAGATGCCTCGCGATTATTACGCCGGCATTTGGGTGGATCTGCGCGACGTCGAAAAAGAGCCGAAGGATCGCGTGTTGTTCTATTTCGCCGACGATTCGTATATTGGTTTCGCCAAGGATGGCGCAAGCTGGAAGCTTACGGCGCACAGCGGTAGCGCACGCAAATCGCTGGCGCTGGGCGCGTTGCTGAAATCAAACGCGTACCATCACGTTGGCGTCATGTCGTATATGGAGGGTGGCTCGCGCGTGCTGGAAATCTTGATCGATGGCAATCGCATCGGAACGCTGACCTTTGCGGGCGATAAATTTAGCTTGCAGGCGACCCATGTAGGCAGCGCGTCGCGGCTAACCATCGGTTCGCCGTATAAGCAGACGCGCTCGTTTTGGGATTGGCTATTTGGTCGCGTCGGACGACGCGGCGCGCTCGGCGCGTGGGTCGACGAGTTTCGCTTGTACCGCCTCGATAGCGGCGAGATGAGCCCAGATAGCTATTTCGCTGAGGTGGCCTGCAACCAGGCCCTCGGCACCCTGGTCTTGGCGCAGGGCGAGCTGCCCGCCGCGCTCACCGGCAAGGTTAGCGCGTTGCGCGACGCCACGGGCGAGACGCCGGCGCGCCTGTGCGAGCAATTGCAGTTTACCTCTCACGGCGACCCCACCGATTTGCCGCGGCAGGTTGGCCGCGGCGCCATTTGCGTCGATAAGGTCCATCGCAACGCGAACGACCCGCGTTGTCTGCGCGGCCAGCTCCACCAATTGCCGACGCCCGTCGCTGAGTTGGCTCGCGTCGACGAACAAGAAAACAAATTTTGCACCAGTTGCCATGTCGAGGCGCCGCGCGCCGCGAAGGGACTCGGCATGAACGCGCTGGTGGAAGGCGATGTCGCGCGCTGGCTTGATCGCCGTCGGCAGCCGATGAATCCACCCGCGACGCTGGCGCTGCCAGGCAATATTTGCGCGCCCGACGCGCCGCTGCGCGATACGTGGTACGGCTTGTTTGCGACATGGGGCCAGTCGCCAGCCCCGAGCGTGTTTGCGACAGATTTCGTGACCGATGGCCAGATACCGGTGGCCGACGGCGGCGTCTTGCCGCAGTACATGCCGCCGTTTGTCGGTAGCGCCGCACCTTAGCGCATCGCCTGGGGGAATACACATCAGATCGGGGTGTGGGCTCCCAGGGCGGCCGTCGCAAGTAGTTGTTTGTGCGGCGTTTGAAGCGGTAGCGCTTGGCATGTTGCTTGCTGCTTAGCCCTTGTATGAAACCTGTAATCGCGATCGCGTTTGCCGTCATCGGCGCCACGGGTTGCATGTCCGACGAACCAGTCGTTGGCACCGAGCGCACCAACGGCGAGATCGTCGGTGGCGTCGCGGCCCAACTCGGTCAATATCCGACCGTCGCCGCGCTAAAGCTGCAGACGCCAAACGGCACCGGGCTGTGCACGGCGACGCTAATCGCCCCCAACGTCCTGCTCACGGCCAAGCACTGCACCGTTGGCCGCGACGTTTCACAAATCACCGCAGTCTTTGACCAGCTGGATGCGTTTGGCACCGGTGGCATCACCGCCACGATCGCAGAAAAAGTCGAACACCCGGGCTGGAGCAGCAACAACCTCGGCGGCGGCAAAGACCTCGCGCTGTTGCGTTTGACGACGCCGCTTACCGATCGCACGCCGACCGCGATTAACACCGACGCAACCAATAGCGCCACCGGCGTGCAAGTCACGATGGCCGGCTTCGGGCGGCGCAATCCAAATGTTCAAAATGATTCTGGCCTGCTCTATGTGCTCACGGGCAAGCCTTACGCGGCGTGTAGCAACTTCGGCCTGGGTGGCAGCGAGGGTGCGCTAGCTTGCTATAGCCAGGCGGCGCCCAATGCTAGCGGCAAATGCAATGGCGACAGCGGCGGCCCCTCGTTCGCGACGGTAGGCGGCGTGCAAAAAGTGGTTGGCGTCACCTCGTTTGGCGATGCCAGCTGCACCGGCTATGGCGCCGATATTCAAGTTGATGCCGAGCTCGCTTTTTTGCAGCCCGTGCTGACTAACTGGGCCTTGCCAGGCAACCCACCACCCGGTGGCAATCCTCCAGCCGAACCACCCGGCCAAGCGCCTGGCGATGATGAGGCCGTGCCAGAAGAAGGCACCGCATCAGCCATTGGCGGCCAGGCCGCCGGCGGTTGCTCGGCCGGGGCCGTGCCTTCTGCGGGTGGCGCGCTGGTGATGCTGCTCGCGCTTGCGTGGCGCCGCCGTCGCGGCTAACGCGCATGGGACGCCCGAAGTGGGGCAAGCGCGGCTAGCAGAGCACATGTGAGCCCTAACCTGCCTTGCGCCCTACACGGTGCGCCATGGGATTATTAGCTCATGACGCTCTTAAAAATCGCCTTGCTTTCCCTCGCGCTATCGGCCTGTATCTCCGAAGGCACCGCTCCTGACGAACCAACGCCCGACGACGAGAAGGCCGCCGACCTGCGTTCGCAATGCACGGCCATTGGCGAAACTATTCAATCCACCGACTCGACGTTCTCCGTCACCTGCGGCCCCGACGACGTCTAGTCGCGTTGCATCGCAACACCAGAGGACACCAGCCTCGCGAAGCGAGGCGCAGTGGAATCGCCGTCAGGGGAGTCGCAGCGCGCAGCGCTCGATCTCCCGGCGCTGGGCGCGGCCCAGCCGCGTTGCGAAGCAACGCTAGAGGCCAAAGCATTTTTGAAAAAAAATGCGGAGTGGAATCGCCATCAGGGGAGTCGCAGCGCGAAGCGCTCGATCTCCCGGCTCGGGTGTAACCCGAGCGCGTTGCGAAGCAACGCTAGAGGCCACAAGCATTTTTGAAAAAAATGCGCAGTGGAATCGCCATCAGGGGAGTCGCAGCGCGAAGCGCTCGATCTCCCGGCTCGGGTGTAACCCGAGCGCGTTGCGAAGCAACGCTAGAGGCCACAAGCATTTTTGAAAAAAATGCGCAGTGGAATCGCCGGGAGTCGAACCCGGGTCCGAAGATCCTTCTTCCTAAGCATCTACGCGTGTGTCCACTGTTTCTTTTTTAACCCCAGGTCGTCGGTAGGTGGCGACCTCTACCCGAGGCGATGCAGCGAAGTCTTAGTCACGGTGTCACTGCCATCCACCGTGAAGCGGTCTGATTATTTCAATGTTCGCCGGCTCCAGACGGAAGCTAGCGGCATTGTCGCTGGCAATTAAGCAGCGAGGGCAACAGCGTTATCGTTCGCAGTTACACGTTTGCCCATTTTTACGTGGCCTTGGGCGCCACGACGCGCAGCCTAGACGTCTATATCCCCGTCGAAGCCGTTACGATCCCAGATTGTCAAAGACCAGGCCAATGTGGGGCTGCACGGCGGTGGCGTCAAGGGCCATTTCACGTTAGTCGCCTCCGCGTGGCTGGGTGTCGGATAAGACGCACGTTGGGTTCGCCGCGTCGGCGACGTAAACTAGCCCGATGCCCCAACCGTATCTCGTCCATCTAGCCTTCCTGCTGGGTAGCGTGGTCGCTTGCGCCGCCAAGCCTGATACTGCGCCGCCGCCTCCGCCAGGCGATCCAACCTTAGAGGTACGGCTTGCCAGCGCGAGCTTTCAGGTGATCGATGGCGCCGCCACGGGCGCCGCAATTACGGTTGTCGCCATCGCACCTGATGGCAGCGAAACCGACGTCACCGCCGAGGTCTCGCTGGTCGCCGAGCCCGCCGGCATTGGCGCCATTGCGGCGCAGACGTTGTTGCCCACCGGCGACATTGCCGGTGCTGGTCGCGTCGTCGCGTTTGACGGCACGCGCAGCGCCTCGGCCGCCTTTGAGGTCTATGTCAGCAAGACCCTGCCGGGCGATGTCTCTCCGACCGATGCCGGTCTCTTTGGCGTCGCCACCCCGGGAAGCGGCACCGCGATTGCGCTTAACTATCCGCCGGCAGGCGCGCTCATTCCGCCCAACCTTGGCGAGATGGACGTCCACTGGACGGACGGCAGCGCGAGCAATCTTTTTGAGATTTCGCTCACCGGCACCTATGTCAACATCAAGGCGTATGTCGCAGGCGCGAGCGCAACGCACTGGCATACCTTGGCCGCCGAGCATTGGGCCCTCGTCGCTAGCGGGGCGCGTGGGCAGGAGCTGACGATTGCCGTGCGTGGGCTTCACACCGCCGCGCCGAGCACCTTTGCCGCCGGCGAGCTCGCCGTGCGCATCGCCTCGCAAGAGGTCCTTGGTGGCGTGTATTTCTGGAACGCCACCGCCGGCGCGATCATGCGCCACGACATGGCGACGCCCGATCTCGCGCCAACGCGTTTTTATCCACCGGTCGGTCAGACGGGTTGCGTCGGCTGTCACGCCATCTCCCGCGACGGCACGCTGGTGGCGTATCGCCAAGAAGGCGGCAACCTCAACTACGGCAATGTTGTCGCCGCCGACACCTTGACCCGCACGTTGACGCTCAACACGCAACAATGGAACTTTGCGGCGATTCATCCCAACAACAACGATATGTTCACGACGACCACCAACGGCCTGCATCTCACCGATCTCGCGACCGGCGTGGTGACGGCGCTCTATGGCGCCTCACGCATCTCGCACCCCGAGGTGAGCGCCGATGGTCAGACCGTCGTCGCCACGGCCCTGTCGTCGGGGGACGAAGTGTGGGCCGCCGAGGGACGCATCGTTGCGTTTGCCTATGACGACGTCGCCAAGACCGTCGCCGCCCCGACCACGCTAGCGGATCCTGCCGGCGCGACGTTTGCATACTATCCGTCCATTTCGCCAGACAACGAATGGGTGCTCTATAACCAGGCGACGAGCGGCTCTAGCTATGACAACCCCAACGCCGAGCTGTGGATCACCAGGCTTGATGGCAGTGGCGTGCCGATCCATCTCACGCAGGCGGACGCGCCAAGCACGACCTATAATTCGTGGCCCAAGTGGACGCCGTTCGCCGGGACCGAGCCAACCCTTGAGGGTGCGACCGAGCCCGTCATGTGGTTTACGGTGTCCTCGCGCCGCGCCTTTGGCGTGCGCTCGACCGCGCCGCAAAAGCCGCAGCTATGGTTGGTGCCGTTCTACCCCGATCGCGCCGCCGCGGGACAACCGGCCTCGGCGCCGCCGATTCGGCTGCCCTTTCAAGCGCTCGGTCAGGGCAATCACATTGCGCAATGGACCGAACAAATCGTCGGCGTCAATTAGCTCGCGCCGGCTTGGAGATCACGACGTCTGACAGAAAGGGCACAAAGATCGTCTTGGAGAGGTTGAATTTGACGCGACACGCGCCAAGGTCGACCGCGTCGGCGACGACATTTTCTAAGCCGCCGACATTGGGGTTAGTGATCACGCTCAGCGTCGCCGCGTTGAACGGCGCAAAGTAGATCCGGTCATCGAAGCCAAGCGCAATGCCCGAGGCGAGGACCGCCATATCGACATTGACGCCAGTCAACACATCGTGTTGGCGAAGGCGGTCGGCTTGCCACGCAAACCCGCCGGTTGAACTGAACGGGACGTAGAGCGTGTTGCCATCGGGGGAAAATTCGAGCGAATACCCCTGCGCGGTGTGCACTTGCGTCCACGCCGACGTCACCAAGCCCGTCGCGCGATCAAAGTTTGCCCACCACGAGCCAGCCGGCGACTCGGTGGCGATCGCGATACGCGTGCCAGCCCGGTTAAACCGAATCGTGCCGCGGCTGGCGGCGGTCACCGTTAGCGGCAGGTCGCTCTGCACCGGCGTCACGCCCGCAACGGTCGCATTCACGATGTGGCGTGCATCGAGCTTGCTGCCATTAAATACCACCAACCAAAAGCCCAGCGTGCCGTCCTCAATGCCGCCAATGGCTTCGCCTGTGCCGGTCGCCACCTCGACCGTGGTGGCAAGCACGCTGTCGCTCGTGGTGCTGATGCGGGTGGCAAACACCTTCGTAGTGTCGTTGGCAAACACGAACATTTCATCCGTCGAGCCTGGCACCGGAATAAATACGCCGGTCTCGGTCGCCGTCGGATCGCCACCGGCGTCGCTGATAATCTCGACGCCGGCCGCGTTTCGCACCGAGATGCCGTTGGTGTAGTACTGCAACTCGCCGGTCGTTGGGTGGCTCCACGTCGAGCTGCCCTCAAAGGCGTCGATGGCCGCGGGGCAGGTGACGACCGGGGAGGCGCCGCGAAAGTCGAGGAAGAAATTTCCCGCGTACCAATTGGCTTCAAATGTGCGAGAGGTCGGGTCCCCGCCCGGGGGGCCATCTGGCGGCGCGTCGGTGGGTGCATCGGGAGCTGGGCCAGCACCGGGGTCAGCGGCGCAGGCCATCGCCGCGAGGAGCGCAGCCAGGAGGGCGGCCAGCACGAGCTGGCGGCTCGCGGTGGCACCGGGACAACGTCGGGCGGGGAGAGTCGTCACGCGACGAATGTACCGAAATTCGGGCGCTCGTAGGGCGCGGCGGGCGCAACGTTCGTGCCCCCGCGACGAGGTGTGGGCGGTGTAGGTCTTAAGCGCTAGTTACATAAGCGAGGTGCACGCCGCTTGGCGCCACTGAATCAAATTGTGCGCTCGTCGCGATCTGGCGCATACTTTAGTTCTGGATGTCTAAGCCGATTTGGGAGCTTGAGCCCGACGAGTTAAATCAGGAGTTAGCTCGCCCGGGTCAACGCACGCCGCGCGTCAGCGATGCGGCGCGCTTGACGGCAGGCCTTGCCACGCTGGCAACCAGCGATAGTGGCGTACAAGCCGATGCGTCCAGCGAATTCGATGATGCGGGCGATACGCAAGATTCGCCCAATGCGTGGAAAGAGCAGCTCGAGGAATCAGTCGCCGAGGGCGATCAAACCATCGTCGCGAGCCCTTCGACCGCGGCGCTGGCAGGGGCTGGCGCCGCGTTCTCGCCACCGACCGCGCAAATTTCACGCGCCGAGCTTGAGGCGCTGCGCTCTGAACTGACACGCAACACCAAAAAATAAGGTGTCGGCCGGGCTTAACCCTGCGCGGCGATGACTTAGGGCCGAGGCTCGCGGCGCGCCCGCTACCTGACACCACATGTAGGAACCATCGTGCCGCTCGGCGTGCCATTAAGCCGGCGGCGCAATCGCGCTATTTGCGTTGCGCTTGCACCACGACCGGTGCAGAATTTAATGTGGATGGCAAAGCCAATTTGGGAGTTAGAGCCAGACGGGATTGATGCGGAGCTAAAACGCGCGCAGCAAGCTCATCGGGAGCGCACCCAGGCCGGGCCCGCTATGCCAAGCGCTCGCGTCGCGCCGCCCGTGCCAGCCGAGCCCTCGTCGTTTGCATCAGGCACCAATCGCGCGCGGACGCCAGGTCGCGTTAGTCCGCTGCCCGCGCCACCGATCGCCGATCTCGAGCTTGAGGCGGACTTTTCTGAGCTAGGGGGCGACCAAGATTTTGCGAGCGCGGAATTCGAAGGTGTGGCGCCCACGGCAGAAACCCCCGCTCACTTGCTGCAGCAACTAAAGCAACAGACGACGGCCGCTGCGGCCAAGGTGAAGCAACAAACGAACGCCGAGCCTGCTAAGAGCGCCACGCGTGCTCGCCAACCCGCGATCACCCCAGCCTTGCCTGTGAGCGCGAATCCAGCTCGTCCCGATCCACATAGCAAAAGCACGGCGCCCATGATCGCTAAGGCGGGTCGCCCCGCAAGCCCGCCGATCGTTGCCAAGAGCAGTCATCCGGCATCGGCGCCGGCTCCACTGCCCGCGTCGCAAACGGCACCCAAGCCAGATCCCGATCCGAGGTTAACGCCCAAGCCAGCCGCACCCGTCTCGACGTCCTACAGCGTGGTGCGGAAAAACAGCGTGCTCTTTCCACCCAAAAAAGACGAATAGCCTCTTCGCGCCTATTGGTTTATCGCCGCGGCAAAACCAACAACGTCGCGCGCGCCCGCCGCAAGACAAGCCGTCGCGCATGCGCGCATGGTGGCCCCCGTCGAGATTACGTCATCAAAAAGCAGCACGCGCGCGCCCGCTAAGCGGTTCGACGCGGCAAAGGCCCCGCGCAGGTTACGCAGGCGAGCCTCGCGCCCGAGCCCAGCTTGTGGCGCGCGATGGCGGGTGCGGCGGAGCAGCCCAGGTGAAAGTCTGCACGCCGATGGCTTATCGAGGGAAAGCTCAAGCAAGAGCGCGGCGTGCACCACGCCTCGTCGCAGCGCGCGCCAAAATGGCATTGGCACTGGGATGAGGCACGTTGGCTCGGTGGTGGCGATGAACGCGGCTAACGGCGCGCGGATTTGCCGCGCGATGGCGTATCCGCACGGCAGCTGCCTAAAATATTTAAAGCGCTCGATCGCCAGCGCCAACTGGCCGCCGTACTGCCATGGGCTGCTAACCGCCACGAGCTCCTCAAGGCGCACAACCGCGCGCGCGCCTGGCTCAAACGAAAGCAGGCACTCGGCACAAAAACCGGCGGCGGCGGGGCAGGGCGCCTGACACGTGCAACAGCGCGGTGGAAGTAGGCGGTCAAATAGCTTCATCACATGGTGCCTTATCGGGCGGCCGCGGGCGTTGTTGCGGATTATTTGGTAGGGTGCGCCGGTATGGCGGACGCCAAGGCCAACCCGATCAAGGTGATCGCGACCAATCGCGCCGCGTCTCACGACTATCATATTCACGAGCGCGTCGAGGCGGGCTTGGTGTTGCTAGGCTCCGAGGTGAAAAGCCTGCGCGAGGCCAAGGCGACGCTCACCGATGGCTGGGCGGAGATTCGGGGCGGTGAGGCCTGGCTGGTTGGGCTGCAGATCAACGAGTACAAGTGGGCCAATCGCTACAATCACGATCCGCGGCGTATGCGCAAGCTGCTGCTAAACAAGCAGGAGATCAAGCGGTTGTTTGAAAAGACGCAAATTCGCGGCTACACGCTAATTCCACTGCAGCTCTATTTCAAGGGCGCGCGGGTGAAGGTCGAGCTGGCATTGGTCACCAACAAGAAAGAATACGATAAGCGGCAGTCCAAGCGAGCCGCCGATGACAAGCGCGAGATCGATCGCGCCATCAGCGAGCGCAAGCGCAAGGTCTAAGGCAGCGCGCACTAGCCCTCGCGATGATATGGCAGGCCGCGATTGATCGAAAATCCGCGGTAGAGCTGCTCCATCACCAAGACGCGCACCAGGCGATGCGCCATGGTCAGCCGCCCAAATGAAAGCAAGCGCTTGGCCTTGGCGCGCAGCACCTCGCTATGCCCGTCGGCGCCACCAATCGCGAAGACGACGGGCGCGCCACCACCATGCGAGGCCTCGGCGCCGAGGATATCGCCTGCAAATTGCACGCTGCTCAGCAGGTCGCCGCGTTCGTCCCACGCATAAAGGTGGCACCGCGGCGGCAGCGCGGCGAGCAGCTTGGCCTCACTCGCGGCCTCTAGAATGTCGAGCTGGCAAAAGGGCCGCAGGCGCTTTTGATACTCGGCTTCGGCCGCCGCGAGATAGGCCTCTTTGAGCTTGCCCACCACCGCGACGGTGATTTTCAAGCGTAGGCCTCGGCGGCGCCCAAGCGGGCATCCGGCGGCACCTCAATCGCGACGCGTGGCGCATCGTTCCACAGGCTTTCCAGGTCGTAGTGTTCGCGCGATGGGTGATGAAACACGTCGACGATGAAGTCGCCGAAATCGATGAGGGTCCACGCGCGCGCGTCGGTGCGTTCCTTGCTTAAATGGCGCACGCCGGCGTCGCGCAGGCCCGCAACCACACCGTCGGCGATGGCATCGACCTGTCGATCCGAACGCCCCGAGAGCAGCAAGCGATAATTGGTGTACGAACATAGGTCGCGCAAATCGAGCAGGGTGGGCTCGACGGCCTTTTTTTCAAGCGCCAGCTTCAGCGCGGCGAGCGCGCCGTCGAGACCTTCGGTTGAACGCGTATCGGCCGGAGCGGATTTGGGGCGAGTCCCCGCGCCGCGTGAAACGGGCGAATTGGAACGCTTGGGCACCGCTTGACGCAGGGTAGCGGAGGCGCCCGCTTTGCTCAAACCAGAGCTCGCCGTGCGCGGTGTCGCCGATTTTGTGGCCGGCGACCGTTGGGCGGAGGCGTTGGCCTTCGCTTTTGGAGCGACGATCGCTGCCGCGCGCGTTGGCTGGGCCTTGCCCTTAGTCTTGGCTTTCGTAGGCGCCTTTGACTTCGCCGCCGCGCTGCGCGCAGGCTTCGTTTTTACGGTGGCCTTGGTTTTGCTCGTCCCCGTAGGCTTCTTGGCCGCGAGGCGCGATTTAGCTTTGGCAACCGGCTTGCGGTTGCTGGCAGCCTTAGAGGTGGTCTTCTTTGCGCTAGCTTTCTTCATTCGCTTGGGTGTTCCTTTACCAGATTTAGGCGGCTTTAGGCTCGAACGTGGCCGGTACCTCGGACAACAAATTTGGTGGTTGTTAAGCCTTCCGCGCCCATCGGCCCGTAGGCGTGTAGGCGCGTCGTCGAAATGCCGATCTCGGCGCCCAGCCCGAGTTCGCCGCCGTCGGCAAAGCGGGTGGAGGCGTTGTGCATCACCGTCGAGGAGGGTACGCGGGCAATAAATTGCGCCGCAACCTCAGCATCGGCGGTAATGATGCTTTCGGTGTGGTTTGAGCCGTGCGCGGCGATATGCGCGATGGCCGCATCGACGCCATCGACGACCTTCATGGCGACGATGAGGTCGAGGTATTCCGCGTCCCAATCCTCGGCGCTCGCGGGGACCACGGCGCCTCCTCCAAGCGCCCTCGTCGCAGCATCGCCGCGAATCTCGACGCCATGATGTCGCAGCGCCGCGACCAAGCGCGGTACCGCCGTGGCCGCAATGGCCTGGTCAACCAGGATCGTTTCGATCGCGTTGCATACCCCGGGGCGCTGCACCTTGCCGTTGATGGCGATCGCCTCGGCCATGGCGAGATCGGCGCGGCGCTCGACGAACAGGTGGCAGACGCCTTTGTAGTGCTTGATCACTGGGATGCGCGAATGCTCCGCAACAAAGCGAATCAAGGCCTCGCCGCCGCGCGGAATCACGAGGTCGATCAGGTCGTCTTGCAATAGCAGCGTCTGCATCGCCGCGTGCTCGCCCCATGGAAACACCGTCACGGCCGCCGGTGGCAGCCCGGCGGCGGCGGCAAGGCCTTGCGCCAAGCAGTTGGCGAGGGCGCGATTGGTATGGGCCGCCTCCTTGCCGCCACGCAGGATGCAAGCGTTGCCGGCTTTTAGACACAGCGCCGCGGCGTCGGTCGTGACATTGGGCCGCGACTCGAAAATCATCGCGATGACGCCAAGCGGGATGCGCATGCGCGCGATGCGCAGGCCGTCGGCTCGGGTTTGCTCGTGCTCAAGACGGCCAACTAGAGCCGGCATGTCGGCGACGCTGCGCATGGCGTCGGCCATGGCCGCAAGCCGCGGAGGCGAAAGCGTGAGCCGATCGATCATCGCCGCGGACAACTGCGCGGCTTGCGCGGCCGCGACATCGATTGCGTTCTGCGCCAAGATGCTGGCGGCCTGATCGGTGAGCGCGGTGGCGGCAGCTCGCGTCGCCTGATTGCGTGCGTCCTCGCTGGCCGCGCCGACGATGCGGGCGGCATCGCGTGCGGCCACGGCCAGGCGCCTAACGTCATCGGCCATCGTGGTCACGCGCTGGCTCCAGGCGGTAAAAATAGGGTGCCAACGTCTTCGCCTGCCAGCACGCGCGTGAGCACGTTGGCATCGCGCCCGGGTGCGACCACGGCCGCGATGCCGCTCGTCGTCACCAGGCGCGCCGACATCACTTTGGATGCCATGCCGCCACGGCCCACGCCATCGTCGGCGCCGCTGCCGGCGACGGGCGCGGCCTGTTGATCGATATCCGTAACCACCGGCATCCGGTTGCCCGCGGCATCCCACACGCCATCGACATCGGTCAGGATCACGAGTAGGTCAGCCGAAATAAAATTGCACACCAGCGCCGCAAGCTGATCGTTGTCACCAAACTTGATCTCCTCGGTGGCCACGGTATCGTTTTCGTTGACGATCGGCACCACGCCGTGATCGAGCAACCAGCGAAACGTCGCGCGCGCATTCTCCAGGCGGGCGCCATCCTCGACATCGGCGTGCGTAAGCAGCACCTGGCCGATGAGGGTTTGGTGCGCGGCAAACGCATGCTCCCATTGCTGCATCAGGCGGCTTTGGCCAATCGCCGCCGCGGCTTGCAAGGCCGCCAATTCGCTTGGCCGCTGCGGCGTGGCCAAGGCGCGCAAGCCGAGCGCGATGGCGCCGGAGCTAACGATCACGACCTCGACCCCGGTCTTTAGCAGGCCGACGACTTGATCGGCGATCATCGCCGGGCGCGCGGCAGGACTTTCCGCGAGCAGGCGACTGCCAATCTTTACGACGACGCGCCGGCAGGTCCGCAACGCCGCGCGCGCCTCTTGACCGTTACTCATCGCGCTTCCATCGTACACGGAAGCTGTCTTGAAGAAAGCGTTCGAAGGTTTCCTTGTAGCCCGTCAGGTGCTGCGACGTCGCCCCCAGCATGCGCATGAGGCGGCCCTGGGTCTGTAAGATCTCCGCGGTCTCGGCGTCAAGCGGCTCAAAATCGACCACCTCTGGCACCACGGCGGCGTGCCCATCGTCGGCGACGTCAGCTGGCGCGCGGCCACGACGTGGCAGCTTGCGCAGCGCCTCGCCGAGCATGTCGCCGCGGCGCTGCAGCGCGGCCTTTAGGCTGGCCTTGGCGCTCTTCATGATTTGGGGCGGCACGTCCGCGATCGTCACGCCAACCGTGTCGTGGATTCGTTGCGCCAGCGCCCCGTGAATGGCGACGCCGGTGTGGAGGTCGGCGCAATAGGTTTCAAACAACAGCAGCCGGGCAAACAAGTCGGCGGCGTCCGCGGCCATGATGGGCAAGGCGGCCCAGCGCGCGGCGCGGCCGACAAGCGGTAGCCTGGTAAACGCGAGGCGCTTTCCGCCCCACGGCAATTGCGTTGGGGTCACACGGCTCAAGATTTCCATTGCCTCGGGTGGCACCACGATCGCGTGGCGCGCGGCGATGGCGCTCAGTGCGCGCTTAAGGAGGCGGGTACGCGCTTGGCGTGCGAGCCACTCGACCGGCACCTGGGTCGCAATCGCCGTCGCAATCGCATAGGCGACGTGGTGATTACTCGGCGCCTCATCTGGCCGTTTCTCAAGTGCCGAGCTAGCCATCAAATTCACTCTAGCAAATTTAGCGCCCTAAAGTCCGTTTAGCAGGGTCTTGGCGTCATCTACTTCGCGCAGGCGTTGCGGCGTCGCGACGACGTCGCTCGCGGCAGGCGGCGCCAACTCCACCGGGCCTAAGGCAACGCGGTGGCGTGCGGCGAGCTTCATCGCAATCGGCTTGCCGTCGCGCAAAAATTGCAGCGTCGCCACGAGTTCGCCATCGAGCACGACGCCGGTGAGGCCGTCGATCACGGCATAACCGGCGATTTCTTGGACGGTGATAGACTCGCGCCATTTCCGTTGTACGAGGGCTTCGGTCGCCACCTTGGTCGTCGCCGCCTTGCCAAGTTCGACTCTCAGCGCGTCGCGGCCCAGGTGCTTGCTCGCCTCGCCCGCCGAAACCGTCAGCCCCCCTGCCACAGGCTCAAGGTGGTCCGCGAAGCTCGTGAGCCAGGTGGCAAGGAGGTCGCTGGCCTCGCCGTCCTGCGCCACGCGTTGGTGCCATTTGGCATAGCGCGGGCGAAGATAGAGTTGGTCGCCGAGCGATATTACCTCGCGGCCCAAGTCGGCCGAATTGTGATCGATGGCGTGATAGTCGCCGTTGGCCGCCACGCGTAACGTCACCTCGTTGGTGAGGGTTTCGCTGCCGCCTGGTGTCCCAGACGACGTCTCGATCGTTGACGTTAGTGTTGCCGTAAAGGGGCCCAAGGCGCCGGCCTGCAGCCGTGCCGCACGCAAATAGGCGCCAAGCGTCGTCGGCGACTTGGTGGCCTCGGCGAGCGTGAGCGAGGCCCCCGTGCTTGCCGGTGCCACCAAGCCCGGCACATCGAGCTTGTCGTGGCTCGAACAGGCCGCAAGCGCCGTGCATGCGAGGGCGGCGAGCGCGGCAAGCGTGCCCAGGTGGACCCGTCCGAACATGGGCGAGGCCGCAGGTCGGCGGGCAAATTCCTTCATATATAGTGTGTATCGTTGGCGCGGGGCCGCCGTCAATTACGCGCCTGTGCGATAATTTCCGGGCATGGATTGGGAGCTCCTTTCAGCGCTGCGTGGCAGTTGGGGCACGTATGCCTTTGTCGCGTGGTTTGGCGCCCTGTGGGGGAGCTTTGCCAACGTCTGCATCTACCGCCTGCCTCCCAGCGAGGAGTTTCCCAATGGACGCTCGGTCGTGTATCCGCCCTCGCATTGCTTCGTGTGCAAAAAGCACGTCGTCTGGTACGACAACGTGCCGGTGCTGAGCTACCTGTGGTTGCGCGGCAAGTGCCGCTTCTGCAAGACCCAGTTTTCCGCGCGCTACGTGCTGGTTGAGGCCTTGACCGGCCTGCTCTTTGCGCTGGCGTGGTGGACCGCGGTCGATGTCGGCGCTCTCGACGAGGCGATGCCGACGCGCATGGTGCGCTTTGGCATTCTCGCCGCGTTCTCATTCGTCATGGTCGTCGTGATCTTCATCGATCTCGATCACCAGCTCATTCTCGACAAGGTGACGTATCCGGCGATTCCCGTTTTTTATGGGCTGGGCCTGCTCTTGCCGGGGCAGCACTGGGCGGATGGCCTGATCGGCGCCGCCGTTGGCTACCTATTTGTCATGATCATCGCCGAATCGTATCGCCTGCTACGCGGCCGCGCCGGGATGGGCTACGGCGATGCCAAGCTGCTTGCGGTCATCGGCGCGTGGCTTGGCTACGAGGGTGTCTACGCCGGTCTCTTCGGCGGTGCCTTGCTGGGCGCGGTCATCGTCTTGTTCGCCCTCGGCGTGCGCCGACTGTTTATGCGTCGCCCGGCCGCGCTCGCCGTCGCACAGGCCGATACAGCTAGCGCGAAGCCGCCCACCCCAGCGCCCTCCCTGGGCGCTATGGCTGTGCCATTTGGCCCATTTATCGCGGCAGCGGCCCTGTTCTACGCTTTCGTCTCGCCGCACTATTTGATCTCGTTTAGCCTGCCTTGGTAACTCCCGATGATTTCCGTCAGGTTGCTTAGAATTCGCTGTACGTCGTGGGACCAGGTCGCGGCGTTTTACACGCGCAAACTGCGCAAGCAGCGCTTCTTGTCGCTGCGCGTGCCGTTTGCCGCCGAGCCCGACGTGCCGGTGACAGTTGGCCTAGAACTGCCCACCGGCGTCGTGGTTGCGCTCGACGGCGTGGTGCGCGCAGTGACGCTGCACGCCGACAACCCACATCCCATGGTCGAGCTCGAGCTTACCGGTGATATCGCGGCGCAGGTTGAGCGGCTGCAAGAGATGGTGGCGGCCGCCGCAAAATCCACCGCGACCGATGCGTCGCAGGCGGCGCTTGATCAGATCGACCAGATCAACCAGATCGACCGCGTCGAGCCCGAGACCGAGCAGGCGCGCGAATCCGAATCCGAACCCAAACCCGAAGCCGACCCCGCGGTTGCGCCGCGAGCCGAGACGTCTGGCGTGGTGGTGGTGCCCGATGCCCATATTGTTGACCACGGCGACGCCAGCGCCGCGATCGCGATCTCGCGCCGCCTCTCGGTGCGCTCGCTCGATCATCGGCTCGCCGCGCTGCGCGATATGTCGGTGGCGCAGGTGCTGGGCATCGCGAGCGACGCCACCTACGAACAGGCCGTCGCCGCGCGGCTGCGCCTGCGACGAGAGTTTGGCGTCGTCTATAATCGGCCCGCCCAGGCCGCCTTTCGCCAGGTGAATGAAGAAATCCTAATCCTCGTCGAGCGCGCGTTTACGCAATTCGTGCTTGGGCTCGGCGACGCCGCGGCGCACCGGCTGCGCAACTATCGCGTGCTCGTCGAGCAGGGGTCGTACTTTCTCGGCGCCGGCCCAGATCGCTCCGACGTCGAAATTCCGTCCACGCCCTCGCTCGACGTCGATGCGCTGTTTGGCGACATGTCACAGGTGATGGGCGACGATGCCAGCCGCGAGGTCGCGATTTCCGGCCAGCGCAATCCGACCAATGAGGCCTTGTCGAAATCGCGACGCCTGCTGGCGACCGGCGAGGCCGAAACGGCGCGCACCTTGCTTACCGCGGCCCTGCGCGAAGATCCCAAGAGCCGTGCGCTGCGAGCCCTGTTTCACGTCGCGGGCGCGGTGCTGGCGCTGCAAGCCGGCAATGGCGCGCAGGCCATCTCGCAGCTCGAGACCGCGACGCTCTACGACGAATCCTGTCGTGAGGCTAAATCGCTGCTCGACATCATCGCAGCGCGCACCACGGTCGACGACTCCCAGCTGACGAGGTTGTTCCAATGAGCGCGCTGGTGATCGATTTAGGCGCGCGCTTTGCGCGGGTCGCGTATCGCAAGCAGGATGGCGAATTTGCCTTGCTGACCACCCCCACCGGCGCGACGATCTCCAGCCTCGTCGAGTTTGGCGACGGCGAGCAGGCGGTGCGCGTCGGCAATGTGCTGGGTTTTTGCGCGGGGCAGGTCGAAGGCCAAGACGAGCGTTGGTTTGGCGGCAATGGCACCCTCGACGTTGAATCGGCAGGGGTTGGCGATTTGCGGATCTCGCTGAGCAACAAGAACGCGCCGATCTCATTTCTCATGGCGTGCCTGTTTCATCACATCAAAGAGCTGGCCCAGATCGCGCCGGACTATGACGAGGACGGCCCGGGCGAGGTGGTTCTTGTCGTGCCGTGGTGGCTTGACGCTGCCGGGCGGCGCGCGCTGGTCGAGGGTGCCGCCGCGGTCGGACTCACCACCGTGCGTTTGGTGACGGCGGGCATGGCGCTGGCGCTGGCGTGTGAGACCCAACCCGTGGCTACGGGCGACGAACCATCGGCGGTACGCCACGTCGTCGTGTGTGACCTTGGCACGTCGCGCTCCGATTTCGCGATCCTGCGGGTGAGCCGCGACGGCTACGACGTGCTCGCGGTGGCCAGCGAAGATGTATGTGGCGCCGCGCAAAGCGAGCTGGTGGTGCATCAGCTAACGCGCGAGCTCTTGCATGCCCACGGCGTCACGCTGGGCGCCGATTGGCAGACTCGCGCCCGCCTGTTTGACGAAGCGGAGCGCGTACGTTTGGCTCTGCTTACCGAGGTCGAGACCGAGGTTGCGCTCAATCAGTTCATGCCGGCCCATGCGCGGCGAGGTGATCACGGCGGCGGAGAGGCGGGCGTGATCCGAATGATTCGCCGCGATGAGTATCAGCTCTGGGCCGCGCCCTTAGTGCGACGCCTCGACGTGGCCTGCGGCGATTTGCTGTCACAGGTGATGTTGCCCGCTAATTCGATTGATGCGGTGTGGGTAAGCGGCAGCTTTGCGACCATGGGTGGCGTCACCGAGCGCCTGGCGCAGCTTTTTGGCAAGGAGCCGCAACTCGTGGCATCGGCCGAGGCGGCCGTGATCGGGGCGGCGCGGCTGTTTGACGATGTACCGCCCACGGTGATCGAAGTCGCCGGGTCGGCCATCGCGCTCAAGACCGGCAGCGATGCGCCGCACTGGATGATCGCGTCCGATGTTGGCTTGCCGTGGCGGGAAAATCGCATCATCACCGGCGTCCAGGGCGAGCCCGACGTGGTGTTCGAGGTGTGGGCCGGCGACGCTTACAGCGACGGGCGCTGCATCGGGCGCTATTTGGCCAATCTCAGCACCGACGTCGCGACCGCCAAGCCCTTGCTGTTGGTCGATCTCACCTTAGACATCGACGGCCAGCTCCGCTTGCTCGCCCGCGATTTGCTCTCGGGCGACCGGGTGCCGCTGCGCTCGGTACAGGACATGGTCTCCGATCGGGTGGCGATCAAGGAGCTGCTGCAGCGCACGTTTGCAACAGCCGATGAGCCTTCGCCGTAAGCCGTGCAAGCTGCGCCTCGCTGGCCGCCTCGCAGCGCATCACGATGAAGGCGCCGGTGTTCGACGCCCGCAACAAGAGCCATCCACCATCGATGCTGGCGCGCACGCCGTCGATCGACGTGATGGCCGTGACCTCCGGGTCGCTAGCGAGCGCGTCGCGACAGCGCGCGATGAGCGCGAATTTACCGGCCTCGTCGCAAGGCAGCCGCAGCTCTGGGGTGGTGAAGGTGGTTGGCAGCGCCGCCGCGAGCTGCGCGAGCGATGCCGAACCTTGCGACAACATCTCGAGCACGCGCGCGCCGGCATACACGCCATCGTCAAAGCCGAGGTAGCGGTGCGCAAAAAATATGTGGCCCGACATCTCGCCCGCGAGGTGGGCGCCGGTTTGTTGCATCCGCTGCTTGATGCGCGAATGCCCCACCGCCCACATCTCGACCTGGCCGCCCGCCGCCGTCAGCGCGTCAAACATGGTTTGCGAGCACTTCACCTCGCCAATAAATCTGGCGCCGGGCACCTCGCGCAATAACTGCTGCCCGAGCAAAATCATCAGCTGGTCGCCCCACAGAATGCGGCCCGTGTTGTCGACGACGCCCAGGCGGTCGCCATCGCCGTCAAACGCTAACCCGACCTCGGCTCCCTCAGCGCGCACGCGCGCGATCAACGCCTCCAAGTTTTCGGCGACGCTGGGATCTGGGTGATGATTGGGAAATGCGCCGTTGGGTTCGATGAACTGCCCGACCACCTCAAAACCCAGGCGCCGGTATAGCGTTTCAGCGATCGGGCCCGCCATGCCATTGCCGCCGTCGATCACGACCTTGCAACGCCGCGGTCCAAGACGAAGCGAGCTGGTCGCATTGCTAAGGTAGGCGTCGGTAAGGTCAACCACCCGTTGCCGACCGACCGCAGGTGCGTGCGTCGATGCCGCGGCAAGCGCCACGGTCTGCGCGGCAAGTTCGGTTAGCTGCGCGTCGAAAAATGGCTCGCCAAAGGCGACAAATTTAAAGCCATTCTCATCCGCAGGGTTGTGACTCCCCGTGATCATCACGGCCGCCGCGGCGCGCAGGTGATGGCCGGCAAAATAGACTAGCGGCGTCGCGACCTCGCCGACGTCGATGACGTCACAGGCGCCGAGCGCGCCCCTGGCAAACGCGGCCGCCAACCGCGGAGAGCTGGAACGGCAGTCGCGACCAATGACGATCACGGGCCTACCTGTCGCGGCGATGGCGCGCGGATCGGCGGCAATGACGCGCGCAAACGCGAGCCCCATCGCCTGCACGTCGGCATCGGCGAAATCGCGCGCGGCGTGCCCGCGCACGTCGTATTGCCTGAAAACGTGAGGGTTTATCATGGCGGGTCATATTTCGCGTCAGGCGTCTTTACCGCGCGGCGCGCCGCGCGACCCGGCAAACGCATCGGCCACGGCGCGCACCTCTTGCGCGCTCGCCTTGCTGGCGACCAGCAGCTTGCGATCGACCAAGGCCACGATTAGGCCGTGACAGCCCACCAACGCCACCTCGAGCTCGCGATCGCAATACACGAGGTTGTCGTGCGCGTCGTGAAATACCGCTGGGTGACGCGACGCATTGCCGTGGTCGTCGCGCGGCAAAAGCTCCGCCACCGCGTCCCAGGCGCCTAAATCGCTCCAGCCAAAACGCCCGACTAGGGCCACGATGTGCGCCGTCTTTTCCATGACCGCATAGTCTAGCGACGTATGCGGCAGCGCCGCGAACGCCGCCGCCAGCGCCGCCTCATCGTCGGCAGTTCGCGGCGTACGTGCGCACGCCTCGCGAAGCGCGGCAAGCGCGGGACCAGCATCAGGGTTGCATGCCGCCAGCTCGCGCCACAGCGTCGTCGCACGCGCGAAGAACATGCCGCTGTTCCACAAGGTGTTGCCAGCGAGCACATACGCTTGTGCCTGCTGTGGACTCGGCTTTTCGCGAAAGGCCGCGATGTCCAAGGCGGCGCCCTGCGGCGAGCCGTCTGCCAAGCCGGCACGCAATTCAAGATAGCCAAAGCCTGTATGTGGCCCTGTGGGCTCAATGCCGATCGTTGCGATGACGTCCAGCGCCGCCGCCACGTCGTAGGCCTTCGCGACCACGTCACCAAAGGCAACCGCATCGGTGACCACGTGATCGGAAGGATAGATGCCGATGATGGCCTCGGGGGATTGGTGCAGCACGTCGGCTACCGCGAGCGCGACGGCGGCAAACGTGTTGCGCGCGCTTGGCTCAACGATTACGCGCGCCCGCGGCACCTCGCGCGCCACGGCCTCGGCGTATCCCGATGGCGTCACCACGCAAATTTCGTGCACGGCGGGGGCGACTCGCTCCGCGGTCTTGGCCAAGAGCGACGCGCCGC
Organism: Myxococcales bacterium; assembly: GCA_016716835.1. NCBI lineage: Bacteria > Pseudomonadati > Myxococcota > Myxococcia > Myxococcales > Myxococcales bacterium. Next base: position 1,964,523 of record JADJUW010000001.1, on the reverse strand, counting down.
CATGCAGCGCCAAAAATTGCTTGGGGTGCGCCGGCGTGCTGGCGGGCCAAAGCCTGGCGCCACCGCCGCCCGCTAACAAAATGGCCACCCGTTGCATGGGTGGCCAGCTTACCATGCGCGCTTAGGCGCCAATGGGATGCGCGCGCGCCTTAGTTGATGGCGGCTTCAACCGTCGAAAAGCCGAGCGCCACCGACGAGCCAACGCCTTCGATGTCGTCGGAGATGATGGTCTCGAGCAGGCCTTGCAGGTCGGCGGTCAGCTCGACCACGCATGCGTCGGTGGGGGCAGCGATCGTCGACACCGAAGCGCCGGTCGAGCCGTTGGTGCAATGGCAATGCACGCCCTTATCTGGAGCGTCGTCTGGCAAGTCAGAAGATTCGCAGTCGCGCGTGATAATCGCTTGCAGCGTGTCGACAATGCCTGGGAAGGTCTTGGTGTCGCGGTCTTCGATAGTCAGCACGCCGCCGATGATGCCGCTGGTGATGCCGGTCGCCGATATACCCGAGAGCTTGACGCGCGCGCCGCTGAGCGGGATCGGTACTGCCACGCCGGCTTCGATCGAAATCACAACATTAAGCGTGATGTCTTGATCGGCGCCGCCTTCGAACACGCCGCTCACAATTTTACCAGCGAGTTGGGCGCTCTCATCATCCGAATCAAACGAGCCCGAACCATCGAGGTGCTGGCCACAGGTCGCAGGCTCATTTGGGTCAGTGCAAGGCGCTGGCGAGGGATTAGAGCCGGTTGCAAGGGTAAAGCCCGCGCCTGAGGCCGTGGTGAAGTCTGGGGTCTGGAACGCGACCAAATAGATCGAGCTGCCTTCCAGAATCGCGCCATTGGTCGCCGTCTCAAGGACGTCGATCGACTGACCGGTCGACTGCACCAAGATGCCCAGCGCGTTGGCGAGGACGTTGTCATTGACGCCGTCGTCGTTGAAGTCGAACACCTTAAAGTTGTTGTCGGAGGTTGGCAGCTGCAGGCCATCGATCACCGAGTCATAAACGGTGCCGGTTGGGGTGGGGACATCCGGCCCGCTGTCGCCGCCGCACGAAAACAGCGAGAGGCTCGAGACCAGGGCGGCGCCGGTCAGCGTGGAGCGTGAAAGTAGTGAGGTAATTTTCATGAATCGTTCTCCTAAAGAATACTGACAAAAAGGCAGTGGGCAGATTTAACCCGCGATTGGGCCTGGGGACAAGCTACACGCACCAACTTTAAAGTTCCGTGATTCGCGTCATAGCGCGGTGCGTTATGCGGCGGCTATGCGACGGGCTGTCGCAAAATATGCCTTCCAGCACCGCGGCGATTTGCGACCGCTGACCAATCTCACTATGGTCGCGCCATGAATCGAACGGTATTGGTTGGTGGTGCGCTTGTCTTGATCCTCGCGATTGGTGCATGGGTGTTTCTTGGGCGTCCGGCAGCACCAACGACCTCGAGCAAGCAGGCGCCGGTTTCGTCCGCGCCCGCCAAGCAGAGCGCGCCCGCGCCGGCGAGCGATGCCGCACAAAACGCGGAGCGCTTCCTGCTCGAGGACGATCCTCTTGGCGCCTTGCGCCTCGAAGGTCGCGTCGTGAGCGGGCCCGACGACCAGCCCGTGCCCGGCGCCATCGTCGCCTTGCGCAGCCAACCGCCCCGAACCGCGGTGGCCGAAGACGATGGTTCGTTTGTTTTCGAGGGCCTTGTGGCACGGCAATATCAGGTTGTTGCCCGCAGCCCGCAGGGCGTCGCCGGTCCGGTTAACGTGCGCCTCACTGCGACCACCGAGCCAGTCACGCTGGTGCTGCGCGCGGCGAGCACGCTTGAAATCACCGTCACCGATACCACCGGCGTCGCGATTGCCGGTGCCGACATTTCCTTGCGCGATATCGACGTTCAGGCCGCGGTCACCGATGCGCGCGGCCAGGCCTCGGTGACGCCAGTCGTTGAGGGCATGTATCAATTGGTCGTGATGGCCAATGGCTATGCGCGCAGTTCGCGGTTGGTGCGCGTCACGGGCGCCTTAGCGCAGGCCAGCGTGCAACTTGGCAAGGGCGTGTCGATTAGCGGCACTGTGGTAAGCGCTGACGGCGCGCCCGTGAGCGAGGCGCGCGTGACCTACAGCGGCGCGTCGGATTGGGGCATGCAGGGCGATGAGCGCTACGACGCGGTCGCCACGGATGCGGCGGGGAAGTTTACGCTTCCCGCGATGCCGGCGGGCAGCTATCGCTTGATGGCGCGTCATCAGGCGTTCTCGCCCGCGACCAGCCAATTGGTTACCGTGGCGTCCGACGATGTCACCGGCGTCGCGTTGATCTTGCAAGCCGGCGCGACAATTTCTGGCGTTGTTGTCGACGGTGGTGATGCGCCTATCGCCGGCGCGCGCGTTCGCCTTGCCGCGGATGTCGAAGGCGCGATGTTCGAGATGCCGCGGCAGGCCTATACCGCCGCCGATGGCTCGTTTGTCTTTAAGAGCGTTGCGCGCCGGCGCCACAATGCGTTGGCGATCGCGGATGTCGGTGCATCGGACGTGCAGGCCGTTGACACCGCGGCCGGCGATGTCGCCAATCTGAAAATCGCCTTGAGCGTTACCGGCGCGATTGCTGGGGTCGTCGTCGACACCGTAGGTGAACCGGTTGAAGGCGCCCAGGTCACGGTGTTTCCCGATCTATCCACGCGCACCACGGCCGGCTTTGAGCTGATGCAGCTCCGCGGCGCGACGCGAGAAGTCGCCGACGTCGCGGGCCGGTTTTCGGTGACAGGGCTGGCGCCGGGCAGCTACCAAGTGCGCGCCGTGCGCAGTCAATACGCTGGTCGCGAGCGCGGTTTTGGCGAGGGCATCACCGTCGAGGTTGGCACCATGGACGTGCGTGTTGTCTTGCCGCCCGAAGCAACCGTGAAGGGCAAGCTCGCGCTCGCCGATGGCAGCGCGCCGGGCCCATTTAGCGTCGACTTCGGCATGGCGACCGAGGCGTTTGCGAACAAAGACGGCGCGTTCGAGCTCAGCGGCCTGACGCCGCGCGACTACAAGCTGCAGTTTCGCGGCACCGCGTTTGATTTGAAAATCGTCGGCGCTACCTTGGTCGCTGGCAAGACGCTCGATCTGGGCACCATCACGGTCGCGCGCGGGCGGCGCCTTAGCGGCCGCGTGCTTCAGGGTGGCGTGCCAGTTCCGGGCGCCACGGTCTTTGTCGGCAACACGCTGTTTGGCTCGGGATCATCTGCCAAAGCCGAATTTGGCATGATGACGCGCGGCATGCGCGACACCACCACCAACGACAAGGGCGAATTTTCGGTGTCGGGTGTTGGGCTTGGGTCGGTCTCAATACTCGCCGAACACGCCGAGCGCGGCCGCAGCCTGCCGATTGAGCTGCGCGTCGGCGATCCGCGCGAAGGCGCGCTGACCATCGACATCTTGCCGTTTGGCGCGCTAGTCGGCATTGTCCGCAAGGACGGCAAGGTGGCCGAAAACGTGTTTGTCAGCGCGCAGTCCGTCACCGCGCCCGACGCGATGTTCAACGTCGCCTCGGGCCCGGACGGCACCTACCGCTTCGACAAGCTCGCGCCCGATACGTACAAGGTCTCCGCCGCGCTCGGCATGCCGATGACTGGGATGCAGTTTTTCTCCAAGACCATCGCGGTGAAGAGCGGTGGCACGGCCACCCTCGATATCGAGGTCGCCAAGGGCACGCTGACCCTTACCGCCGAGCTCTCGGCGCCCTCGGGCAAGGTCGGCGCCGCGCTGCTGTATTTGATTGGCGGCACCATCGCAGCCAAGAACGGTGCAGACCTCGCCCGCATGTCGGCCGATTTGCCAAGCGGCTACTCATCGTTTGCGATTTACATGGGCAAGGCCAAGACCTTTGGCGAGCTCACCGCCGGCACGTACACGCTATGCGCCATGCCATACCCCATCGACCTCGCGCCGATGGACACCATGGCCTACGGCGAGCGCCACGGCGACGACATGCCGGTGTTTTGCAAGACGCAAGCAATCGACGCCAACCGCACCGTGACGTTGTCGGTGACGCCGCCAGCGCTGCTGCCGGATTGAGCATAGGGTCACTCTCGCCCCCCGATTGGGCTGTAATTACAAGATATTAGATCCGGTGCTGCGTGATCACGTTCGCTTGATCGTGATCACGCAGTAGCGTAGCTAACTATTCGCAATATCGATGGATTTTCGGGCCGAGAGTGACCCTTGCGCCCTAAGGGCACGCGAACTCCACAGCAAGCACGGCTAGTTAATGATCTCGTCACGCCAAAGCGCGGCGAGAAACGAAGCCACCGGCAAAATTTCAATCCCGTCAGCTGTGACCCTCGCCACGCGTTCCGTAGCGACGACGATGGCGCGCTTAAAGGTAACTTCTTCTCGCAACGCGCGCAGCCCGCGCAAGTCGTTGTCGCTGACATGGGCGCTGCTCTTGACCTCCACGGCGACGCTATCGCCAATGACGAAATCCACCTCAAAACCCGAGCGACTTCGCCAATAGGTAAGTTGTTCATCGCGCCTGCGATAGTCCAAGTAGGCCCGCAGCTCGATGGCTAGCTGATGCTCGAGCGCCGTGCCAAAGGCGACCGACCGCGCTTCGATCTGCGGCACGCGCGCGAGCGCGTTGGCAACGCCGACATCAAAAAAATAGAACTTCGCCGTGGCCACGGGCTTGCGCTTCACCGTCCGTTGGTAAGCCGGCACCATATGGCCAACTAAGGTGTCTACCAAGATCTGATAATGTTCGCGCACCGTGCGCGCGGGGACGCCGGCATCATTGGCAACGGCGGTGAAATTCAACTGCTGGCCGCTGCATAGCCCGGTCACCTCGAGAAAGCGCGAGAAGCCCTCGACAGAGCGCGCCAGGCCTTCGGCGCGGATTTCTTCTTGCAAGTAGGTCCCCACGTAAGCTTTGAGATCTTGATAGTAGTCAGGGGAGTCAAAAATTGCCGGTAGGCCACCGCGCGTGAGGCGTTGCACGATATCGGCTTGGGGCAGTTCGGCAAAAATCAGGGGATGTAGCGTCGTCACCCATGCGCGACCGCCAAGTAGATTGGTGCCACCACGTCGCAATTTGCTGGCGCTTGAACCGGTTAGCACAACCCTCAAAGAGGCATTGCGATCGATGAGCAATTGAACCTCATCGAGCAAGGCCGGCATTTTTTGAATCTCGTCGATGATGAGGCGAGTTTGTCCCGGCGGCAGTGCTTCACGGAGCCATTCTGGTCGCGTCGCCAGCGTTCGAAAGGTGTCGGCTTCGAGCAGATCGATGTAGGTCGCTTCCGGAAGTTGCTGGCGCAGCAGGGTACTTTTCCCAGTTTGCCGAGGGCCAAGTAAAAACAGTGACTTACGACTCAAAAGGTCGCGAATCGGCAATGTTCGCTCGTAGAGGCTCATGGCTAATCTGCAACAAATACTATCATATTTTATATGGCTTTGAATAATTTCATGAAATTCCGCATAAGACATGCTGAATTTCAGAAAAGCGGGGGTCACAGGCAATTGACGTCAACCGCACCGTGACGTTGTCGGTGACGCCGCCGGCGTTGTTGCCGGACTAGCGCGTTCTTATGGCGGGCGCCGGGGCACTGGCCTCTTACGGGGCCGTGCCCGGTGCCATATTTCCGATGGTATTGACGAAACCAATGTAAATGAACACAGTAAACTTCGTTGTGCGCTCCGATCGTCGCACCAAGGCAGCTAAGTGCTGTGCGCCGGGCGCGAACCCCTGGTGAGTTCGTAGTAACAGGGTCACTCTCGCCTCCCGATTGGGCTGTAATTACAAGATATTAGATCCGGTACTGCGTGATCACGTTCGCTTGATCGTGATCACGCAGTAGCGTAGCTAACTATTCAAAATATCAATGGGTTTTGGGGCCGAGAGTGACCCTTGGGTTCGGCCTTTGGCAGATGCATTGTGCTTTATTATAGCTCGTGGGAAAATTAGTAAGGTCGAGTCGAGGGAGAGCACATATGCCAAGCAATGAACCCTGTAGTCATCGACTACCTCGGCATCTGCCAACCCAGCACGGTTTTACCCTTATCGAGCTGATGATCGTGGTCGCCATCATCGGCATCTTGGCCTCCATCGCGATTCCGGCGTTCATGGATTATATGCGTAAGGGCAAAGCGGCCGAATTTGAGCTGCAGTTAGGCGCCGTCGCGAAAGGTGCAAGGACCTCCTTTGTCACGCAATCGGGGTATCCGCCGCTTGCGGCTGATGCGAATCCCGGCGTTACAGCATGCGGCAAGGCCAAGAATAGGCACGCCGCGAGTGACTGGCTACTCGCCGATGCGGATTGGGCAGGTCAGCTTGATTTCCACATCGCGGACGACTTCTACGGTAGCTACGCCTATACGCCGATGGACGGGGTATTGGATATGGCGCCAGCGCCCTTGGGCGCCGCAACCTTCACGCCGCCGCTTGCAGACCAGGCGCCCGGCGTAAACGCACTGAGCTTTGCGACCGCCGTCACCTACGATCTCGATTGTGATGGCGATCTCGGCATGCTGTTTGTGCTGGGCTGGTCACAAGGGGGCGCGCCCGCGCAATACCTAGATAAGTCGCTTGCGAGCGAATAGCCGCCGGCGCGTCAGCTAGCGCACTTTGCCGCCGCGGCAACCCGTGGGCCGACCGCTACGCTAACCGTCGAACATCAGCTTCGTGCGCTGACACTCGGCAACCGCTATGGGCGTGCAGCGGCCTCGCCCGGTGTCGCTGCGGCCTGACCCTTGGCCCCCGCGACGTCCCCATCGTCTTCACCAAAAATGAGAGCGCTCAGAGGGCTAAACATACCGTTGATAAAAAATGCCCCCATGCCAAGACTAGAGCCGTTCTCGCCGCCGAATATCATTAACGCCAAGCTGGAAACCCCAATCATTATGTGAACCGCCAAGGCGACCCTACCGGCGAGCTTTCGTCGCGCCTGCTCGGGCTTGGCGACGGCCTGCTTATTGATAACTCTTGTCTCGGGCGAACCAGTCTTAGCCTTCGCCTTGGCAAGGCCAGGTTGGTTGGATTTTTTCTTTAAGGCCAGGGTTTTTGCACGACGATCGTGTTGGCGGCCGACTTCGAGTCGAGGTTTTGCCCCGTCGCCTGGCTGGGACGTGGACCGAGCCGCTTGCGCCGCCGGAGGCAGGAAAATGGTGCCTGCGAGCGCCGCGAGGATGATAAGCACAGAACATTGGGTTTTCATGCCATTGGGCTTTTGCAATAGTCGATCCAAGATACGGCTCGCCAAGAATCGCAACAATCCGCTACGTTGCATGGGTGCCTTGTCGCGTTATGGGGCGCAGCGAGTACAGGTGAGGCCGACTGTCTCCACGTTAACTAGCCGCTTGCGACCGTTACCCCGCTGGAGCTAAACCTGTTTCCAAACGGCGGGTGGCGCACGTTTCTTCCGCGAGCATAGATTGCAGGTCAGCGGTGTTTCCACCGAGCGCGGTGGATACCACAAGCGTCTCGCACGACCCCGGAGGGGTGTGATCTGCGAGCAGAAAGATACGTGCGTCAACCTGCCAGTCAGCGTGCCCGTCCCGCACGCCGAACGGCTTATTCACCCCGGGCAATCACGCCAAGGCCGCCCTCGAAAAATTAGGGACACCCCCTAAGGGTGGCCTTCATCATTTACGGCGATTCTTCTATTAGAAATTCGTCGAGATTTTCATATATTTGAGCGATTGGCCAAGCAGCTTCAGTCTCCTTGGCGTAAGTCAGATGGATTAGTGCGATTTTCGGTAAATTCGAATCGATCAGATATAAGACATCGTCGCTATCGATACGCGTGGCGATCTTGTTCAGCTTCATTCCCGACAAAATATGATTCTTAGGCAATTGCGGGGCGCTATTGAGTCCCAAGACTTTCCTCGAGCAAATTGACCATTGGGATGAGACCCTCCACTGTCGGCTGAACTTTTCGCGTCCAAAACCGACTTGAGCCAACTGCTCGGCCAACCGCATGGGCTAACGATAAGAGATTCAAGCCCAAAATTGCAAGAGCCATCTGGTGGACGACGTGTTGTCGCCAACTTCAACGTCTGCCCGACGAAGAAAACAGGCAGCGATGGAAACTTAGGCGGAAATGGTGGATTTCGGGCAGCTTAGGAGCGCGCGCGTTGCGAAATGCCGGATTCCGGCAGTATCACGGCTATCCGACGTGCTCGGTTAGCTATTCACAATCCGCTTCTCGCGAGCAGCAGCCTAGCAGTACGCCAGCCACGCGTCGTGCTTGGCGTCGCCGCCCTTGACGATGGAAAAGTATTGTTCTTGCAGATTGCGCGTGATGGCGCCGACGTTCAGCGCGCGATGGTCGATCTCGCGCACCGGCGTAATCTCGGCGGCGGTGCCGGTGAGAAATACTTCGTCGGCGGTGTAAAGCTCGTCGCGCGCGATGAGTTCCTCGCGCACTTCGATGCCTTTTTCACGCAGCAGCGAGATGGCGGTGTCGCGCGTGATGCCGGCAAGGATGGCGGCGCCCAGCGGCGGCGTGCGCACGACGCCGTTCTTAACCATAAAGATATTCTCACCGGTGCCCTCGGCGACCGAGCCTTGCGGGTCGAGCATCAGCGCCTCGTCAAACCCTGACTTCAGCGCCATGCGTTTAGCGAGCACCGACGTGACGTATTGACCGCAGATTTTGCCCTTGTTCATAATCGAATTGCCGTTGCCGCGGGTGTAGCCCGAGATCATGCAGCGGATGCCGTTTTTGATCCCCGCTTCGCCGAGGTAGGAACCCCACTCGAAGTTGGCGACCATGACGCGCACCGGCGGCTCAAACGAGCCAAGGCCCAGCGCGCCGGAGCCCAAGTAAACCAGCGGGCGCAGGTACGTGCTTGGCAGCTTGTTGACCCGCACGACATCGATGCAAGCTTGCATGACCTGCTCGCGCGTAAACGGCACCTCGATGGTGCAGATTTTGCAACTTTCAAACAGGCGGTCGATATGCTCGCGGAGGCGAAAAATCGCGCTGCGTCCGTCGGCGCGCTGGTAGGCGCGAATGCCTTCGAAGGCGCCGACGCCGTAGTGCAGCGTGTGCGCCAACATGTGGTCGCTGGCGTCGTCCCAGGGCACGAGGTGGCCGTCGAGCCAGATCTTCTCCAACTTGTTAATGCCCATGTTCCCTGGTTACCAATGGATGGGGCTATTTGCAAGCCAAGCGGAGCCAGCGATCCCGTGCACAATCGCCCGCATGTGCGCGATTTTTTGCAAAAATCGGATGAATGCTAGCCTGTGTCTTGACACCTGCCCACGCGAGAATTACCTAGCTTCCTACTGCGGCGGTGCCTACATGCGAGATCTTTACGAAGTCCTGGGTGTAAGTCGCGAGGCGTCTGCGTCCGAAATGAAGAAGGCGTACTACAAGCTCGCCAAGCAATATCATCCGGATCACAACCCCAACGACGCCGTCGCCGAAGAGAAATTTAAAGAGGCGGCCAACGCCTATCAGGTGCTGTCGGATGACGACAAGCGCGCGCGCTACGATCGCTTTGGCTTTGACGGCCTGCGCGAAGGCCCTGGTGGTGGCCCCGGCTTTTCGAACGTCGAAGACATTTTTTCTGCCTTCGGCGACATGTTCGGAGATTTGTTTGGTCGTGGCGGTGGCGGACGGCGCTCCGCGCGCGGCGCAGATCTGAAGGTGGAAGTTTCGCTCACGTTTGCCGAAGCAGTGTGGGGCGTCACCAAGGACGTCGAAATCGGTCGCCAGGTCGCGTGCGGCACGTGCACGGGTACTGGCGCCAAAGCCGGCACCAAGCCCGAAGCCTGCGGCGCGTGCGGTGGGCGCGGGCAAGTCATGCATGCGCAAGGGTTTTTCATGGTGCAGACCACGTGTCCCAAGTGTCGCGGCGCGGGCAAGCTCATCAAGTCGCCGTGCGATGACTGCAAAGGGCGCGGCGCGACGGCGGAAACGTCGACACTTTCGATCACCATTCCCGCGGGCATCGACAACGGCCAAACCTTGCGGCTCGCCGGCAAGGGAGAGGCCTCGTTGCGCGGCGGCGAAGCTGGCCACTTATATGTCGAGGTCGCGGTCGCACCCGACGATCGGTTTCGCCGCGAAGAAGACAACATTCTCACCGAGGTCGCGCTGCCAATAACCGTTGCCTGCCTGGGTGGAGAGATCGAAATTGACACGCTCGACGACAACTGCACCGGGACCACCAAGATCGACGTCAAGCCGGGGACGCAGCCAGGCGACGTCATCGCGCGGCGCGGCCAAGGCATTCCGCGCCTGGGCGGTCACGGCCGCGGCGAGCACGTGGTCCAATTTACGGTGGCGGTGCCGACCAAGCTAACCGCCAAACAAGAAGAGCTCCTGCGCCAGCTCGCCAGCGAGATGGGCGAAGAGCCGAGCGCCAAGCGCGGCCTTTTTGGCAAGCGCAAGAGCAAATAGGACATGCGTCGCGGCCCGGTGGCTCCGCAGCGAGGCGCGCGTCGCGCGGCGGGCGAGCCGCGCGGCTATTTATATTTGCCTGACTATGTCAGCGCCGCCGAACGCGCCGACGTGCTCGCGTGGCTGGCGACGCTGCATCCAATTTGGGAGATGCGTTATCCAACCAGTCGGCCGCCGCCAGTCGGCAAGCAACAACGTCCGCTGCTGCGCCCGGTGTATTGGCTGGGCAATTGGCAGTTCGCGTGTTTGGACTATTACCATCCGCCAAAGGGCATCGCCAATCGCTGCGTCGCGGCCGAGCCGTATCCCAAGGTGCTTGCGGCCATTGTCGCGCGCGCCGAGGCCTTGGTGCGCGCCAAGCTGGCGCCAAGCGATATTCCACCGCAGTGGCATCTCAACACGTGTCTGGTCAATTTCTATGGCAACCGCGAGGTGACCGACGCGGCGGGCAAGCAAAAGTGGGTCGACTCTGCGCGCGTAGGCGAGCATCGCGACTTTGAGCCGGGGCCGGTGGTGTCGCTATCGTTTGGCGAGCGCGCGCTTTTGCAATTTATCCCGCATGGCCGCCACGTCAATCCCGCGCCGGTCAAGCAAGAGTGGCTCGCCGACCGCTCGCTGCAGGTGTTTGGCGGCAGCTATTGGAAAGACGAAACGTTGCACCGCGTGCAGCGCGTCGAAACCAAAACCAAGAACTTGCTAGGGCCCGCCATTGACGGCTTCGCCACCCGCCGCATCAACTTTACCTTCCGCTACGTGCCTGTCGCCCACGTGGTGCCTTACGCCAAATTGTCGCCGCAAGCGCGCCACGACGTGCACGCCTACATGCAGCAGCTCGCGACGCACTCGCAATTTTTCGCCGCGGCGCTGCGGGCGGCGCCCGATCGCTAATTCATCTTCGCGCGGCGGGCGAGCGCGTCCATGACGTCTTCTTCGAACTCGATCGGCGGCATGAATTCGTAGCTGTCGGCAGATTCCGCAATCGGCAGCGTGACAATGGTGCCGCGGCGGCACCAATAGAGATTCGGCGAGACGCTGCCAGGGCCGTTGGCGTGCATGACGGTGACAATCGGCAGCATGGCGGCGATGAGATCGTTCATCCCCGTGGCGCCAAGCGCGTGCCAAAGCAGGGTGTGGCGGTTGGGGACCGCCGCCACCACGCCGAGGTCATTGTCGGTGTCGGCAAAGTCGCCAATGAGCAGCAGCTGGGTTGCGGTGAAAAAGCTCTCGCCCGTCATTGCGGTCAGCGGCACGTTGTCGATGTCAACCGTCTCAACCGCGCCGCGCTCGGTCTGCCGCACGTTGGCCAGCGCGGTAAACCACAGGTCGTCAACGTTGGTCGCGCCCGCCGCCACCCATGCCGAGACGGCGCTGATGGGCACGGTCACCACGTTGTTTGGCAAGTCAAAGCACAGCACCGCGACCAGATCGTCGGTGACGTCGCGCACCAGATAGTCGCTGCGATCGCTCTCCATCGAATCGCGCGGATAGACGCGAAGCTTGAGCAAGGGGCGCGCCGCGGCAAGGTCGTTGCAGAGGCGATGGAACAGCTCTTGCTCGTCTTGAATGCGCAGCAGCACGTCGAAATGTTCGCTGATGACTCCTGCCAGCTCATCGGCCGGGGCGGCGGCGCATTTTTGCGCGAGATTAAGCAGCAGCAAGGGCGAGGGCTCGTCGCCGACCCACACCGCCCACACCGTGCCTTGGTCGAGGCGGTAGTCGATCTCGCGATCGGTGAGCTCGCGCTCGACGGTGGCGATGAACGCCTCCCATTGCTCGACCGACATAAACGACGCCCACGAGGGCTTGGTCCATGGATCGGGGGCGTGCACTGCCTTTAATAGTCGCAACGTGGCGCCGCCCTGTCAACGCGGCGGCGGCGAAAGCCACCCGCGGCTATTTAGCCAACAGCTCCCGCGGAATCGCGTTCGCAATGACAGGCACACGTTGCTCATACAACCACGCATACACAAAATAGGTGGCGAGCACGCGCTTGGAATACAGCCGCGTCTCATCGGTAACGATGCTCTCGATAAATTCATCCGTTGCCATCGTGCCGCGCAGCTTAAGCGCGCGCCGCACCGCCCCCTCGCCGGCATTATAGGATGCTGGGATTAGCGCCTCAAAGCGGTTCCAATAGGTAAACAAGAATCCCAGAAAACGCGAGCCAATGGTGACATTGGTCGTCGGATCCTGCAACGCCTCGCGCGATACCGTGAGGCCCGTGCCTTTGGCAAAGCGCGTCGCAGTGGGGATGATCATTTGCGTTAGCCCAATCGCATTGGCAAACGATTCGAGATCAGGGGTAAACGCACTCTCCTCGCGGACGATGGCGATTTGCATCGCGAAGGGAACATTGTTTCTGGTGGCGTGTTCGCGCAGCAACTCGCCAAACGCCAGCGGATAGGCTACCTGCCAATACGCTCGCCAGGTGGCATCTGGCCAAAACCGCTTGTAATCGAGCGTATGCCAGCGGCTGGGCCAATGCGAGGTGCTGTAGCGCTCCGCGCGATCATAAAGAAATGCGATCGCCCACAGCTTGGCAAGCTTCGCCGCGTCTTCTACTTGTTTTCGGTCTGGCGGCGGCAAAAGGCCCAGCGCGCGCAATTCTGCCTCTGCCTCGGTACCAAGCCCCAGACGCAAGAAGCCTAGCGCGCGCGCAAAGCCAGGCGTTTCCCACTCAGGTTGTGCCGCAAACGTCGGCGTCGGCGCCGGCGAGGCGAGGTCAAAGCGCAGTGGTGCCAAGGTGGCTTCCACCAGCGCCGGATCGAGCTCGCGCAGGCGATTGAGCGAAATCAGCGCGTAATACGACAGCGGGTAGGTGCTAACGGCGAGCCGCCATTGCGTCACCGCGCGTTCGCGGTCGCCTTTGGCCGCAAACGCGCGTCCCAACCAATACTGCGCCTGGCCTTCGCCCCACGCATTTTGATCGATCGGCATGGCGACGATTTGTTGCTGCCACCACGCGATGGCGTCGTCGATGCGACCTTGTTGCCAGGCGCGAAAGCCAAGCCGCCACAGCGCCTCGGCGCGCATGTCGCCGGCAGGAAACTGCTTGGGAATCGCGGCCAGCGTCGCTTCGATCTTGGCTTCGTCGCCAAGCAGCGACCACGCCTCGGCCTCGCGCAGCCACGCGTCATCGGTGAGCGTGTTGCTCGGGTCAATCACCTTGGTCTGCGCGAACATCGCCGCGGCTTCGGCCGCCTTGCCCAAGATGTTGTACGAGCGCCCGGTTTGATAGGCGCTGCGCATCCAAAGGTCTTTGTCGCCCACTGCCTTGCACGCCTCGATCGCTTGCAAGAACGCCGGCACCGCGAGCTCGCGCTTGCGCTCCTTGTACCAGCTCTGCCCCAAGTGATAGCCAGCGCGGCAGCGATCGGCGCCGCTGAGCGCACCCGTGGCGAGCGCCGCCGCAAACGCCCCGGCCGCCTGCGGATTGCGCATGGCCGCAAAAAGCGCCATGCCGCGCGTCATATGTTCGCTGGCGCTCAGCGGCTGCGACGCCAACGCGGGCGACGTTTGTTTCAGCAGCTCAAACGCTTGGCCACCCCATTTGGAGAGCGGCTCGGCGATCCATAGTTGTCGTAGCAGCGGGCCTGCTTCGTCTCGCCCCGTCGCCGTGCCCTCCTTGACCAGCGCTTCTGCCAGACGCAAGCGTGCCTCGCCGCGCCGAATGCCGCTGGGGCGATCGGTTAGGTAAGCGCGATACACCGCCACCGTCGCCGCGGGCTTGCCTTCGCCGCGCACTACGTCGGCGGCTAGCAATGCCGCATCGGCACCGACGATCGAGCCCGCATCGATGGTCAGCGCCACCGTCCGTGCGCGCGCGTGCTCGCCGGCAAAGTACAGCGCTCGCGCTTGTTGATAGCGCAGCCAATCCGCCAGCGCTGGGGTTTGCGTTACCGCCGCGGCAAAGGCGACCGCCGCCGCATCCCAGCGCGCGAGCCCGGCTTCGCAAAGCCCGAGCAAGATATTCGAATGGTTGTGCGCCTCAAAGTTACTTTTCTTTTCCGAGCGGCCTTGGAGCGCCAGGATTATCTCGCGCGCGGATTTGTAGTCCCCCCGGCGATATGCTTGGTAGGCTGGCGCCCAATCGCCCGTGAAATACGGCGCCGCGGCGTCAAGCGAAAATGGTGCGGCGTGGACTGCCGGCTCGTCGTGCGCGGGCGGTATCAAGGCCGGCGACGCTGCGGTGGGCGCCGTTGACGTCGCAGGACGAGGCGCATCATGGCGCGCGCACGAAGGCGTCGCGCACGCACCCATCGTTGCCAGCCAGCCAATGATGGGAAGCCCGTTGCGGAGCCAGGTTCGCGCGGTTGACCACATCATCGCAGCGTACAACAACGCGCGCGGCTTTTCATTCCAGGGCGCGCGCCCACGCCGCCATCGCGGCGAGCTGGCCGCCAGGCGCCACGGCCTGGGCGTGGCCCCACGCCAGCTCGGCATGCCGCTTCATTTCGCGGCGCGCGAGCTCGGCGAGGTGCGTATGCTCACCGTCATCGAGATCATCGGCATATTGAAAGGCGAGGCCAAACGCCATGCCAAAGGCCTCAAGGCGCGCGCAGGTGGCAGGCGCGGCATCGGCGCAGATGCCACCGAGCGCGGCGGCGGCCGCAAACAGCGCGCCAGTTTTTTTTTCGTGCATCGACTGCAGCGCGTCTGGAGAGATTGGCAGCTGCGCGCGCTGCGCGACTAGATCGATCGCCTGACCGGCGAGCAAGTGGCCTGGTCCGCTCAGGCGCGCCAGCGTCGCGATTGCCTCGCCGGCGCGGGTGGGTAGCGTCGCCAACAAGCCAAACGCCTCGGTCAAAAGGCCGTCGCCGGCTAATATGGCCGTGGCCTCGTCAAACGCGATGTGCAGGGTGGGGCGCCCACGTCGCTCGACGTCGTCGTCCATCGCAGGCAGATCGTCATGGACCAAGGTGTATGCGTGCAAGCACTCGATGGCGGCGGCCGCGGCGTCCGCTTGCGCAAGGTTGCCGCCGAGGTCGACACAGCTCGCCATCAGCATGGCCGGGCGCAAGCGTTTGCCGGGGCCGAGCGCGGCGTAGCGCATCGCTTCGATGAGGCGCCCGTGATCGGTGGAGGGCGGCTGAAGATGGCGGGCCAGCACCTGTTCGACGCGATCGGCACAACGTGTGATCCACGCCTGCGCTTGCACTGGCGCGGCAGCAACGGCAAACGTCGAGGCCACGCTTAGGCGCCTTGCCGATCGCCGTCGTCGTCTTCCTCATCGCTAGCCGCCGCCAGTGGCGCGGTGGCGCCGCCTGGTCCCACGAGCAATTCAATGCGTTTCTCCGCGGCGTGCAGCAGGTCGTGGCCACGGCGGGTCAAGGCGACCCCACGTTCATAAGACGCGAGCGACTCCTCCAGCGTAAGCTCGCCACGCTCAAGTTGGCCCACGACCACGCGTAGCTGCTCGAGTACTTGATCAAATGACGCCTCGTCGCCGGGGGTGTCTCGTTTTTCGTTGGGCTTGCGCGCTGCCATCCGCCGACTATACAGGAGAATTTGGCCAAACCTGGACCCGTAATTGAATCCCGTGCATCTTGAAATGCATTGACAAACCAAAGGCTTCGGGGAAAAGTGAAAAAATGACTGAGGAGGCGTCGGAGTTTCGCAGTAGCGACGCTGCAGAGCTAAAACGCCGCTGGGTGGCGTACTTGGCCGCGCACAAGCTCAACACGACGTCGCAGCGCGAGGTCATCGTGGACCTGTTTTTTCGCACGACGGATCACGTTTCGATCGACGAATTATTGGCCAAGGTGCGGCGGCGCAATCGCAAGGTCGGCTACGCCACGGTGTATCGCACGCTCAAGCTGCTCGTTGAGTGTGGCCTCGCGGTCGAGCGGCAGTTCAGCGACGGGCACGCGCGCTATGAAGTGGCGGGCGAACACCATGATCACTTTATCTGCACCAAGTGCAGCCTGATCTTGGAATTTGAAGATCCGGAAATCGAGCGGCTGCAGGAGCGCATCGCCGAAAAACTCGGCGGTTTTTCTGTCTCCAGGCATCGCCACGAACTCTATGGTCTGTGCGCCAAGGCGCGCGGTATTGAGGCTGGGCATTGCCCCAACGAATTGGTTTCAATTCGGCCGAACGCTGGTTGATGCGTACGCGGACTGGCCAGCGTGGTCAGTCCGGCCACGCGGCCAGCTACTGGACAAATGATCTTGAAATAATATTGAACCGTTAGCCTTGGCGCGTTTTTTGCTGAGTGCGGCGTCATGATGAGGGATCAATTAGTTAGTGAACGTCGTTTCGGAAAACGATCTTTGGGAACAGTCGTGCTGTCAGCGCTTAGCATTGCGGGTGTCATCGCCGCAGTACCGCGCGATGCGGCAGCTGACCCCACGGTATGCGTGCCGTCGCGCGCGATGGTTGTCCTCGACAAGTCGAGTTCGATGGTAACGGGCTCCATCGGCGGCACGACCAAATGGAGTATCGCCGCGACCGCTATCTCGCAAGTCCTGGGAACTTACGAACAAAACGTAGAGTTTGGCTTGGTGACCTTTCCCCGGCCAAACCAGTGCGGGCCGGGGCAGCAGGACGTCGCGCCGGCACTCGGCAACCAGGCGGCGATCGCCGAGGTGTTGCAAGCGCCGCCGCCAGATGCCGGCAACTGGACGCCAATGGCGCAGACGCTGCAAGCGGCCGCCAACCTGCCTACGTGGGAGGAGACGGCGGCACCCAAATATGTGATTTTGATCTCAGATGGTTGGCAGTGGTGCTCTCCCTACGACCCGGCAACTCGATTTGCCGGCGAGCAAGGCATTGTCGACCTAAATGCCAAGGGGATTAAGACGTTCGTGGTCGGATTTGGCGCCGCGGTCGATGCGCTTGCGTTGGGGCGGATGGCGGTGTTGGCCGGCAGCCATACCAGCGGCTGCGACGTCACGGCCACCGATCCGAGCAACCCTGACGTTTGTTATTATCAGGCCGACAACCTGGCGCAGTTGCAGGCCGCCTTGGCGGAGATCGTCGGCACCGTCGCGACCGACGAGATCTGCGATGGTCTCGACAACGATTGCGATGGTGAGGTCGACGAGAACCTAAGCCGCGATTGCGCGACCGCGTGCGGAGGCGGCAGCGAAACCTGCGAAAATGGCACGTGGGGCGCGTGCGATGCGCCGCAGCCCGGCGCGGACATTTGCGACGGCCTCGACAATGACTGCGATGGCGCGATCGACCCGGGATGCGAATGCGTCGATGGCGATGCGCGCACGTGCGGCGAAGATACCACCGAGGGTGTCTGCCAGCCGGGGACACAGCTGTGCGAAGGCGGCGTGTGGGGCGCCTGCGAAGGCCTCGTCGTGCCTGGCGAGGAAACCTGCGATAACCTCGACAACGATTGCGATGGCGACGTGGACGAGGAGACGCCTTCGCCGTCGCTCGCGCTTTGGCTGACCGGCCGCGACGGGCTCATCTGTGACCCCGGGCAGATTTGCATCGACGGCACCTGCGTCACCCCCACCGATCCGACCGGCTCACCGTTTGATGAGACCGGGGCTAAGGTATCGTCCTGCGCCTGCCGCGGTGGCGGCGGGCCGGGCGACTTAGCCGCATTTGGCCTCATTGGTGCAATTCTATTCCTGCGCCGTCGCCGTTCGGCGTAGACTTAGTGGGTGTCTCGCTACTGGTTGGCTTCCACGTCGCTCGCCGTGGCGTTGCTGTTTGACGTAACGACTGCGGAGGCGGGTGTCGAGTGCAGTCCACCCACGGTCGTGATTGTGCTCGATAAATCGAGTTCGATGATCACGGGGAGCATCGACGACGTCGCCAAGTGGGACGTCGCGCGCCAGGCCATAAATGGCGTGCTGGCGACCTATGAAGCCGATGCGCGATTTGGCCTGATGACCTTTCCATCGCCGAACAAATGCGGTGCTGGCAAGATGGTAATCGCCCCCGCGCAAGGTCGTGCCGCCGCCATCGCGGACGCGCTCGTCGCGCCCCCGCCGACCGCGGGCAATTGGACGCCGATCGCGGAGTCGCTCGAGGCCCTGGCAGATTCCAATGCGTTTGAGGGCGCCACGGGGGGCAAATACGCGATCTTGATAACGGATGGGTGGCAATGGTGTTCACCCTACGATCCGGACGCACGCTTTGCTGGCGATGCCGCGGTGACCGCTTTGAACGCGCAAGGCGTCGCGACCTTTATCATCGGCTTTGGCGAAAGCGTCGATACCTTGGCCATGACCAGCATGGCGCTCATCGCGGGGACGGCGCACCTAGACTGCAACGTCAACGCCGAGCTGCCCTCGGACGACAACCTCTGCTATGAGCAGGTCAACAGCGGCGGCGACCTTGCCGAGGTGCTCGATCGCCTCATCGTCGAGGTCGCCGGAACGGAGATTTGCGATGGCCGCGACAATGATTGCAACGGCCAGATCGACGAGGACCTCGTGCGCGCTTGCGCGTCGGCCTGCGGCGCCGGCAGCGAGAGCTGCACCGACGGTCAATGGGTTGCCTGTACGGCGCAGGCGCCCGCATTTGAGGGATGCGATGGCCTAGACAATGATTGCAATGGCGCCATTGATGAGGGCTGTCCGTGTGATGCGGATGAAGACCCCGTGAGCTGCGGCATCTCGCCGCGCGGCACCTGCGAGCTCGGGTTACAAGCCTGCACCTCGCAAGGCATCCTCTCCGGATGCCAAGGCGATGTTGGGCCACAGCTTGAGGTGTGCGATGGCCTCGACAATGATTGCGATGGCTCGACTGATGAGTACGACGTCAGCATCATCGGCAGCACCATTAATCCGCCACTATGCGACGAAGGCTACGTGTGCCAAGCCGGTACGTGCCAAGAAGGGAGCGCCACCTTGCCGGACGACAAGGAATATTTTGAAAGCGGAAATGTCGGGGGTTGCGCGTGCAATGCTAATGGTGTTGGTGCGGGTGGCCTGGCCGCGCTGCTAATTTTGTGGCTGGCGCCGTGCTTAGTTTTGTGTCGCCGCCGCCGCTAGCCTAACAAACTCAGCCCGCTCGCTGGGCGGAAAAAAACGAAGCCTGCACTTGCCGTTCGCGGCAGGGACGTCAGCCAGGCCAAGCAAGGCCGGCGTTTCCCAGGTCATGCGGGCCCCCTCCGACGTTTTGGGCCCCCAGCGTGGTGCGCAACCAACCTTGCACTGGCTCGGGTTTGCATGCCGCAAGGGTTAGCTGCAATTCGATGAGCGGCGCATCCGGCGTGTTGGTTGCGAAATAGAGATCGACCGTCGCACTTTGGCCCGCAATGGTGGCGGGCCGCTGTCCGAAGCAATAGACGCCGGCCTTGCCGTTAGCAAACGTTGTCGGCACGCAGCGACCAGATGCATCTTTGAGCGTCGTCTTGCCGATCGTCCACTCGCCGAAGTGGGCTACGCCCTTGCCAGCCTCTTTGCAAGCTGGAAGCAAGGCCAACAGGGCAAAGCAGCTGGCCAGCACACGATCGAAATTGGGCATAGCCCACTATCTAGCGGATTGCTAATCGAAGCAATGGATGAGGAGCGTGGTCACGTTGTCGGTGCCGCCTGCGCGGTTGGCCGCATCGACCAGCTCCGCGACCATGCGATCGAGCACGTCGTCTTTGGTCGAAATCTCGGCGATCTTGGCGTCGGGCACCATGCCCGTTAGGCCATCGGAACACAGCAGATACAAGTCGCCAATTTCGATGTCGTGGGCGCGAATATCTACCTGCACCGTCTCGCGCATGCCAAGCGCCCTGGTGATCACATTCTTATGCGGGAAGTTGCGCTCTTCCTCTTCCGTCATGTCAGGCTTAGCTTCTTTGTAGTCCTCGAGCAGGGAATGGTCGCGGGTTAGTTGGGTGATCTCGCCGCGCCGCACGCGGTAGGCGCGTGAATCGCCAACGTGGCCGACATAGATCTTGTCGCCGGCAACCAAGCAGCACACGAGCGTGGTGCCCATGCCTTTATAACGAATATCGCGCGTCGAGGTCTCATAGATGCGCAGGTTGGCGAGCTTGATTGAACACACCAAGCGATTCTCGGTGTAGGTCAGCGAGCGGTCCATCTTGTACGGCCACGTCGAGTCATCATCGGCCCCCGTGCGCTGATAAAATTCGCCGATGGTTTCGGTGGCTAACTTGGAGGC
This sequence comes from Myxococcales bacterium, assembly GCA_016716835.1. Classification (NCBI taxonomy): domain Bacteria; kingdom Pseudomonadati; phylum Myxococcota; class Myxococcia; order Myxococcales; species Myxococcales bacterium. Next base: position 1,944,077 of record JADJUW010000001.1, on the reverse strand, counting down.
GACTTCGCCCGAGGCGTGGCCGCCCATGCCGTCGGCAACCAAGAACAAGCGCTCCTCTTCGTTGAGCGAGAAGTAGTCCTCGTTGTGGGCACGCTTCATTCCAACGTCAGTCTTGGCGGCGTAACGAATTTTCATAACAGGGCGTGTCCGGTGCTGGTCGGCCAGCTTGAGGCATCATGATAAAGAACAAGTCCAAGTCGCGTCAACTAACGGCGGATCCGTTTGCGGCCCCGTGATGTTTTAAGGGGGAAATCGCGCTATAGCCGCCGCATGCGAGCTGAGATCGTGACGATTGGCGACGAGATCTGCCGCGGCGAGATTGTGGATACGAACGCGGCGTGGTTGAGCGCCGCCTTGTGGGAGCTGGGCATCGAGGTACCGTGGCGCGTCACCTGTCGCGACGACGCGCCCGATATCGCACTCGCGCTGACCGCCGCCGCGTCGCGGGCCGAGCTGGTGCTGTGCACAGGCGGCCTCGGCCCGACCGAGGACGATCTTACGGTCGACGTGGTTTGCGGCCTGCTTGGCTGTGAGGCGGTGATCGACGAGCCCGCGGCCGAGCAGATGCGGCGGCGCTTCGCCGGCACAACCCGCGCGACACACCCCTTAATGTTGCGGCAGGTCAGGCGGCCTGCGGGGGCCGCGGCCTGGCGCAACAACGTTGGCCTCGCACCAGGCTTTGAGTTTGCCCACGGCGGCGCGGCCATTTTCTGCTTTCCCGGCGTGCCGCGCGAGATGATTGATATCTTCGAGGGCGGCGTGCGGGCGCGCATAAGCGAGCTATGCGCGCGCGTAAGATCGCCGGGCGATCACATCGTCGAGCGTCGCGTGTTTCGCGCCTTTGGGCTGGGTGAGTCTCAGGTCTCGGCGCGATGTCGCGACATTGCGCCGGCCTTGGCAAAAACGAGCGTGCACTATCAGGTCAAATTTCCCGAAACGTTGGTGAAATTTGTGCGCCGCGCCGGGGGCGATGCCGAGTCCGATGCCGCTGACGGCGAGCTCGATCGCCGCGTGACAGCGGCGCTAGGCCCCTGGTGCTACGGCACCGGCGACGAGGCGTTGCCCGCGCTCTGTGCGCGCCTGCTGCGCGAAGGCGGCATTTCCGTCGCCACCGCCGAATCGTGCACCGGTGGCCTGCTGGCCGCGCTCCTGACCGACGCGCCTGGCGCCTCGACTTTTTTTCCCGGCGGCGTGACGACGTACGCTGATCGCGAAAAAACAAGGTTGCTCCAGGTCAGCTCGGAATTGCTCGGCGAGCACGGCGCGGTGAGCGAGGCGTGTGTTACGCAAATGGCGAGCGCGGCGCGCGCGCAGTTTGCGACGTCGTTGGCACTCGCCGTCTCCGGCATTGCCGGGCCGGGTGGCGGCAGCGCCGCAAAACCCGTGGGGACGGTTTGGCTCGCGTTGGCGCATGATGCCGGCATAACGACGCGGTCGATTTGGTTTCCCGGCGCGCGTGATCAAGTGCGGCTGCTGGCGGCGTGGTGGGGCCTGCGCATGATCGTCGCGCACATTCGCGGTGAAGTGCTCGTTACGGGCACGCCCACCTCGTAAGTTTGGTGCTAGGGTTTTGCCATGACCGAGACAGTTGGCGCCGTTCGCGGCGTGGTATCCATCTCGCTGCCGGCGGCTTTGTGTTCCAATCTTGGGGCCTTGGCCGACAGCATGTCGCGGCGCGCCCCGGGGCTTGGGCTCGAGCTCGCGTGGATGGCACCCTCCTCGTATCATGTGTGCTTGGCCTACCTCGGTTGGTTTCGTCCCGAAGCCGCCGTGGCAGTCGATGACGTGATGCGGTCAATCGCCGCCGAAACCCAACCTTTCGACCTTACCGTGCGCGGGATTCGTCCTAACGCCAGCGGCGATGCCGCTACCGCGATCGTTGTGGGCGTCGCGTCATCGCCACAACTGCAGCGCTTAGCTAGTGCCTTGGCCACCCAGCTCGGCGGACTCGGCTTTCAGGTGCCCGCCGCGCCGGCCTTTGACGTCGTCATCGCACGTGCCAAACGCCCCAGCTCGCTGGGTCCGCTGTGCGTCACGCACGGCGACGACACCTTTCCAGTAGTACCTGTGCAAATGATCAATTTGATAAATACAGAAGTTAAATCAAATGGTTACGAGTTCGATGTGATCAAAAAACGCATCCTAGGGATCCCCCACGAAGTTGCCAAACGTCAGACGGTACCTGTACAAACGAGCATGTACGATGCAGCGCTATCAACAGATGACGGTTGGGCACCGGGCGACCGGCACCAAGAAGCCATCGATTGACAGAGCCACCGCGTACACAAACTCATAATCAGTAAACGGTACGTAAGAGGAGATCGCAATGGCAATAGGGATGACACCAACCACGAAAGAAGCAGCAACCGCCGCCGGCAATGCGCGCGACAAGGCCATTGATGTGGCCTTGGGCGCCATTGAAAAACAATTCGGCAAGGGCGCGATCATGCGCCTTGGCAAAGATTCCGTCGAACGTGAAGTTCAAGTGATCCCAACCGGCTCGCTGGGGCTAGACATCGCGCTTGGCGTTGGTGGCTTACCGCGTGGTCGGATCGTCGAGATCTACGGCCCAGAGTCGAGCGGTAAAACCACGCTAACGTTGCACGCGATTGCCGAAGCGCAAAAGCGCGGCGGCGTGTGCGCCTTTATCGACGCCGAGCACGCGCTGGATATCGGCTATGCCAAAAAGCTTGGCGTGAAAACCGAAGAGCTCTTGGTATCGCAGCCAGACTACGGCGAACAGGCACTCGAAATTGCCGACATGTTGGTGCGCTCCAACGCGGTCGATCTCGTGGTGGTCGACTCCGTGGCCGCGCTAACTCCTAAGGCCGAGCTCGAAGGCGAAATGGGCGATTCGCACATGGGCCTGCAGGCGCGCCTCATGAGCCAGGCGCTGCGCAAGCTCACCGGCGCCATTTCCAAATCGCGCACGATGGTCATCTTCATCAACCAAATTCGTTCCAAAATCGGCGTGATGTTTGGCAGCCCCGAAACCACCACGGGTGGCAACGCGCTGAAGTTCTATTGCTCGGTGCGCCTCGATATCCGGCGCATTGGGGCGATTAAGAAGGACGAAGACGTCATCGGCAGCCGCACGCGGGTCAAGGTGGTTAAGAACAAGCTGGCGCCACCATTTAAGGAGGTCGAGTTCGATATCCTTTACGGCCACGGTATCTCGCGCGAGGGCGACCTCATCGATCTCGCCGTCGAGGCCAATATCATCGACAAGAGCGGCGCGTGGCTGTCCTATGGCCCCGAGCGCATCGGTCAGGGCCGCGATAACGCCAAGCAGTTCCTTATAGAACACCCGGACATGTACAACGAGATCGAGGGCAAGGTGCTGCTTCACTATAACGTGCGTCGCATCGGCATCGACGGCCCGCCAGCCGTGGTCACCGCACCAACGGATGACACGAAGGCGATGAAGCCTGCTACGGCGGCGCCGGCAGCCTCGTCGTCAGCAGCTGCGGCTAGCAAGCCCTTACCGCCGCCGGCGAAGCGCCCAAACGCGTAACGGTCGGCGCAAGTTAGTTACGTAAGCGTTTACCTGTCCACCACGGCGAGCGCCGCTGATTTTCGCAGCGAGTGTCGCTCTTGGCCAAAAATTTGCGATTGTGTAAGTACCGTTACTACACTGAATAAGAGAGATCACTTTGAAAACAAACGGCCCGAGGCATTGCGGGCAAGTAGTTTCAGATGGTTACATTACGCAAGTTCAAGCTACAGGAGGGTTTAACGAGATGAAGACTAACTTTGGTGCGTTTAGGTTGCCTGCAGCAGCGCTATTACTTAGTGCGGTTGCCTGCAGCAGCCCAGATCTTAAAACATCGCTTCGGGCCGAAGGGCCGCCGGAAGTGCTAGCGGTCATTGTGCGCGACCCCGATTGGTGGTGGGGCGCGACCTATTGCCGCGAAGATGACGAAAACGTGCCAGATGAGTTTTGCAACTTTCTGCGAAACGATGACGGCGGTTTCGACCTCTTCGCTGTTGCGCAGGCCGAAGTTCCACAATTCATCGTGGTGTTTGACGAGCTGCTCGACACCAGCATTGAAACGCTGACGCAAGTCGGCGGCGAAGATACCACTGAGACGGATGACGACATCTACCAAGGCAGCCTCGCTGGCAGCCTGCCGTTCGATGTTACCTGCGGCCCGGGCAACACGCCGATCGCATACGATGGTTACTACGTGCCAAACGGCAATGCCTTCACCTATCCACCTGGCCCTTCGCTGGTGATCGAACCACTCGACGTGATTCCGGCTGGCGAAACGTGCCAAATCACGCTCAAGAGCGGCGTGGTCCTCGACAAGAGCGGCGAAACGGTGCCGTCTGATCAACTTGGCCCCTACGACGTACCGGTCGTTGGCCTCGAATTCTACGGCTTTGACCCGCCACCAAACGATCCCGACGAAAATGACGTCATCCTCCCGACTGAAGTTACGCCTGACGTCGCGGTCTATCTGTTGTTTAACAACTACATGGATGGTGCCGCGCTCAATGAAGTCGACGGTTCGTTCGTCGATAGCGCGCTCAACGAAATTTCGCTAACGCCGAGTGCGGATGGCACGGCGATCGTGCTGACGCCCGACGCGCCGTTAATGGTCGGCGAAACATATACGCTCACACTCAATGCAGGCTCGGTGTTTTACGATCTCGGCGGCGGCTCGCTGACGATCGAAGAAAACCAGGTTTTGCAAATCACCGTTGTGGCGGCTGAGGAATAGGGAGAAGCCATGATGAACACCATGAAAAAAATATTACTGTCTAGCGCGCTAGCAGCCTCAGGGTTGCTAGTGCTCGGCACCATTGCCAATCAAGAAGCCTTTGCCCAATCCAGCACGACGGGTGCGCTTCGCGGCGTAATTCGCGACGGCGCGAATGGCAAGCCACTCGCGGGCGCGACGGTCGTTATTTCATCGACCGCGCTGCAAGGCGATAGCTATCATATTACCGAGGATAACGGTGCCTACATCGGCGATAACCTACCGCCGGGCATCTACCTGGTCACCGTCTACTACAACGAAGCCGAGTTTTCGCGGACCGGCATTGAGGTGCAGGTAGGTAAGTTGGCGATCGTCAACTTCCGCATCGATACCACCAAAGGCGAAGGCGAGAAAATCATCATCGCCGGCACGACGCCGCTGATCGATCTTGGCTCGTCCAAGACCGGTTCGACGATCTCCGAAGAGTTCACGACTAACATTCCAGTTGGCCGTACCTTTGCGTCGGTGCTCGACACCGCGGGCGGTTCGCAGGGCGACAGCTATGGTCAGTCGTTCTATGGCTCGACGTCGGTGGAAAGCACGTACGTCGTTGAAGGCCTCAACACCACGGACACCGCTTACGGCGGCATTTCGACGAACCTCCCAAGCGAGTTTATCGATGAAACCGAAGTGATCACAGGCGGTTACGCCGCTGAGTTCGGCCGTTCTACGGGTGGCGCGATCAACGTCGTCACCAAGCGCGGCAGTAACGAGTTCAAGGGCTCGGTCTTTGGTTACTTCACGCCGGGCTCGCTGCAAGCAGAAGCCACTGAAATTCGCCGCGAGGGCTCATCGATCGGTATTGAATCCGATCTGAAGTATCGCTGGGATCTGGGCGCCGAAATTGGCGGTCCGATTATCAAAGACAAGCTGTGGTTTCACGTCGGCCTTAACCCATCCTTCGTCAATGACGACGTGCGCCGCACGCTGTCGAGCTATACCGACGAAAATAACGACGGCATCAACGACGTCGATACCGACACCGGGTTTTCGGTCCTCGAAGAAGTCGGCGCAACTCGCACGCCGGTGACGTCCCAGACGTACTACTACACGAGCAAAATTAGCGCGGCGATCTCGGAAGATCATCAAGCGCAGTTGTCGCTGTTCGGTAATCCAAGCTCGACAAAAAACAACTATCGCACGACGGGCGCCGAGTCATCCCGCTTGCAAACCGTGGCCAGTGGTTCCTTTGACACTTCATTTAAATGGAACTCGTCGTTTGGCGAGGGCAAGACGCAAGTCGAAGCGGTGCTCGGCTACCACAAGGCGGGCCCTTCGCAAGACCCGCGCAGCTCGGCGCAGGACATTCCGCAAATCCAGTTCAACTCACAATCGGTCTCGCTTGAGCGCTATGAGCAGTTCGAAGACGCCTACTCGGACCGTTGCACCGATGGCGGCCCGAATGATGACTACTCGGAAATCGTTAACTGCCCAACGTCACGCTACAACGTCGGTGGCCTAGGCTACATCGAAAGCGCTGCCAATGATCGCTTCTCGGCCGTGGCGACGGTCAGCCAGCGCCTCGAGGCGGCGGGGACCCACACGTTCAAGCTCGGTCTCGACTATGAGCAAACGATCTACGACGCGACGCGCGGCTATACTGGCAGCGAGCGCTATACCCAGCTGACCAACGGCAATTGGCGTCAAGACACCTTCCTCGAGCTCGACACGGCCGGCGATGTGCCGTGCGGCATCGACGCTGACGAGGATGGCATCCTGGACCAAACTTGCTCGATCTCTGACAGCGTCGCTGCGGCGACCAAGAGCGCAGGCATCGCGGCGTTTTTGCAAGATTCCTGGCAGATCACCCCAGGCCTGTCGTTTAACCCCGGCATTCGCTGGGAGCAGCAAACTGGCTTTGTCGCCGAATCGCTGGTCGGCAACGCCACGCCTGAAGGCGAAATCATTCCCGAAAAGGCCTTCGAGATCAAAAATATGATTTCGCCGCGGATCGGTCTCGTCTATGACCCAACCGAAGAAGGCAAGTCCAAGTTCTTTGCGCACTGGGGCCGCTTCTACGAAGCGGTGCCGCTCGACATCAACGTCCGCGCCTTCGGCGGTGAGCTTCAGCAGCAAAGCAACATTACGGCGGCCGATTGCGCGGGTGCATCTGACCCAACCGACCCAACCCCAGATTTTACGGGTTGTGACGCCGTGTATCAGCGTACCCTTGGCGGTGCCATCACGTATGTTTCGCCAGGCATGAAGGGTCAGTACCTCAATGAAGTTGTGCTCGGCGGCGAATACGAAGTCGCGCCTGACTTCAAGATGGGCCTCACCTACGTTCATCGCTCCCTGCCACGCGTTATCGAAGACATCTCGACCGACGGCGGCTTCAACTACCTCATCACCAACCCTGGTGAAAACTTTGACGACGCAGCCGCGGATCTCGACGAGCAGGCTGCCGAGCTCGAAGCCAATGGCGAAACCGTCTTGGCCGAACTCTATGCCTTCCGCGCCGACTTGCTGCGCGGCGTGAAGAAGTTTGACAAGCCCGTCCGTAACTACGACGCCCTGCAAATTACGGCGCAGCGCCGCTTTTCGAAGGACTCGTTGCTGCTCGCGACCTATACCTTCTCGCGTAACGTCGGTAACTTCCCGGGTCTGTATTCAACCGAAACCGACCAGCTCGACCCGAACCTCACCTCGCTGTATGACTTGCCAGATCTCATGGCGAACCGTTACGGTGAGCTTGGCCTGAGCCGCCCACATAGCCTTAAGCTGGACGGCTTCTATCGCTTCGACCTCAAAGAGTCCGGCGCGGTGACGCTCGGCAGCAGCTTCCGCGCGCAATCGGGCATCCCGCAAAACACGCTGGGCAGCCACATCTTTTACGGCAGCTCGGAAGCCTTTATTCTGCCACGTGGTACCGAAGCCCGGAACCCAACGGTGTGGTCGGCCGACCTGAAAATCCAATACGGCCGCAAGATCAACAAGCGCACCGGCGTCGAAGTCTTTGCCGACATCTTCAACGTGTTTGACATCCAAACCGCGACAGAAACTGACGATACCTACACGTTTGACTCGATCAATCCGATCGTCGATGGCGATGCGAGTGACCTTGTCCATGCCAAGTCGCTTGACGGCGATGGCCAGCAAGCGAGCCTGACGCCGCTGCTCAACCCGAACTTCAAGAATGCGACGGACCGACAGGCACCACGTATCTTCCGCTTCGGTGTTCGCGTGACGTTCTAGTCGACGGTTTATTCAAATAGATCGTGTGATCGCAGGGCCAGTGGGTAGAACCACTGGCCTTTTTGTTTTTACGACGCGGCGCTCGGAGAAATGAGCTAGCATCGCTGCATGCGGTCCAGCCTTAGCCTAGTCGTTGTTGCACTCATGTTGCTGGTGGCGCCACAGTCGCTGGCCGCGGATGCCGGGGCCTACTACAAAAAGGGCATCGCCTTGCGCGCGGAGAAGCGCGATGGCGAAGCAGTCGCCGCCTTTGAAGCGGCCATCGCGAGCGACCCGAGGCACATTGGGGCGTGGGTGGCCCTCGGCGGCATGCACAAGGCGGCCAAAGAGTTTACCAAGGCCGTGGCCGCGTATCAAAAGGCCGTGGACCTAGAGCCCAAGAAGGCCGACCACTGGGAGAGGCTTGGCATGGCGCAACACATGGCGGGGCAGGCGGGGCCAGCAATCGTCTCGATGCAGCGGGCGCTGACGCTTGAGCCGAAAAATGCGCTCGGTTGGAGCTCGCTGGGCGTCATGAAGCGCAAGCAGGGCGATCTAAAAGGCGCCATTACCGCGCTCGAGGCGGCGACCAAGCATGACGCGGGAGTCGCAGAGTATTGGGGCAATCTCGGCATCGCGTATCGTGGCGCCAAGCGCTACGCCGACGCCGAGAAGGCGCAGCGCAAGGCAATCGCACTCGACCCAAAGGTGGCCGATTATCATTTTAACCTGGGCGTGGCTCTGCGATGGCAGAAGCGAACGGACGATGCCATCGTCGCCTATGCGAAGGCGGTCGAGCTGGACAAGGGCCTGGCAGCAGCGTGGTTTGATTTGGGCGCGATGTATCAGGCGGCCAAGCGCTATGACGACGCAATTGCGGCGTATACGGCCTATTTAAAGCTCGTCGAGGGCAAAAACGCCGCCGATGAGGCCGAGGCCAAAAAGCGCCTTGAAGCGCTCGCAGAGTAAAAGGTTCGTCAGAGGGGCGCCGTATAACGGTGCATGGCGAAGGTGAAACCGGCGGCGGCCAAGACGGTGTACCGCTGCGACAACTGCGGGCACGCCGAGACCAAGTGGATGGGGCGGTGCCCGGGCTGTAACGAGTGGAATAGCCTAATAGAGGAGGCGGCAAGGTCGGGCCGCCGGACCGAGGAGGCGGCACTGGCCGCGCCCGTTTCGGTAAGCGATGTTGCGGACGATTCGGCTTCGCCTAGGTTGCTCACCGGCATCGCGGAGGTCGATCGCGTGCTCGGCGGTGGCGTGGTGCCGGGCTCGCTCGTGCTGCTAGGCGGCGACCCGGGGGTCGGCAAGTCGACGCTGCTTTCACAATTAATGGGCGGGCTGGCGGCGCGTTATAGCGGCAAGGGTGCGCCGGTTTTGTATGTGACCGCTGAAGAGTCGACCGCGCAAGCGGCGCTGCGGCTGCGGCGCTTGGGCGTGGCGCATGCGGCGGTGCACATCATGGCCGAGACCGACCTCGAGGCCATTTTGCACCACGCGGCCAAGCTGCAACCGGTGTTGGTGGCAATTGATTCGATTCAAACCATCGCGACGAGCACGCTCGACTCGGTGCCGGGGTCGTTGGCGCAGGTCCGCGAGTGCACCGGGCGGCTGATGCAGTTCGCCAAGCAGCGCAATATCGCCACGGTGCTGGTTGGGCATGTCACCAAAGACGGCAATCTCGCCGGGCCCAAGACGCTCGAGCACATGGTGGATGTGGTGTTGCAGTTTGAGTCAGACCACGGCGCGATGTATCGAATTTTGCGGGCGCATAAAAATCGCTTTGGCTCGACGCAGGAGATTGGCGTGTTTGAGATGCGCAGTACTGGTCTGGCGGAGGTCGCCAATCCGTCGGCGCTGTTGCTCGCGGAGCGGCCCAAGGGGGCGCCGGGCAGCGTGGTGGTGGGCGCGGTCGACGGCACGCGGCCGCTGCTGGTAGAAGTTCAGGCCTTGGTCGCGCCGCCGGCGGCCGGGTTTGGGCGGCGCACCGTGTCGGGTGTGGATCCAAATCGCGTGGCGTTATTGTTGGCCGTGCTGGCGCAACGCGCAAATTGCGATGTGCTGTCGCAGGATGTGTTTGTGAATGTGGCCGGCGGCATTCGGTTGACGGACCCCTCGAGCGACTTGGCTATCGCCTGCGCAATTGCGTCGTCGGCGCGCGGCCGGGCCATTGATGCCGCGACACTAGTATTTGGTGAAGTTGGACTTGCCGGCGAGATTCGCGCCGTGCCGTTTGCCGAGGCCCGGCTTGCCGAGGCGGCCAAGCTAGGTTTTAGGCGCTGCATCTTGCCAAAGCAGAATGCGGCGAATCTGGTCGAAAAGGTCGATCTAGAGCTGTTTGCGACCGATCGATTGCAGACGGCGATTGCGGCGCTGTAGCCGCGGCGCGCGCGCTGACCGGCAGGTGGACGCGTTGACCGGCCGGTGGACGCACGTTTCTTCCTGCTCGCAGACAGATTGTTGACCGGCAGGTCGGCGCACGTGTCTTCCTGCTCGCAGATAGATGGAGGACCGGCAGGTGGGCGCACGTGTCTTCCTGCTCGCAGATAGCGACCCTCCCGGGCGGCGCGAGACGGCTGTGGTATCCACCTCCCTCGGTGCCACGACTACCGCTGTGCAATCTATGCTCGCGGAAGAAACGTGCGCCACCTGCCGGTAGGGTAGTGCGCCGTGTTGGTGGTGAACTGCCAACCGCGCCGACGGCTCATCCGCTAATGCGTGCTACGACAAACTAGGGACACCCCGTCATCGGCCAAGTTTATGCGTTAGAGCACGCGGAGCTTGGTTTGGCCTTGTGACGTGATCACGGGCAAGGCCGCGGCATGTTGGGGTCGCGGCGGCTTTTCGTTGTTTGGTTGAATGCTGGGGTCGCGCGCCGCCCAGGCACGCAGGACGTCGGCGTCGAGCAGGTGAGTGGGGCGCACGTTGGTGAGCGCGTGCAGCATGACGTTGCGCACGTTGGGGATGGTGGCTTCGAGCTGCGCTAGCAGCGCGGTCATTTGCTCGCGCTTGAGGCCCTCCTGCGAGCCGCAAAGGTTGCACGGGATAATGGGGTAGTGCTCGCCGGCGGCGAAGCTGGCGATATCGGCCTCGGCGCACGTGATGAGCGGGCGGATTACGTCGAAGCGGTCGTCATCGGTGCGGTATTTGGCGGGCATCGCTTGCAGCTTGCCGCTGTAGAAGAGGTTGAGTAGAAATGTTTCGAGCGAGTCGTCGCGGTGGTGACCGAGCGCAATCTTGTTGCAGCCTAGGCGCTCAGCGGCGGTGTAGAGAATGCCGCGACGCAGGCGCGAGCACATGGAGCAATAGGTTTGCGCACTGGTGAGGTGGGTGGTGACCACCGAGTAGGTGTCTTCGCGTAGGATCTCATATGGCCAGCCGGTGGCCTCCATGTATCGGACGAACGTGCTGCCGTCGTAGCCGGGCTGCACTTGGTCGAGATGCACCGCGACGAGTTCGACCTTGAACGGCAGCCGCGGTACTAGTTGCGTGAGAATGTGAAACAGCGTGTAGCTATCTTTGCCGCCCGACATGGCGACCATGATTTTGTCGCCGGCGGCGAGCAGGTCAAAGTCGATGGAGGCCTGCCGCACCTGATTGTAGAGCTGCAGCTGCAAGCGTTGGTGGGCGTCCATGGGCGGGCGGATACTAGGCGCGACGTCCGCCTTGCTCAAGTTCAAAGACGTATTGCACCTCGCAGACCGTCATATTTTTGCCCGCGGCTCGGGCTCGTGTCCCCGGGCGAGTCCGGAGCAGCTTTAGGGGGCCGCAGAGCTGCGGGAGACATACAGTTGGCGTCCCGCGGCAATGGCGGGGTCGGAGACGGCGACGGCATCGCTCCACCAGTATAATTCCTGATTATCCGCGAGCGGCGGTGCCCACGTGGCAAAGGCCGCGAAGTCTGGGGACCGGACCGCGGTCTGAGAGTCGTCTTGCGGCCAGGCCGAGCTGACGCTAATGCCATGGTGCTGATCCGATAAGCCAAAAATCTGAATGGATGCCGTATACCATCCTTCCCATGACGCACGCGGCGTAAACGAAAATGACACGCCCCCTTGGTCTACTTGTGGCGCGGGAGCATTCCATGCGGCAGGAAGGGTCGGGCTAAATACGTCCGCCCTATCGACTAAGTGCTGCACATAGCGGAGGTTGGTTTCGGAGGTCAGCTCAGTCGCGTCGAGCTCCATCAGGTCGCCTGGCTGGCGAAAGGCAGCGGGCGGCACGGCAATGCCAGCGGCGTCTGCGGGGCCAAAGGTATCCAGTTCGAAAAACGTGGAGCCGCTATAAAATCGCGTGAGCCCGACCTCCATGCTCGGCGCGATGAGGTCGCTCGCAACCTGGATGAACTCCGGTGCCACCGCGGTCGCCGCGTTAATGAGCACGTCGGCTTGCGCGGGGACGACGGGCTGTCTAGTAAATCCCAGGACGGCGCGTGGTTTGACTTGCCATAGAACGCCCATGATCTCAGCTTGGCTAAGCGTCAATAATTGCGTCGGCTGCGCCTCGGTAAAGGACGTGCCATTGGCGACGAATTCTTGATTGGCCTGAAGGCCGGTGATGGTGACCGAGGTGTTGGGGGTCAATACGTTGCATCCCGCAAAATGAAGCTCGTTGCCGTCGTCGATCGTGAGAAATCGCGTACTGGTCCGCACGCCCAGGCGCGTATCTTGATCGTAGCGGCAAGCGAAGGCGACGCCATAGGCGTGCGTCGTCGGTGCGAAGGTCGCTTGATTGTTGGCAAGCGCGACGGGTTGCCATGTGCCGTCGGCGCTGGTGACCAGCAGCACGGCTTGGCTGCTTGAGGTGCCGGTGGTAACGGTGATTGTGGGCGGTGGCGCGTGATCGTCGGTGCCGATGCAACCCGCAAAAAGTAGGGTGATGGCGGCGAGGGGATATTTTTTGTGTGGTTTCTTCATGCAGGGCAGCTTCGAGCACAGCATGCAAGTGGTCTACGTCGGCGGAATAACAAGCGCTAACCGGGCGGCGACCAAGGTCTGACATGATCTGACATGTCGCCTGCCCTGAGAACCTTGCCGCGTCTGGTGCCAACCTCGGTCCCTAGAGGCATAGCGGCACAAACCCCAAGGATGCGGGGTTTCAAGTTGGTGCTCGCCAAGTAGACGACCGCGGCCCTTTGACACATGGTGGGGGACGGGCTTGCTTGTTCGTAATTAAGCGATTACTCACTTCTTATGAAGAACCTAGGCTGGGCTGAGCGTTTGGCAGGCGCGACCGCGTTGACTGGCGCGCGCGTTGGGGCAGGTAGCCGATGAAGTCTGGCCGTTACAACGTTGGCGTTGGCCTGCTTGTGATGGCGGGCTTTATGTTCTACGGCTTTCTGCTCATCTACCTGCGCGACTTCGCGCCGGACAAGGTCGCCTGGGCCGCCGGCTACGGTGAGGGGCGACACTTCGAGGCGCGGCTGGCCCACGTCCACGGGAACTTGTTTGCGTTGCTCAATTTGGCGCTGGGATTTGTCCTGGTGCGGCTGGGGTCGGCGAGCGACAAGGCGCGGCAGACGGCGGCGGCGCTTGGCCTCGCGGGCCTGCTGATGCCGATTGGTATTCTTGCGGAACTCTACCTTGGGATGTCGCCGATCCTGGTGCTGCTCGGCGCCGTCGCGATGACGTCGTCGGTGGTGCTGGCGGGCGTGCTGGCGCTGAAGCATTGGCGTGAGGAACGGAGCGGGATATGAGCGATTCGTCAACGGCGGCAATGGCAATCTCAATTCCAGACACCGGTCGGCCACGGCGCGGGGTTGCGCGCTGGCTCCTAGGCGGGCTGGCGGTCGCGTTTGGCGTAGCGACGCTGGTCGAGGGCGGCGGCGTGCTGTTTGGCAGCGCGCAGGCCCGCGCGGCGGCGGGCAACGTCGTGCCGTTTGTGTTGTGGTTTAATTTCGCGGCGGGATTTATCTATATTGTTGGCGGCCTCGCGACGTTGCGGCGGCGCCCGGTGGCAATTTGGATCGCGCGCGCGCTTGCGGCGGCCACGCTGGTGGTCTTTGCCGCCTTCGCGGTGCATGTGCTCACCGGCGGCGCGCACGAGCCGCGCACGGTAGTCGCCATGACGCTGCGCTCGGCCTTTTGGGTGGCCCAGGCGTTGCTGCTGCCGCGAATAGGGTCACTCTCGGCTCCCAAATAGCCTTTAATTGCTGGATGTTAGATCCGGTACTGCGTAGTCACGTTCGCTTGAATGTGATCACGCAGTAGCGTAGTTAACCACTTATAATAGTTGTTGAATTTCGGGCCGAGAGTGACCCTCTATTTATGAGCAATATTCGCCTCGGGCTCCGTGAGAACCTCGCCCAGTTCTCGCTGCTGGTGGTGGTCAATGCATTTGTTGGCGCGATGGTTGGTATGGAGCGGACGATCTTGCCGCCGATCGCGGCGCAGGAGTTTGGCCTCGAGGCCAAGACCGCGGTGCTCTCGTTTATCGTCGTGTTTGTCATCACCACTGCGCTGACGCATTCTCTCGCCGGGCGATTGTCTGATCGGTTTGGTCGCAAGCACGTGCTCATCGGCGGCTGGCTGGTCGCGGTGCCGGTGCCGTTCCTGTTGATGTGGGCGCCGACGTGGTCGTGGGTGCTGTTTGCCAACGCGCTGCTTGGCGTAAGCCAAGGGCTGACGTGGTCGACGACGGTGATGATGAAGATCGATCTTGCCGGGCCGGCTAAGCGCGGCCTCGCCATGGGCTTTAACGAATTCGCCGGGTATTTCGCGGTGGCGATGAGCGCGCTCGCGACCGGGTTTATTGCCGCACGCTATGGCCTGCGGCCCGAGCCATTTTATCTCGGAGTTGGCTTTGTCGCCATTGGGCTTACGCTCTCGGTGTTTGCCGTGCGCGAAACCAAGCATCATGTGGCGACCGAGGCGCGGCTGCACGGCGATGGGGAAATCGCGGAGCAGCTGCCGTCGCAGCGCGAGATTTTTTGGCGGACGTCGGTCGGCGACAAAAACTTGTCGAGCATCAGCCAGGCCGGCCTGGTCAACAACCTCAACGACGGCATGGCGTGGGGCTTGTTTCCGTTGTTCTTCGCCGCGGCCCGCATGGATCTCGCGCAGATCGGCACGCTCGCCGCCATCTATCCCGCGACGTGGGGTATGGCGCAGCTCGTGACCGGCGCGTGGTCAGATCGGGTGGGCCGCAAGTGGCTCATCGCCGGTGGCGTGTGGGTGCAGGCGGTCGGCATTGCGCTAGTGGTGCTAGCGCAGGGTTATTGGGGCTTTGCGGCCGGCGCGGTGCTGCTCGGGCTTGGCACCGCGATGGTGTATCCTACGCTGCTCGCAGCAATTGGCGACGTGGCGCATCCGGCGTGGCGCGCTTCGGCGGTGGGCGTGTACCGCCTGTGGCGCGATCTGGGCTACGCCATCGGCGCGTTGCTCGCGGGGCTCATCGCCGATGCGTTTGGTCTGCCCGCCGCGATGTGGGCGATTGCTGCGCTCACCTTTGTTTCAGGCGTGGTGGTGGCGGTACGCATGGCCGAGACGATGCGGTTGGCCCCGGCGCTTGTGCCTCCTGGCAATTGACACTTAGATTGTGACGACCTCATGCATCCAGCCGATCCAATCTATCTCGATCACAACGCAACGACGCCGGTGCTGCCCAAGGTGGTCGACGCGATGATGCCGTATTTGCGCGAGCATTTTGGCAATCCGTCGAGCGGGCATGCGTATGGCTCGCGGACGCGGCAGGCGATGGCGGAGGCGCGCGCGCAGGTAGCCGCGCTGCTTAGTTGCGACGACGACGAGGTGATTTTTACCTCCGGTGGCACCGAGGCCAACAATTTGGCAATTCGCGGCGTGGCCGAGGCGAGCGGCGCGCGCTCCCAAATTGTCACCACGTCGATCGAGCATCCGGCGACGGCGCGACCTTGTGAGTGGTTGGCGCAGTACGGCTGGCGCGTGACCCGCGTTGCGGTCGACGTCGACGGCGTCGCGAGCGTAGGTGAAGCGCGCGCGGCGATTGATCACGACACCGCGCTTGTCACGGTGATGCATTCGAACAACGAAACCGGCGTCTTGCAGCCGGTGCACGAGCTCTCGGCGGTGGCGCACGCGGCCGGCGCGCTGATGCACACCGACGCCGCGCAGTCGCTGGGCAAGGTGGCAGTCAGCGTGCGCGAGCTGGGCGTGGATTTGCTGTCAGTCGCCGGCCACAAGTTGTGCGCACCCAAGGGCGTTGGCGCGCTCTATGTGAAGCGCGGCACGCCGATCGCACCATTTGTGCTTGGCGCAGGTCACGAGCGCGGCTTGCGTCCTGGCACAGAGAACGTTGCTTTTATCGTCGGCCTTGGCGCGGCCTGCGCAGCGCTCGGGCACGATCTAGACGCCGCGGCGCTGCGGGTGCGCGCGCTGCGCGACGAGTTGTGGATGCGGCTCGCCGCCGACGTGCCCGGGCTTGCGCTCAATGGCCACCGCGAGCTGCGGCTGCCCAACACGCTCAACGTGCGCTTTCCGCGCGTCACCGGTGAGGCAGTGCTCGCGGGCGCGCCCGAGCTCGCGGCGTCGACCGGCTCGGCCTGCCACGACGGCCACGATCGCGCCTCTGGGGTCATCCTCGCCATGGGCGTCGCGCCAGCGGCCGCGCTAGGCTCGGTGCGCCTGACGCTTGGCCGCAGCACCACGGTCGACGACATTGCGCGCGCCGCCGTCGCCCTGGGGCGCTCTTGGCGGCGCCTTTCGGGTGGTTAGGGGGCGGGAGATGGCGCTGTCTCAGCCGAAATGAGGTCATTCGCACAGACGCCAATGGTGCGCCTCAGTAACGCTCGAAATCGCGCTGCCGGTTGCGCGGACTTGACGCCACGGGGGGTGGTAGTACTGGCCCGTGCCACCCAACCAACCCCCTCCGGCAGCCGAGCGCAATCAGACCGACGAAAGCCTGCGGGTTGAGCGCGAGGTGGCGGATCAGGCGCTCGGTGACGAGCAGTCGGGCATCGACGAGTTGGCGGACGCGGTGATTACGCGCGCGCGGCTGCGGGCTGACCAGGTGTTGGCGGCGGCACGCGCCAAGTCCGACCGTCGGACGGGGCAGGGTGCGCCTGGTGCGGGATTGCCGAGCGCGACCGACATCGCGAGCGCGCGCGCCGATGAAGATCGGGTGGTGCGCAAGGAGCGCGCCGCGGCGGACAATGCCGTCAGCGGCGAGCGCGCCGAGCAGAGCTCCTTGCTCTCCTTGGAGCGCAAGATGACCGATGACGATCTGTCGCGGGAGCGCCATCGCGCTGACGCAGCGCTTGCGGTGCGCGATGAATTTCTCGGCATCGTCAGCCATGATCTGCGCAACATGCTGAATTCGATCATGCTGTCGGCGACCCTCATCGAAGAGGGCGCGGGTCGCGAGCCAGCGGCGCAATTAGTTCAGCATGCCCAGCGCATTCGGCGCGGCGGCGCGCGGATGAACCGCTTGGTTGGTGACCTCATCGACGTCGCCAGCATCCAGGCCGGCGCGCTCGCGGTTACGTGTGAGCGCACCGATGCCGCCTTGGTCGTGGCCGAGGCGATCGAGACCTTTCAGGTGCAGGCCACCGGCAATGGCGTTTCGCTGCAGGCCGAGCTCATCGCGCCGCTCACCGAGTGTGCCTTTGATCCCGCGCGGATCTTGCAGGTACTGAGCAATCTGCTCAGCAACGCGCTTAAGTTTTCAGCGCGCGGCGGCAAGGTTGTCGTGCGCGCCGAGCGACGTGGCGCGGAGCTAACCATGACCGTGGCAGACACGGGCGCGGGCATTCCCGCCGACAAACTCGAGATCATCTTTGAGCGTTTTCTCCAGCTAAAAGGCAACGATCGGCGCGGCCTTGGGCTTGGCCTATACATTTCAAAGTGCATCGTTCAGGGCCACGGCGGCCGCATCTGGGCGGAGAGTCACCTCGGCGCCGGCAGCAAGTTTTTCTTTACGCTGCCGCAGCCGCCAATTGAAGCCGCGCCCTCCGCGCGTGGGAACTAGCGACTAATTCGTGGGTGTCGCGTTGGACGCCGCCGTCGCGCAAATGCGTAAGCACCCAACACGACAATGATGACATAGGGCATGTCGCGTTGTCGGCTTGCCGCGCAGCCTACGCTTGATTCCGGTGGCGGCTCGCCGACGCGAAACTCGTAGCCAAATGTAGCTTCCGCGTCGCGTGTGTCGGCAATCGCCGCAACGACCAGCCACGCTTGCGCTTCATCGGGGCCGAGGTATGCGTTGATGTGCCCCATCCCGTCGATGATGGGCACCTCGGTATAGGTTGGCTGACCTCCGATCATGCGAACCAAGGTCGGCCGCCACTCGACGGCTAGCGGTGCTTCCTGCATCCGAAGTGCGATGACGAGTTCACCATCGCTTGGGCGAGCGAGCTCGATTAGATTGTGGCCAAAGGCGCGGACCTCAGAGCCTGCTCGAACTGAGGCCCAACCCGTCCCTTGGGCGTCGATGCTGGCATCCGCCCGCAATCTATCTGGGTAAGCGGCCTCCCACTCTTGGACCGTACTAGCGATGGTGGGGCCATTGACCATATCCCAGTGGACTGTGTGCGCGGCGAACTCGCCATAGAGGTCGGACGCTTCATCGGCTCTCGCCGCGACTTGTCCTAAAACCACGCGCAACGCATCGTCGTCTATTTTACCTTGTTCCCAGGTGTCGATCACAATCTGGCGGTCGCGCTTAGTGTCCGTCAAGTACTTAAGAAAGACCGACGCGCCGTATTGGTGGTTTCCCGCAAGTGCATCGTCGCCCCACGGATCGCCCATATAAAAAATGGGGAGATCCTCTGTCAGGGCGTAAACGCCAACGAAAAAGTAGCTAAGCGGATCGTCAGGAAAGACTTCCTGGGTGGCCCAATCCGCAGACGCTTCCCAAAACCACCAGCTATGTGCTTCCTCGAAGCCGCCTAGTGAAATTTGAAAATCGTGATACAGCTCGTGGGCGATGATGCCTCTAACCCAATCGTTGCCCGAGTCGAATGCGGCGATGTTCATCACAAAGTATGGATAGCCTTCGTCATCCGATGCGGCATAGCCCCCTGGATTGTCGTCTTCGATGGCAGGGGTGTCGGTCGCATTTGAGATGTAGACGTTCATGCGATACGTGTCGCTGCCATAGGGCGCGGAGTGGCCAAACTCTTCGGTGTAAATCGCCCAAGAACGTTCAAGCTCATCGAGAACGAATTGCGCCTGGGTCTCGGTGACCGGCGCCGCTTGCCAGCGCAAGGTGAAGTTTGGCGACGTGCGTATTCGGTACCTTTCGCCGAATGCATCACGGCTTGTCTTGGCTTGGGGCCCACCTAGTTCCCGTGGCTCCGGTGCTCGATCCCGCGGTGGTCGACGAAAGGTAGCGATTCGCTCCGGCGTTGAACACCACGGGCTAGCCAGGGCTAGCTGGGGTGCGGCGATGGAAATTGCGACAAGCGCCGCAGCGAAGAAATCCATGGCGCCATCGTGAGGTCGCTCCGAGTCTTTCGTGTCGAGTATCCGATAACAGCCACTGTGGCAAATTGCGAGTTAAGGTAGCAAGCGCCCGGCTTAGTATGAGGGCACGCCTAATTCCAAAAGGGCCGATGAGTTTGATTCGAAGCGGGCCGGCAAGCTAGAAAGTCCTCAGCAGGGCGGCCTTGCCGTCGGCGGCGAAGGCGTCGCAGTAGCGCACAGACGGGCCACCAAAGTCCGGGCTAACCATGACGCGGAGCACGGGTTCTTTGCGCTGCTTGAATGACTCGTCGGGGCCGTAGTCGAGGCGCAGGGGGACGTCGCGGCAGGTGATGAGGTCGTGGTGGGCGTCGTCGGCGTAGGCGGTGACAAAGAGATCGAACGGGAAAAAGCCGTCGATGCCGACGAGGGTGCTGACCGCGGTGAGCCAGTCTTCGCTGTGGCGGGCGAGATAGGCGCCGGCGGTGCCTTGTGCGGCAACGGCGGCGAGGTCTGGCTCGGTGATGATGAACTGCGTCGTCAGCTCGGTGGGAATTAGCGTGATTGGCACGTCAAGCTCGACGAGCTCTTCGACCGCAGCGGCATCGCCTTCGACGTTGCTGTCGGGAAAGATGATGTCATCGGGGCCAAAGCTGGGGTTGAAGTCGGCGCGGCGGCCGCCGAGGATGACCAGTTCTTGCACGTTCGCCGCGAGCTCGGGCGCGGCGCGCAGCGCGGTGGCGACGTTGGTGAGGCGGCCCATGGTGAGCAGCGTCAGTGGGCCTTGGCGGAGGGCGGCGACTAGGGCATCGGAGGCAGCGGTGGGGGCGCGGTCTTGCGCCGAGCTGGCGCCGACGTAAAGCGGCACGCTGCGTGGTGCGAGCTGCTCGAGCAGGCGGGTAGTGGCGAACTCTTGATGCGCCATGTCGTCGGTATTGCCATGCACCAGGCTGATGCCGACAATAGACGCCGGATAGCGCCGCAACGCATAGGCGATCGCCCAGGCATCGTCGACGTCGTGCAGCGGCAGCTCAATGGCGACATCGGCGTCGATCCACACCGGGCCGGTGGCGCGGCTGGGCAATGGCGCGGCGTCGTTGCAGGCGAGGGTGAGGGCGCTAAGCAGCGTTGCGATGTGGGCGGCGTGGCGCATGGGTTGACGGGCGGCTTTCGTTACGAAGATAGGCACATCATGTTGCCAGGTGGTTCAGCTTGGCGCGTTTAGTTTGGATCCGCGTCAGGTAGCAGTTTGTAGCAGGCGGAAGTCTTGGGCGGCTTGCCATGCGGTGGCAAAAGCGCAAGACGCGCGCCGCGCGACATCGGCCACGGAGAGGTCGGGCGCTTGCTCGAGCACGGTCCACACGTCGGCGCGAAACGAGGGGCCCATTAAGACGCGATTGCGATAGCCGGCGTGGCGGCGGACCATGGCATTGGGCTGCAGCACGTCGGCGGGCCGATCGCGCAGCGTGCCACCTGGCACGCGGAGTGGCGAGTTGGCGAAGCGCTCGTCCTCGCCGTGGCGTTTGATTTGGAACGACGTGCCCGTCGGCAGCAAGTCGATCGGCGCGCCGTCGTGGGCATGGATGAGGCGCACGAACCGGCGATCTTGCTTGAGCCACGTCGCGATTGCGGCCCAAAAGGCCTGGACGCGTGCAGATGGGTGCTGGTTCACGAGGCGCACCAGCCGATCGGCGTTGACGTGCGCGCTGTGGATTCCGAGCCACGTCGTCAGCACCGCGAGCACGCGGAAATCGCTGTCGTCCATGCCAACAGCCGACGCATAGACGAGCGTGCTCTCGATATCGGCATTTTTTCGAGGCGTGCTTGCGAAGTTCATGCCGATACCCACCATACGCGCCGTGAGCTCCGCGGCCGAAGGCTTGGGCTCGGGGGTGGCTGCGCGACTAAACGCCATGGCCGAGCCTTTGAGCGAGATCGGCGAGCGTTGCGCTTACATGCGGGGGCCATTGCGCATGGCCATCCTGTTGGTCGAGCCACGGCCGCAATATCGCCAATTCGTCCGCCTTGGGCGCCATCGCCACGCAGTCCTGCAGATCTGTGCCGCGATCGCAGAGCGCAAATAATTTACTAGCAAGGAGGTCGACTCTTCCAAGCGTCTGCAGCACGAGCGCCTGGCCGTGGAAGATGGGCTGTAAACGTTCACGCCATCCCGAGGGCAGGACGTTGCTCAGTTGGAGTGGTTCGTTGTTGAACCACTCATCCATAAGGTCGATGCCCGCCTTTCGCTGGATCTTCGCAAAGTCGAGCGCGGCCGCAGCAATTGATGGCGGTAGCTCAGGCAGGAGAATGTCGAAATCTCGTGTCGGCCGATCAATGAGGCCAAGTAGCCCAAGCGCTGATCCACCGATAACGATAGCCTCGAAGCGCAGCCCGAGCGTTTGCAGATGACGATCGAAGGCTTCGATGGTGGGGCGGGGCAGCATGGCTGTTCTCTTGTAGTATCGGTTAATCCGATACCAGCATACATCGCTCTGTGTAGCACGGTCAAGTCTTAGCGCCAGTAGGGCCGGCTAAGCAGGGAAACCCTGCACCGGTAGCCTGCTTTCGGCTACGCCAGCAGCAAGGCGAGCGGGCCGGCAAGCAGTTGGTTTAGCGTCGCCGGGTCGGCGCGGCCGCCGGATTTTTTTACCACTTGCCCGATGAAGAAGCCTTGCAGCGGGAAAGGAAATTTCAGGCGGAAATGGCGGTGGGTGACACGAGCCGCAGAGGGCTGGCTGAGTTGCAACGTGCCGGATCGCGGGGGATTTAAAGCCTTCAGATCACTGATATTGGCGAGCTCCAACCCATTGGGGTCACGTACCACTCCGAATATGCTTTTGATACTGTTCGGTTACAGGCCAAAGTGCTTGATTTCGATCGGCCCGGAAATCCAGCACGTTGCCTTGCAGTAGCTTGCGATCACTAGGGAATTGCGACTAGTACGTGACCCTCTAGGGTCGCAAGGTTTGGACCGAAAAACAGACGCCGTCGTATGCCTCGCGCTACGCGTCACCAAGATCAAGCTGAACCACGAAATCAGTTGCGACCTCGCCCAGCGTTCCGCTGAGCGTAAAGCCACCGTCGATGATGGTCCCCGGCGGCAGCTCGCCTCGCGCAAGCTCGCCCGGTGCGATGAGCACGGCCCCGCCCCGTCCAAATGGATCATCGAATTCAATCGGCTCGGCGCAATCGTTTTTTAAGGTTACAGCCGTGGTGAGGCCACACCCCGTGGTGGTGATGACCACATCGTAGACCCCGAAACAACTCGGCACCGTGCTTTCGACGACCGCCGGCTCATGGATGCAGCCGCAGCCAACCAGTACTGAACTTGTTCCGGTGCCCGCCGAAAGGAAGCATAGCGAAGCGATGATTGGAACCTTGTACGAGTTACGCATGCCTCGGTCGACTGCAAGCTTTGAGCCAACCGTGACGCGCCTCAGGATGGCTGGACGACGGCTCGTCACTGACCGAAACCATAGACCCATGTGTCGGTGGTGGGGGTGCCGTCGGCGTAACCGGCATATAGGACAACCGTCTTGTTGCTCGTATCGTACGCCATCGAATGCCACCATCTTGCCGATGGCCCCGCGGTCACGGTCTGTGTTCAGCCAGTTCCATCCCATTCCCAGGTGTCTTGCATGCCTCGTTGATCGTCGGTCCAGCTAAAACCTCCGAACATCACCACCCGGTGGCGATGCTCGTCATAGACCATCGCATGCCATTGGCGTGCAGCTGGCCCGTTGCCTGAGGTTGGGATTTGAGTCCACGCCGAACCATCCCATTCCCACGTGTCGCCGAACGCAGACGCCCCATCGGATCCGCCAAAAAGCACGATCTTGCCGCGCGCCCCGTCATAGGCCATCGCGGCATATTCATGGCCTGGTGGGCCGACGGTCGCCTGGCTCGTCCAGCTGGCGCCATCCCATTCCCACGTATCGTGCAGCCGCCCTTGTTGGTTGCTAAAGCCGCCGTACATCACGATTTTTTGGCGAGCCACGTCGTACGCCATCGCGTGGTGTTGCCGCCCGGGAGGGCCGACCTCGGCGGCCAACGTCCATCCCGACCCATTCCACGTCCAAGTATCGCCGCGCCAATCGACGTCAAATCCGCCAAACAGCACCACCTGTTCGCGCGCGCCATCGTAGGCCATTGCGTGATTGGCGCGTCCCGACGGCCCCGTCGTCGCAACGGTTGACCACGCTGCGCCGTCCCACGTGGAAGTCTCGCGATCGATGGGCGGCTCGCCACCGCCACCGAAGCGCACCACCTTTTCGCGCGCCGCATCGAATGCCATCGCCGAGGCGCCTAAGGCGCTTGGTCCCGAACTCGCCACGTTAAGCCAAACTGGCGTCTCGGTTTCGCATAGCTGCGAGCAGCCGTCGTCCGATGCTAGGTTTTCATCATCGCACTGCTCACCGACGTCAACGATGCCGTCACCACAAGTGCCGTCGGCAGCCGGTTGCGCCGCTGGGCAGCCCATGAACGCAAGTACGCCCGCGACAATGATGGCGTACGTCCCTTTGTGCTGCATGGCGCGCTGCTATGCAACCCAGGGTCCAAGAGCGCGGCGCTGATACACGTGTCCGTCGCCGCTTCATGGCGATCTTGCTATGTGACCGCGTGGATACAATACGACATCAGTGTCCGAACTCAATCTCAGTGATCTGAAGGCTTTAAATCGCCCGCACCCCGGCATCTGGCACCTTGCCAGCCCCGCTCGGCCTTTGCCACCCGCCGCAATTTTCGCCTGAAATTTCCTATCCCCTGAGTCTATTTTGAACCTTTGCGCCAACACCAAGACCGTCGGCAGCATGGTCCACGGCGCACGCGTCGCCGCGCTCTGCCAAGACCACGCCATCGATTGGCTCCTCACCTCCGACCGCGATTTCAGCCGCTTTACCGGCTTAAAAACCAAGAACTCCTTGGTGGCATAGCGCTGATGCGAAGGGGCTCACAGAATCTACGCGCGCGAGCGCTCGTTTCTGCCGGCTACTTTGCAAATCTGTCAACCAGGGGCCGGATTTCCTGCAACAGTAAAGGCAGCGAGCGGGCGGTTGCGCATGCGCATTACGCCAGCAGCGAGGCGAGCGGGCCGGCGAGCAGTTGGTTTAGCGTCGCTGGATCGGCGCGGCCGCCGGATTTTTTGACCACTTGGCCGATGAAAAAGCCGAGCAGCGCGGTCTTGCCGCCGAGCAAGGCGGCAGCCTTGTCGGCGTTTTCGGCAAGCGCCTCTTTGAGCCAGGCGGCGATTTGCTCGTTGGTCACGGCGACGTCGAGGCCGCGCGCCTTGACGATATCGGCTGGGTTGCCGCCCTCGTTGACGAGCACGGCGAAGACATCTTTGGCGGCTTGGTTGTTGAGCTTGCCGGCTTCGACGAGGTCGACCAGGCTGGCGAGCGCGGTGGGCGTTAGCTTGATTTCAGACAGCTCGCGCTCGCCGCGTTCGCGCGTGAGTTGATTGACTAGCCAGCTCGCGACGCTGCCGTGGTGGTTGGTCTTGCTCGCGGCGTCGACAAAGAGCTGCGCCAGCGGTAATTCGCCAGAGAGCACATCGGCGTCGGCCGCGGTCAAGCCGTATTCGGATTGCATGCGTTCAAAGGCCGCCTTGAGCTCAGGCGAACGTTCGCGCGCCTCGGCGCGAAATTCGGCCGGCGATTTGCTCTTGGGGCGCGTCTTGTTTTTGACGTTCTCGCTCTTGGCAGCGGACGGGGCGGCCGCGGTCTTATCGGTCGCGGCGTCGGCTTGCCAAGTGTCGCGCAACGACACGATGCGATTGAAAATCAGCGCGTCGGGTTTTGAGCCCGGTAGGGCACTCGTGTCGCCGCTGGTCAGCTTGTTGGGCACGTCGATGCAAAAAAAGCCGAGGCGTTCGAATTGAAAGCGGCCTTCCGTGGCGCCGGCGAGGCTGCTCTCGACGCGGGCGCCGGTCGTGGTCGCAAGCGACGCGGGGTTTAAGTGCTTTAAGAAGTCGCCATCGCCTTCGTCGGGGCTCTTGGCGGAAAACAAGCGGTCGTAGAGACGCACCTCGGCGGGCACAGAGTGCTTAGCCGACACCCAGTGAATGACGCCGGAGACCTTGCGGCCATCGGCGACGGGCTTGCCGTGCAGCGATTCGGGATGGTGTTCGCAACGCAGGCCCACCACGTTGCCAGAGGCGTCTTTAACGACGTCGGTGCAGGTAATCGCATAGCCGTAGCGCAGGCGCACGGTGCGGCCGGGGGCGAGGCGTTTAAAATCTGCCTCTGGCGTTTCCATGAAATCGTCGCGCTCGATCAACACCTCGCGGGTAAAGCCGACATTGCGGCTGCCCGGTTTGCCGATGTCTTCGGGGAAGCTAGGCGCGTCGAACCACTCGCTGGCATCGGCGGCAACCGTGGTCAGTTCAACCGGAAGCGGACTCAACACCGCCAGCACGCGCGGCGCATTTTGATTTAGGTCGTCGCGCACACAAAACTCGAGCTTGCCGATGTCGACCACCGAGTTATTTTTGGCGACGCCGATCATGTCGCAAAACGCGCGCAGGGCGGCCGCCGAATAGCCGCGGCGGCGCATGCCGGCAATGGTGGGCATGCGCGGGTCATCCCAGCCCGACACGACGCCGGTCTTGACCAGCTGCAAGAGCTTGCGCTTGGACATGACGGTGTAGTCAATGTTAAGGCGCGCAAACTCGTATTGCCGCGGCTTACAAGGCACGCCGGTGTGCTCGATCACCCAGTCGTAGAGCTCGCGGTTGTTTTCAAACTCAAGCGTGCAGATGGAATGCGTGATGCCTTCGATCGCGTCTTCCAGCGGATGCGCATAGTCGTACATGGGGTAGATGCACCACGCGTCGCCGGTGCGGTAGTGGTGCTCGTGGCGGATGCGATAGAGCAGCGGGTCGCGCATCTTCATGTTGGCGGCGGCCAGATCGATCTTGGCGCGCAGCACGCGGGCACTGTCTTTGAATTCGCCGGCGCGCATGCGCGAAAAGAGGTCGAGGTTTTCCGCGACGTTGCGGTCGCGCCACGGGCTTGGCTTGCCGGGCTCAGTGAGCGAGCCGCGATAGACGCGAATGTCTTCTTCGTTCAAATCGCATACGTACGCCTTGCCCGCGCGAATAAGCGCCACCGCGAGCTCGTACATTTGCTCGAAGTAGTCCGCCGAAAACAGCACCTTGCTCGGTTCAAATCCAAGCCAGCGCACGTCGCGCTCGATGGCGTGCGCGTACTCGATGTCTTCCTTGGTCGGGTTGGTGTCGTCAAAGCGCAGATTGCAGGTGCCGCCATATTGCTTCGCGAGGCCAAAATTGAGGCAGATCGACTTGGCGTGGCCGATGTGAAGGTAGCCATTGGGCTCTGGCGGAAAGCGCGTCGCAATGGCCTTGTGCTTGCCCGAGGCGAGATCGGCATCGATGATGTCGCGGATAAAGTCGTTGCGTTCGCGGCTGGGGGTGCCCTCGGCGGTCATAGGGCGGGAATGTAGCGGTTTTGCGCAGGGTTGTCGCGCCGTGGGATAGCGCTCGAAGGCCGCGGCGAGGCGCTTTTGACCGCTTGTGCCTTGGCAAGCCGGGCATCGTGCCGCAAAACATTACGGTGACGACCTCCGCGCCCGCTGCTCCTATAGACATGCCGACGCGTCCCGCCTGGAAACGGCCCTGGGTGGTGGTGGTGCTCGTCGCGGCCATCGCCGCGGCCTGGTGGTGGAGCACCCGCGGGGCGGCGCCGGTGGCGCGGGGCGGTGGACCGGTGCCGGTGGTTGTCGAGACCGTGGCGCTGCGCGATGTCCCGACGCTGGCGCGGAGCATTGGCACTGTGACGCCGCTGGCGCACGTGTCGGTCAGGCCGCAGGTCGATGGCGTGCTCGCCGCGGTGTACTTTAAAGAGGGCGAAATGGTGACGGCAGGCCAGCGGCTCGCCAAGATCGACGACCGGACGCTGGTGGCGCGGTTGGCGCAGGCGCGGGCGGAACGGGCTAGCGGCGAGGCGCAGCTCGTCGCGGCACAGGCGGAGCTGACGCGCATGAGCAGCCTGGCGTCACAAGACTTGGTGGCGGCGCAGGCGCTCGACGATGCCAAGGCGCGCGCCGGGCAGCTAAGCGCCGCGGTTGCCGCCAGCGAGGCGGCGGTGGTGGCGGGCGAGGTGGCGCTCTCGTATGCGCAGATCAAGAGTCCGATTTCCGGACGCGTGGGACTGCGCAAGCGCGACGCTGGCAACGTGGTGAGGGCTGGCGTCGACGAGCTGGTGGCGGTGACGCAGCTCGCGCCCATCTCGGTGATGTTTGCGCTGCCCCAGTCGTACCTGGCGCAAGTGGCTCGGTTGCGCGATGGTGCGGGGGCTGCGGCCATTGTCGTCGCCTACGATCAAGACGGCCTGGCGCCGCTGGCTACGGGCTCGCTGACCGTGGTCGACAATGCGGTCGATGCGGCGACGGGCACCATCGCCATGCGCGCGACCTTCGACAATGCCGACGGCGCGCTGTGGCCGGGGCAGTTCGTCACGATCTCGCTACAAACGGCGCCTGGTGCCGGGGTTGTTGCGATTGCGGCCAAGGCGGTGAGGCAAGGCGCCCAAGGCCCATTCGTGTTTCGCGTCATCGACGGCAAGGCGGCGCAGACCCCCATTACCGTGGCGCACGAAGATGGCGCAGTCGCCGTGATTGCCAGTGGTCTGGAGGCAGGTGATGTAATCATCGTCGATGGTCATTCGCGCGTGAAGCCTGGGTCCCCCGTGCGGGTTGCGGAGGGTGCTGCCGCTGCCGCCAAGCCCGACACCGCAAAGGACGCTAAATGAGCGAGCCCGCGCGCGGCGGCTGGCTGTCGCGCGCCTGCATCGAACGCCCGGTGGCCACCACGTTGCTCGCGCTCGGGGTGTGCATGCTCGGCGTGTTTGCCTTGCCGCGGCTCGCGGTATCGCCGTTGCCCGAGGCGGAGTTCCCGACCATTCAAATCAACGCGAATCTCCTGGCGCGAGCGCCGAGACCATGGCATCCGCGGTGGCGACGCCGCTCGAAGTTCAGCTCAGCTCGGTGGCGGGCATCTCGGAGATGTCGTCGACGAGTGCGCTGGGCACCACGACCATCACGGTGCAGTTCGTGCTCGACAAATCGCTCGATACCGCCGCGCAGGAGGTGCAGGCCGCGATCAATGCCGCCTCCGGGCGCCTGCCGAGCGACATGCCGAGCCTGCCGACCTGGCGGAAGGTAAATCCCGGCGATAGCCCGATCACCGTGCTCAGCGTTTACTCCGAGGTGCTGTCGCTGACCGAGCTCACCGACGTCATCGAATCGCGGCTGGTGCGGCAACTCAGCCAGCTTGAGGGCGTCGCGGACATGTGGGTCGCGGGCGCGCGCAAGCCCGCGCTGCGGGTGGCGGCGCGGCCGGCGCAGCTCGCGGCGTATGGGCTCACGCTCGCCGACATTCGCGTCGCCATGCAGGGCGCCAACACCAACCAGGCCAAGGGCGCGATCTATGGCGACACGCGGACGTCGAGCATCGCGACCAATGATCAGCTCTTTGACCCCGCCGCGTATCGCGACCTCATCGTCGCCTACAAAGGCGGCGCGCCGGTGCGGCTGGGCGACGTCGCCAAGGTCGATCTGGGCGCCGAAAACGACTACGTCGCCGCGTGGCAAAACGGCAAGGCGGGGCTCTTGCTCATCATTCGCCGCCAGCCCGGCGCCAATATCGTGGCAACGGCCGATCGCATTTTAGCGGCGGTGCCGCAGCTGCTCGAGACGCTGCCAGCGGGCATCGAGGTCAAGGTTTTTAACGATCGCACGCGGACGATTCGCGCCTCGCTGAGCGAGGTTGGGCTAACGCTGGTGCTCACGGTGATGCTCGTCGTCATCATCATGGGGCTGTTCTTGCGCCAGGTGTCGGCGACCTTGGTGGTGGGCGCGGTCTTGCTGCTATCGCTGATCGCCACCGTGGGCGTGATGTACTTGCTCGGCTACAGCCTCAATAATCTTACGCTGGTCGCGCTGATCATCGCGGTTGGCTTTGTCGTCGACGACGCCATCGTGGTGGTGGAAAATATCCACCGCCACCTCGAGCTGGGCGCGTCGCGGCGCGAGGCAGCCTTGCGCGGGGCGAGCGAGGTTGGCTTTACCGTCATGTCGATCAGCGTGTCGTTGGTGGCGGCCTTCATTCCGCTGCTCTTTATGGGCGGCGTCATTGGGCGGCTATTTCGCGAATTCTCGCTAGTGGTGGCAATCGCCGTTATGCTTTCGGTGCTCGCCGCGCTCACCGTGGCGCCGATGTTGGCGTCGCAGTTCATGAAGGCGCATAAGCGCGAGGGAGGCAGCCGAGCCGGCGAAGATGCTGGTAGGGCTGCCGCCTCGGGCACCGATGCCGTCAGCCGACTCATCGCCTGGTATGGCCGCCGCCTGACCTGGGTGCTGGCGCATCCGCGCATCGCTATGCTGTCGTTTTTTGCGGCGATCGGCGTCGCGGTGTGGGGCTACGTCACCATGCCCAAAGGGTTTTTTCCGGTGCAAGACACCGCATTTATTATGGGCACGACGCAGGCGGCCCAGGACATCTCGTTTGCCGACATGACCAAGAAGCACGAGGAATTGGCCAAGGTGGTGGCCGCAGAGCCGGGCGTCATGGGATTTGCGCATTCAGTCGGCGCGACCGCCGGCAGCCAGACCATGTCCAATGGGCGGTTTTTTATCGTGCTCAAAGATCGCGTCGATCGCGACGCGTCGGTCGAGGAGTTCATCGATCGGCTGCGGCCCAAGGTGGCGCAGATTCCCGGCATTTCGCTGTTTCTGCGCGCCGCGCAAGACATCAACCTCGGTGGCATGGCCTCGCGCACGCAATACGCCTATGTGCTGCGCAGTACCAGCAGCGAGGCGCTCGCCGAGTGGGCGGGCAAGATCACGCAGGCGCTGCAGCAGATGCCGCAGCTCACCGACGTGTCGAACGACTTGCAGCTCGGCGCCGGCGTCACGCGGCTGGAGATCGATCGCGCGGCGGCGGCGCGCTTTGGCATTTCGGTGCGCGAGATCGGGCAGATGCTCTACGACGCGTTTGGCCAGCGGCAGGTTAGCGAATACCAGACCGAGGTGAATCAATATAAGATCATCCTCGAGATCGATCCGGCGTGGCGCGGCAAGGTAGAGAGCCTGGCCTTCTTTCATCTCCGCTCGCCGCGCACCGGCGAGATGGTGCCGCTCACGGCACTGGCCAAGGTGCTGCCGCCTACCACCGGGCCACAGTCCATTAGCCATGTTGGGATGTTTCCGGCGGTGACAATTTCATTCAATCTCGCCGCCAAGGTGGCGCTGGGCGATGCGGTCGATGCCATTACCGCCAAAAACGAAGCGCTGGGCGTGCCCGCCAGCATTACCGGCCGCTTCTCCGGATCGGCGCAGGCCTTTGCCGATTCGATGGCGACGCAGCCGCTGCTGATTCTGCTGGCGCTAATTGCCGTTTATATCGTGCTTGGCGTGCTCTATGAGAGTTTCGTCCATCCGCTGACCATCTTGTCGACGCTGCCGTCGGCGGGGGTGGGCGCCATCCTCATGTTGCGCGGGTTTGGCTACGATTTTTCGATCATGGCGCTGATCGGCATCATCATGCTGATCGGCATCGTCAAGAAAAACGGCATCATGATGGTGGACTTTGCGATCGAGGCGCAGCGCGGCGGCCTTTCGGCGCGCGACGCTATTTACCAGGCCGCGCTGGTGCGCTTTCGCCCCATCATGATGACGACGTTGGCGGCGCTGCTCGCGGCGATCCCGCTGATGATTGGTTTTGGCACCGGGGCCGAGCTGCGCCAGCCGCTGGGCTTTGCCGTAGTCGGCGGCCTGCTGGTGAGCCAGGTGCTCACGCTGCTCACGACGCCGGTGATTTATCTGTATCTCGAGCGGTTTCGCCGCACCGCCGCGTCGGTTGTTGGTTAAGTTGCCGCGTCGAGAAGGCCAGGGAAGCGCCCGAGGTAGTCGGCAAAGACCTCGCTCACCGCGATGTCGGCTATCTTGGATCGCGGGTAGGGCGGCCGCGTCGGTGCCTCGCCGCGAGCTGCAACAACATTTGGCCACGCTGGGTTCAAGATCGCCGCGCGTCCGATCGCCACGGCGGTGGCGCCTTGGTCGACTAGAAATTGTGCGTCTTCGACGGTCCACACGCCACCCGCGGCGACAATTCCGACGTTGGCCGGCAGCGCCTTGCGAAAGATGGAGACCGTGTGCTGCCCCGGGCGCTTGGCGCTTAGATCGCGGCCGGTCCACAACGACAAATGGATGATGTCGGCACCGTCTTCATTGAGCCATTGTGCGACTTGGATCGACTCGTCCAAATCTAGGCCTTGCACGGTTGTCCAATTTTCCGGGGAAAGGCGTACGGCAACGGAAAATGCCGGCCCCGTCGCCTGTCGAATGCCGCGCGCGATGGTGCGCAGCAGGCGGGCGCGCCCCGCTAAATCGCCGCCCCACTGGTCGCTGCGCTTGTTGTACGCGGTGGACAAAAATTGCGTCAGCAAATAGCCATGCGCGCCGTGAATCTCAACGCCGTCAAAGCCCGCACGTTGACAGCGTTTCGCGCCGTCGATGAACGCGTCGGTGATGCGTACGATGTCAGCCTCACCGCCGGCGCGGTGTGGAAAGAACCCCTTGGCGTCAAACTCGCTGGCGCTCCACGGCTCGCTGCCCGTCACGTCGGCCGGCGCGCGGGCGCCGCCGTGAAAGAGTTGCACCGTCGCCATTGCACCTGCATCGTGCACGGCCTGCGCGAGCGTCGTCAGCCCAGGTAGGCAGGCATCGTCGTGCACGCCGATGCTGCCGGCCCAGCCCTTGCCGTCTTGCGCAACAAAGGCGGCGCAGGTCTCAATCAGCGCAAAGCCGCCGCGCGCGCGCATGGCCAAAAAATCGATTTCGCGTTGGTGCAAGGTGCCGTCGGCATTGCTCTGGCAATTGGTGAGCGGGGCCAGAGCGAGGCGGTTGCGCAGCGCGAGGCGGCCAAGCTGTACGGGGGCGAGCAGATCCATGCCACTACGCTACGTCGCGCCACCAAAATCGGCAAGCCGTGGGGTAGATTGCGGCCATGAGTCGCGTCAACGACAACTATGCCAAGCTCAAGGCTGGCTACCTATTTCCCGAAATCGGCCGCCGCGTGCGCGAGTTCGCCGCGAGTCACCCCGAGGCCACGGTGATTCGCCTCGGCATTGGCGATGTCACCGAGCCAATCGTGCCGGCGATCGCCAAGGCGATGCACGCGGCCGTTGATGAAATGACCGTACGCGAGACCTTTCGCGGCTACGGTCCAGAGCAGGGCTACGATTTTTTGGTGAACGAAATTATCGCGCACGACTATGCGGCGCGCGGCGTGACGCTTGCTGCCGATGAGATTTTTGTCAGCGACGGCTCCAAGTGCGATAGCGGCAACTTACAAGAGTTGTTCGCCGGCAATGCGGTGATTGCGGTGACCGACCCCGTCTATCCGGTCTATGTCGACTCCAACGTCATGGCTGGCCGCACCGGGCCTCTCGGCGAATCCGGCCACTACGATGGGTTGGTCTATTTGTCATGCACTGCGGCCAATGGCTTTGTGCCCGCGCCACCCACAGCCAAGATAGACGTGGTTTATTTGTGCTCGCCAAATAATCCGACCGGCGCGGTGATGACGCGGGCGCATTTGCAAGCGTGGGTGAGCTGGGCGCGGGCCAACGACGTGCTGATTGTATTTGACGCGGCGTACGAGGCGTACATCCAAGATCCCTCGCTGCCGCGGTCAATCTATGAAATCGAGGGCGCCAAAGAATGCGCCATCGAGATGCGCAGCTTCTCCAAGCGCGCAGGCTTCACGGGCTTGCGCTGTGGCTTTATCGTGGTGCCCAAGGCGCTCGTTGGCAAAAGCGCCGGTGGCGACAAGGTCTCGTATAACGCGATGTGGCTGCGACGCCACACCACTAAGTTTAACGGCGCGTCGTATATCATTCAACGCGGCGCGGCCGCGGTTTATTCGGCTGATGGCGCCGCCCAGACGGGGGCTCAGATCGCATTCTATATGGAGAACGCCGCCATCATGCGCAAGGCGCTATCCGCGGCGGGCCTGCAAGTCTTCGGCGGGCAGCATGCGCCCTATTTGTGGATTTCGACACCCAGTGACATGGCCTCGTGGGCATTTTTTGATCACTTGCTGCACAAGGCCCACGTGGTCGGCACGCCCGGCGCAGGCTTTGGCCCGGCGGGCGAGGGCTATCTGCGCCTCTCAGCCTACAATTCGCGAGACAACGTCGAGCAGGCCTTGGCGCGCATTGCCCGCGTGCTCTAAGACGCCGCCTATCTGTTTGTCGACTGTGCCTTGGCACGGGACGTGAATAACTCTCTCCCATGACCATCAAGACCTTGGGCCTCGCCTGCTTCGTCGTCGCGATATCAGCTGCTTATGCGGCCGCTGGTGGGCACGCCAAACCCCAGCCGACGGCAAAAGCTGGGGCCAGCACGTACAAGTCTCATGTCAAAACCGTCGATCGCAAGGGGGCCGTTACCGAGGTAAAGACCAAGGGGATGTTAGGCGCCGACGGCAAGCCGGCGCGCGAGGTCGAAACCCGGACCGACGCCGGCGGCACATCGAAAACGTTTCGCTTCGGCGCGGCTGCTGGCGGGTTTCGCGTCGAAGCCACCACGCATACCAATGCGGCTGGTGAGGCTTCGCGCGTGACCAAGACGCGCGTCGGCAAGCGCGGCGCAATCTATCGCGTGACGTCGGCGGGCGCCGGCGGCAAGACTACCGTGCACTACGTTGCCGCGCCGCTGAAGTTCCCCTCAACCATCGTGGCCGACCTGGTTAGCGAAATTAAAAGCGGACAATTTGCGAACTTCGAGTTTGTCGACCGCGCGGGCAAGCTGCAGCGCGTAGTGCTGATGGGCGGGCTCGCCGCCGACGTGCTCGCCAGTCGCCTCAAGGCCGTCGGCTTTGGCATGCAATAGGTGGCCTCGCGAGCGCGGTGTCCAGTCCTAGGCCACCTCGCCTGAGCGAATTGGCCACGCCTGTGGCCCAATCACCAGCGCGAATTGGTCGTGTTCGCCCCGCAGGTGCTCAGCCAGGGTTTGCTGTGCGCCGCTCAAGAATCGCGCCCACAACGTGCCGCCGCGGACGCGGGCGTAGATTTGGGCGCCGTCGGGCGTGGTCAGCGAGGCGCTCGCCAAGTGCTCCTCGGATTCGTCGTCGAGGCGGATGATGGGCGCGTCATGCTCGACGCGAAACGACACCACCCGCAGCGGCGCGTCTTCGACGTCGACGTAGGCATATCGCGACTCATCCAGCCGCACGATATAGCGGCCGTCGTCGCGGCGCGCTAGCCAACGCAGCAGCGCCAGTTGCAGGCGTCGGTGTTCGACTAAGCCATCTTGATGCCAAAACCGGCCTTGCCGATCGAGGCGAAGGCCAATGCTGCGCCACTGCTCAAATTGTTCGGGCGTGACGTGGGCGACAAGACCAAGGGCATCGGCGGTCATGCCGCCAGCATACTACCAGCCGCAGGTTTGGCCCTGATTTTGTTCTTTCAGCCAGCCCATGAGCGGCGCGAAGTAATCGATGACGGCGGTCGCATCCATCTCACGCGAGCCGGTGAGCTCGAACAGTGCGTCTTGCCAAGGCTTTGACGCGCCGAGCGCGAGCATGGACTTGAGCGCGTCGCCGGCCGCCTTGTTGCCGTAAATCGAGCATTCGTGCAGCGGGCCCTTAAAGCCGGCCTTCTCGCACAGCGCGCGGTGAAATTGAAATTGCAAAATCACGGCCAGGAAGTAACGCATATACGGCGTATTGCCCGGCACGTGGTATTTGGCGCCTGGGTCGAAATCTGTCGCGGCGCGCGCCACCGGGGGCACAATCCCTTGGTATTTCAGACGCAGTTCCCACCAATGCGCATTGAATTCTTCGGGCCCCACGGCGCCGGAAAATACGTCCCAGCGCCATTTGTCGACCAATAGACCAAATGGAATAAATGAGATCTTATCGAGCGCGACGCGCATCTGTTGATTGAGCACGGCCTTGTCATTTTTCTTCGCCTCGCCGAGGAGCCCGATCTTGGCTAGATAGTCCGGTGTCATCGAGAGCGCGATGGCATCGCCGATGGCCTCGTGAAAGCCGTCATTGGCGCCGTTCTGGAACAGCATCGGCAGCTTGTAGTAATAGTGAAAGTAGTAGTTGTGTCCGAGCTCGTGATGGATCGTGGTCAGATCTTCGTGGTTTGGCTTGATGCACATCTTAATGCGCAGGTCGTCGTTATAGCCAACATCCCACGCGCTGGCGTGGCACACGGCCTCTTTGCCCGCGGGCTTAACAAACATCGATCGCTCCCAAAACGACGCCGGCAGCGGGTCCATGCCGAGCGAGACAAAGAAGCCCTCGGCCGTCTGCACCATCTTTTTGTGGTCCCACCCAAGCTTCTTGATCGCCGGGGTCACGTCGACCGCCGCGGCGCCGCGAAATGGCTCGAGTTCGGGATAGATGTTGGACCAATCCTGCGCCCACATGTTGCCGAGCAGGTGTGCCGGCATAGGGCCGGTCTTGCCGACCACCGCGTCACCATACTTATCGTTGAGCTTGCGGCGGGCGTAGCAATGCACCTCCTTGTAAAGCGGTTGCACCTGCATCCACAGGCGGTCGACCTCCTGCGCGAACTCCGCGGGCGGCATGTCGTAGCCTGAGCGCCACATCTCGCCTAAGTCTTTATAGCCAACGCCCTCGGCGCCGATGTTGGCGAGCTGCACAAAGCGCGGATACATTGCGCCAATCGCGCGCCCGGTGGTGTCGTGCCAGCCCTGCCACGCCGCGAGCAGCTCGGCGGGCTTGCGCGATGACGACATTACATCTTCGAGCTGGCCCAGATCTCGGCAGGTTTCCTTGCCGGCCTTGTCGGTGACGCAGGCTTTGCTCTTGCCGTACGTGCCGTCCATCTTGGCGGATATCGTCGCGAGCTCTTCGGCGAGCGTTGCATCTTCAGGCGCAGGCATGCCGGCGATGCGCAGCAGCGTGAGCTGGCGCGCGATGGCCGGGCTTAGCCCGGGGGTGGCAGCGAAGCGACGCGCATCGAGAATTGATCTTGTGAGGTAGGTGCTGACCTCGGTGCCAATCTTGGCGGCCGCGGCTTCGTGCGCATCGGTAATGTCGGTCTGCTTGGTCCATTCGGCTTGCGCTTGCAACACCCAAAGTCGGCGCAGCTCGGCATCGGTGGAAGCTACGAACGCCTCGGCCTCGGCGGCAAGTTTCAGTTTATCGATCGAGGCGGTATCCACCGGGTCGTACGGCTTGGCATTGCGCTTTGGACCGCAGCTAAGCGCGAAGGCAAGTCCCATGGCGACGATGAGTCCGAAAAATCCTCTTTGCTTCATCGGCAAAACCTATGCCCGGCATGCCGCATCTGCAAGGCACGGGGCGCCGTTTGAGGCTTGCCCTAGCGCGTTTGTTGCCGCTATAAGCCGGTGTGTCTCGGTTTGTGCGGCGTATTACCGAGTTGCGGCCGCTTGATGCCTCGCCTATGCCCGAGGCGCTCGCCGCCGCGGTTGTCATTCCTTGTTGCGACGAGCCTGATTTGCCCGCGACCTTGAAGGCGCTGCTGGCGTGCGAGCTGTCACCGGGCGTCGCGGTTGAAATACTCGTGGTCGTCAACGAGTCGACCGACGCGCCGCCCGCCGTGGTGGCGCAGAACCTCGCGACGATGGGCGAACTCGAGGCGTTGCGCGAGGAGCTCGCCGTGCGCGCTGGTGCCTGGCGGCTTTTTGCTATCCATGCGCCCGCGCTGCCACCAAAGCAAGCCGGCGTCGGCATGGCGCGACGGCTGGGCATGGATGAGGCGGCGCGTCGGTTTTTGCTAGCTGGGCGACCGCGCGGCGTCATCTGTAGCCTCGACGCCGATGCGTTAGTGACACCCAACTATATCGCCGAGGTGTTGCGGCACTTTGCGACGCATCCGGCGCTCGACGCCGTCTCGATCTACTTTGAGCATCCGCTAGGCGGCGCACTGCGACCCGAGCACGACGACGCGATTATCGACTACGAGCTACACCTGCGCTATTGGGTGCAGGGCTTGCGCTGGGCCGGGTGCCCGTGGGCCTTCCAAACCGTGGGCTCGGCGTTTGCCGTGCGCGCCATGGCGTATATCGAACAGGGCGGCATGAGCGAGCGCCAGGCCGGCGAGGATTTCTATTTCCTACACAAATTCTCGGTGCGGGGCGTGCTCGGCGATTTGACAACCACGACGGTGTATCCCTCGCCGCGGGTTTCGACGCGGACGCCGTTTGGCACCGGGCAGGCGGTCGCGCAGGCCGTGGCGGGACAGGGCACCGCCACCTATGCCTGGTCGACGTTGCAAGAAATTGCCGCGCTCATCGGCGTGCTGCCACGCCTGCGCGCCGATGCCGAGGCGTGGCGTGGCTTGGCCGGCCCGCTGACGACGTTTCTCGCCGACCACGATTTCGCGGCGGTCGTCGCCGAGGCGGCGCGGCAGACCAGCTCGCCCGCCGCCATGACCCGACGCTTGCTGCAATGGTTCACGCCATTTCGCGCCATGAAATATGCCCACGCCGCGCGCGCCGGTGGTGCGTTCGACATGCCGCCGCGCGCCGGTGCCCACGCGCTGCTGACCGCGATGGGCCAAGCCCCCGCGGCAGACGCGCGCGGGCTCCTTACCCAGTTGCGAAGCCTGGCCAAGGCCGGCCGCGGGAGCTAGGCTGCGAGCAATGGCCGCGCTCGGAGCTCCTTTACTTGCCGTAGGTGGACTTAGCAAGCGCTTCGGTCGTGGCGCCCACGCGCGCGAGGCCGTGCGCGATGTGGCGTTCACCGTGCGCCGCGGCGATGTCTACGGCCTGATCGGTCCCAACGGCGCCGGCAAGTCGACGCTGCTGCGCATGATTATGGGGCTGATTCGACCGTCGGCAGGCGAGGTGACGCTGCACGGGGAGCCGATGACGGCGGCGTCGCGCCAGCGCATTGGCGCAGCCATCGAGTATCCATCGTTTTACGGCTACCTTTCGGCGCGCGAGAACATCTCCATGCTTGGCGCGGTGAGCGACACCTCGATTACCGACGCCGACATCGCCCGTGCGCTCGCCCGCGTCGGCCTTTCGGCGCGCGCCGACGAACCGACGCGCCATTTTTCGCAAGGCATGAAGCAGCGCCTTGCCATCGCGTTGGCGCTCGTTGCCTCGCCGGATCTTATCATTCTCGACGAGCCGACCAATGGCCTCGATCCGCATGGCATCCGCGATTTGCGTCGCCTCATTCGCTCGCTCGCCCATGATGACGGCCTCACAATCTTGCTTTCGAGTCACCTCTTGGTCGAGGTCGAGCAGCTATGCAATCGCGCGCTCGTGATGCATGGCGGCAAGACGGTTTGGGAAGGCGAGGTGGCTGGCCTCGTGGCGGCGGAGGCCACCTTGGTGCTTCATTCGGCCTCGCCCGACGCCGGGGCCGCGTTGAGCGAGCTCGGCGTCGCGTTTGACGCCGAGGGCGGCAGCTACACCATGCGCGGCGTCCACGACCCCTCAAGGCTCGTCGCCGCGTTGGTGGCGCGCGGCATATTGATTGAGGCGCTGGTGCCTCAGGCCCCAACCCTCGAGTCATTGTTCTTTTCGTTGCTCGGCGCGGAGGCCACCCCAACATGAGCACGCCGTCGATCGCACGCCTGGTGCGCTGGGAGCTGTTCAAGTTGGCGCGGCGGCCGGCGTCGTACATTGGCATCGTGCTGTGCCTGGTCTTCGTCGGCCTCGTGCTCGGCGGCTATCTTAAAAATGATTTCCGCATGCTGAAGAAATATGGCGGGCTGGTCGATCCGCGCTCGTTTGTTACGGCGGCGTCGTTCGTGAGCTTTACGCTCAATATTGCGTTTTTCGCCATGCTGCCGGTGATCGCCGCGACCCTGGCGAGCGGGCAGTTTGCCGGCGAGGCCAAGGACGGCACGCTGCGGGCGTGGATGATGCGGCCGATCTCGCGCCCGCGCATCGCGACGGCCAAGTGGCTGGCGACGTTTATCTGGCTGCTGATGATCGTGCTGTTTCTCGCGGTGCTTGCCTATGTCGTAGGGCTGGTGGCGCTCGGAGACGGCAACATGGTGGTGTTTGTGTGGCAATTTCGCGAGCAGGGCATTTGGTTTATCGCCTCGCCGGATTGGCTGTATTGCCTGCTCGCCATCGTGCTCGTGAGCACGCTTTCGATGATGGTCTTGGTGTCTTTCTCGCTGTTTGTGTCGGCGCTCGTCGACAACCCGATGGTGGCGCTCGCGGCGTCGCTCGGGCTATTTTTTATCTCCTCGGTGATGGCGCAGCTGCCGCCTGAGGTTTTTGGCGAGGCGTTGCGGCAATGGCTGCCGACGACGCATATGAATCTGTGGCACGAGATGTATCGCGTGTTTCGCGTCGGCGGCGGCGCGGATTGGCAGCGGCTGTGGGTCGATGCGGCCTGGTGTGCCGGCTACATCGGGCTCTTTACCGGCGCGATGTACGTGGTGTTTTGGCGCCGCGACGTAGTGGCTTAGAGCTGGGGCCCGCGGCTTGCTCGTCGCCCGCGCGGATTGCTAACTCGGCTTCGGTGCGTACGTGGCGCCAGCCAGGCGAGTCGATCACGCAGGTGCTGGGCGCGACGTCCACGGTCAGCGGCACGAGGCGGCGTGCCGTCGTGGTGTGGCGGCCCTCACCACCGTGCGTGAGCTGTGCGGTTCGGTGCGCGCCGCCACCTATCAAGGCATTGAGCAGGCTCGATTTGCCGGCGCCCGAGTCGCCAACTAGCAGCGTCGTCTTGCCGCCAAGCGCGGCCCGTACCTCGGCGAGGCCCGCGCCATCGACATTGCAGATCGCAAGCTCGTCGCCCTGGCGCGGCGGCGTGGCGAGATCGATCTTGGTAAATGCAACGCGCG
This sequence comes from Myxococcales bacterium, assembly GCA_016716835.1. NCBI lineage: Bacteria > Pseudomonadati > Myxococcota > Myxococcia > Myxococcales > Myxococcales bacterium. Next base: position 1,903,925 of record JADJUW010000001.1, on the reverse strand, counting down.
AAGGCACGCCGCTCTCGGCGGCCACCGCCGCGTATTGATCGACACGTTGCCTCACCGCCACGCCATCGCTCGCGGCAATAATTAACACGAGGTCGATATTGGCGGCGATGAGCTGCAGCTCCTTGCTCGGGCGCGCTCGTCGCAGCAGCGCGCGCCGCGGCAAGGCGTGGCTGATGGCCGCAAATTCGCCGCTGCCATCCTCGTCGAGCAGGACCCAATCGCCCACCACGGGGAATCCCGGCGTCTCTTGCGCCGTCGCGCTATCGCGCATGCGCAGCTTGCCGGCGACGCGGCCGAGGCGTTCGCCGCTTTCGCAGGCTAGGGTGTAAATGCCGCGATGCTCGCTAATGATGCGCGCGACGTGAGGCCAGGGCCATCCCGCCGCGGTCATGGCGGCGTGGTCCGGCGCGGCGAGGCCCCAGGTGATGAGCCAGGGGGGCGCCGTCGTGTCGCTCTTATTCGTCAAATGGGCCAGGCACCGAGGTCTTGCCTTTTTCGATCACGGTTTTCTGATAGTAATCCGCCGGCGCGATACCGCTGGCGTCGACGATTTTGATTTCTTCTTCAATCGCGGCCTTGAGCTGTGGAAAAGGCGCGGGCCCCGTCGGCTTGCCGTTGACATAGACTGAAGGCGTTCCGGTTACGCCGACGTCGCGCAGGCCTTCGCCGCTGGTAAGCCACGCCTGACAAGCTGGGCTCGCCACGTCGGCCTTGTATTTGGCCATATCGAGCTTCAGCGTCGCGGCTAGCTTTTCCAGCTCAGGCGCCGTCGACTTTTCAGCGATCGCCTTGCCTTCGGAGGTAAAAATGCTGGCAAAAATCGCCAGGCTCATGTCATGAAACTTTTCTTGCTTGCTCGCGGCGCAAGCGGCCAACGCCGGTGGCAGCGCGGGCTCGCCGTGGATGACGAGGTGTTTGTAGACAAAGCGAACATCGTTTGGAAACGCCGCCTTGACTTGATTAATGACCGGGGCGAACTGCCAGCAATAGGGGCACAAAAATTCGAACGTCTCGACAATGGTTACCTTGGCGTTTGCCGGGCCTTCGACGATGTCAGCCGCGCCAATCGGCAGTTTGTAGACGTCTTTTGGATTTGGCCGCCCCGGCCCCATCGCCTGCGACAACACCTCGATGATTTTGTCGACGCGTTTTTCCATTTTGACGAGGCGCGCCTCTAGCGCCGCGGTGTCGCCACCCGTCGCTGACTTCTTTTCGCACGCGGTGACGCATGCGATGGCTGTGATGATGGCGACAAGCGTAAATGTGGGCCTTAGGCTCTTCATGTGCGGCATAGTAGCTGGCCCGGCTACGAGCGCAAGGTGGTGCGCGCGCTTTAGGTGCTACAGTAAAGCATGCTCGCGGCCTCGAAGACGGTGTGCGCGACGATCGTCGCGGCGGCGATCGCCGTCGTAAGTTGCGCCAAGCCCGCGGCCTCGCCGAGGTGGCGCGACGAGCCCCTGGCCGAGTTGCCGATGCCTGCGCTCACGGCGCGCATGCTCCTCACCGAGGTGGCGCAGTATCGCGTCACGGTGGCCGGCCTGGAGCTGGCGCGGTTTGAGTATGCGCAGACGCTGCAACACGGCTGGTTTGCGATTTCGGGGTTGACCGTGCCGGACGGCGTGGGAGGCTTGTTTAGCCAATTGCGCAGCGAATTCACGTCGTCGGTGAAAATCGTCGCCGGGCGCGCGCAGCCCGCCGAGTTTCGCGCGCAAGAAGTAACTGGCTTAGGTACGCCGCAGCAAGAGGTGGTCGTCGTGACGTATCGTGAGGCCGGGGCGCGTGTCGAGGTCACGCGGGCTCCTGCGCCGGCCATCGTAGCGCAGCAAGCGCTGGCAACGCCGCAAGCGTTTGACCTCGGGACCTTTCTCTTTGCGATCCGCTGGCTCGAGTTGCCCGTGGGCGGGCAGGTGACGGCGGATGTGTTTCGCGGCGAGCACGCGTGGCGAGCGCAGCTAACGGGGGCCGGCACCGAGATCGTGCATACCGAGATCGGAAATTTTCGCGCGCGGCGGTTTGAGGGCCGGTCTCGTCGCCTCGATCGAATGGGCGCACTCGCCGCATCGCCGGTCGAACGCACCTACGCGCTATGGATCAGCGACGACGCAGACCGCGTGTTGCTGAAGCTGCGCGGCGAGAGCGATTTGGGGGCCGTCGAAATGGAGCTGGTAAGCTATCTGCAGCCGCGCAAGGGCGGCGGCATGGCCGGGCTGTAGTCATTTGCCAGCCATGTAGGTTTTTGGCGCCGAGGGCGTCAGACCGCATGAACCCTTCATTTTGCGGGGTAGAAATCGAGATGTGGTGGGGCATCTTGTTCCCACGTGGGCCGCTGCACCTCAGGCGACGGGGCTAGCCTGGCGTATTGCGTTGTAACCAGACGGCGAATCTTGGCACCAATGCTGCATTAAGCCACTACATGCAAAACCTCAAACGAGTTTCGCGGGCATCTCTTGGCTTGGCATCGGCCTTCGCATTGACGGCCTGCGTTGACAACGATCCAATCGGCTCGTACCTGCGCGATCTGCCTTATTTCCCAACGGACGACGCCAAGGCCAAGACCCAAGTGGGCGATGAGACGGAGGCCCCGGAGGGTGAGTATATCTGCACGACCCAGCGTTTTTCAGAAACCGGACAATTTGACAAGATCGTCGCCTACGCGGCGAATTCGGAGTCGCTCTGGCCTGGCGCTATCGTCGGCGGTGACTCCATTGTGAGTGGCCTATTTCGCCAGGAAGTGCTCCCGCGCGCACCGCTCACCATCTCGGTGGGACTAGAAAATCTTGATGGTTCTAAGTCGGCGACCATGAAATCGCCGAGCCTATCGGCCTCCCGCGAGGCGGTTGGCAAGATCTTGTCGTCTGAACTCTCGGGTTCTACGCCGGCGATGATCGATTTTCAGATGGAGCAAGTCCATTCCGCCGAGCAATTGTCGCTCGCCCTCGACGCCAGCGTGAGCTGGGGCACCGGCGAGGTCGAGGTTGGCTTTGATTTCAACAAACAAGAGGTGAAGAGCCGCTACCTGGTTAAGTATGTGCAATCGTATTACACCCTCGATGTCGACGAACCGGTGAGTGGCAGCGCGTTTTTGGCGTCATCGGTGGACCTCGACACCATCAAAGAGCGTTTCAATGCCAGCAATATTCCGCTCTATGTGTCGTCGATCACGTACGGCCGCATGGTCATCTTTACCCTGGAATCAAATCAGTCGTCTGAGGAAATTGGTGCGGCGTTGTCGGCGGCCTTCTCGGCCGGCGTGACGGATATCGACATCGAGATGTCGGTTGAGCACAAGCAATTGCTCGAGACCAGCACCATCCACGCCGTCGTCATTGGTGGCAATGGCGGTCAGGCCACCGAGGCCGTGTATGGCATCGAAGGCATCAAGCAGTTCATCTCGGAGGGCGGCAACTACTCCAAAGAGTCCCCAGGTGCCCCGATTGCCTACAAGCTCAAGCACCTCGGTGATAACACGCCGGCGCGCATGTCGCTGACCACGGAATATGACGCCAAGACGTGCGTGCGCGTGACCTCGACCTACGCGGTGCGCCTCAAGAACTTCCAGGTCGCCAGCGCTGGCAACGAAGACAGCCTTGAAATCTACGGCAACTGCTGGGTGAGCGCCGGCGGCCAAAAGACCACGCTTTGGAGCAAGGGTAGCGGCAGCTGGGTCGAAATCGGGCAGGGCAACTTCTTCCCGTCGGGCCAAAGCGCCAACCTCGGCGAGGCGATCATCTCCATCACTCCTGAGATTGGCGAGGAAATTTCGTTCGGCTGCAACCTCGGCGAACACGATGGCTTCCTCGATGGCGATGAGAAGTTTAGCGGCTCGCGAGCCCTGCCGTACGGCACCTCAGGCTGGGGCGGCGAGCAAATCGTGGCGGTGGTCGGCGGCAACGGCTACCACGTCGACGCGAAATTCGTGATGGAACCTGTTTACCAGTAAGCCGCGCGACGCCTGCGAGCCGACTAGTGGTCGGGAACGCGACATCGATGGGACCAGCTAGCTGGGGACTTGCAGCCCGACTGAGGCGCGCAGTCCCCGCAATAACTTAATGATTTTTCAATAAATTCAACTAGATAAGTTTGGCACCTGGCGTGCAAGGAACTACCACATGAGCAATAAAATCTGTCCCTGGGTAAGCAGCCGCGTGGTTACTACCGCCGCCGGTGTGGCCATTTTGGCCATGACGGCCGCCGCCGGGCCGGGTTGTGCCAATACAAACTCCGAAGCCGATGCCATCGACGCATATATCGACGGCCTGCCCTATCTCCCGGCCGATCCGAAGTCGCCCGCGACGCCGTCTGGGGACGCGTCGACAGAGCTTGACGGCGATTACCAATGCCGCACCGAGAAGTACAGCGAGACCGGCCAATACGATCAAATCGTCGCCTATGCCGCCAACTCGGAGTCTATGTGGCCCGGCGCCTTAGTCGCCGGCGATTCGGTTTACAGCGGGCTCTTCTCGCAGGTCGTGATGGCGCGCCGTCCCATGACGGTGTCGGTCAGCCTCGCCAACCTCGATGGCGCGAAATCCGCCCGCATCGAGGCGCCATCGCTGTCGACGATGCGCGATGCGGTTGGACGCATCTTGGAGGCGGATGTGACCGGGGCGACCCCAGCCCAAATTGATTTTCAGCTCGACGAGGTCCATTCGCGCGATCAGCTCTCGATTGCGCTCGATGCCAGCGTCGATTGGGGCACGGGCTCGGTCGAGGCGGGCTTTGACTTCAACAAAGAACATGTTAAGAGCCGCTACCTGCTAAAATTCGTGCAGGCCTACTACACGATCGATATCGACGAACCGTCGACCCCTAGCGCGGTGCTGTCATCGACGGTGACGCTCGCCGACGTGGAGGCGGCCTTTACGCCGCAGAATCCACCGCTCATGGTTTCCTCGGTGACGTATGGGCGCATGGTGGTGTTCACCCTGGAGTCAGAGAAGTCGTCGACCGAAATCGCCGCGGCCCTCAGCGTTGCTTTTAACTCTGGGACACAAATTGGTGTCGATCTCACGTTGGCTCAGAAGCACGCGCTTGAGGAGAGCCGCATCCACGCCTTTGTCCTCGGTGGCAGTGGCGACAGCGCGGTGCAGGCCGTCTCAGGCATCGAGGGCATCAAGCAGTTCATCGCCGAGGGCGGCAACTACTCCAAGCAATCACCTGGGGCGCCGATCTCGTACAAGCTCAAGCATCTCAAGGACAACTCGTCGGCGCGCATGTCGGTCACGACCGACTACGACGTCAAGATCTGCGACAGGATCTCTGATCGCTATAGCGTGCGCCTGAAATCGATCACGGTGCTCGATGAGAGCGACAGCGGCAGCGGCCTCGAGCTCTACGGCTCGGCGTCGGCGACAGGTGTTGGCGCGGCGGTCACGCTGTGGAACCTCGGCGCGGGCCAGGCGGTGAAGCTCGACGAATACGACTCGTATCCGGCGACGCCTTCGCTCACGTCGTTTCTCGGCGAGGCCGCGATTAATGTCGTGCCGCAACTCGGCAACAATATCGTTATCAACGTCAACCTCAGAGAGAAGGACGGTTGGAGCGGCGATGACAACGTCAAGGGCACGCTAACCTTGCCGTTTGGCGGTGCCTCGGGCTGGTCCGGCGAATTCGACGTCATGGCGTCGGGCGGCGGCAACCTGGTTAAGGCCGTGGTCGTCCTCGCGCCGATTCTGTAAGGACCACCGCCGCGCGCTTACCACGACAGCGTTGCGAGCGCCGACATGGTTTCGTAGACAATCGGCCCGCTGCCATCGGCCGCGAGGTGAGCGCCCAGCTCGGCGACGATGCCGCGTAGCCGCGAGATGTCGGTGCTTCCCGGTCCCGAGGTGGTTGCGGGATGAAAGCCAAATACGAACGTCTTGGGCGTGGTGAGCGCCTCGCCGGGCCAATTGGCCTGCAAGATGTCCACCATCTCGGTGACCGAGACGTAGTCGACCATGATGGCGTTATCTGGCACTTCGAGAATATCGAGCGTCGGCGCGGTGGCGAGGGCGGGGTCCGCGGCGCTTGGATAATACGGTTGGCTGACGTCGTCGATCGGCCCCCAATGCTCCTCGTTCCAGCGGTAGAGTTCGCCGTTTAAAACGCCGTCCCATTCTTCCATGCGCGCCCAATTCAGCGCGCTGCTGTCGACGACATAGCCGCGGCTCGCGAGGGCGGCGATGGTCTCAGCGCCCGCCGTCCAACCGCCGGCGCGAAAGCTCGTTGGTTTGCCCAGCCCGGCGTCCTCAAAGAGCTGATCCGCCGCGTCGAGCAGCGTCGCGAACGAGGCCTGGTCGTAAGCCGCGACATTGATGGTGTAGCCCGTGGTGTCGCCGCCCGCATACACCGTTGATTGGTCGGTAATGCAGGTAAGCCCTGCGTGGGTGACGAAGTGGCAATACGGATGAATGTGCAGCGCTACCTCGTCGCCCAGCGCGGCCTGCGCCGCGAGCCACGCGGTCAGCGTGGCGACGCGCTCCGGAGCTAACTCGGGATCAGTAAACGTATATGGCCCCACGAAATGCGTGATTTTCAGCGCGGGATTCTCGGCGCGCAAGGTGTCTTGGGCCGCCAGCGTGCCATCACCTGGGTCGCTAAAATCCCAGTCGGTGGCGAGCAGCGCATAAAGCGGGTGGCTGCGATGCAGCGTCACGTCGGCGAAGGCAACGCCGCGGCCATCGGCGGCCAGGCGGAGTCGGTGCGCGCCGGGCGTGGCGTCAACGCCAAGGGCGGCCAACGAGCCCCGCAGCACGTAGACGCCTTCCGCATACGTGAGGCGCACGCCGGGCGCATCATCCAGCCAGGCGTCGACGAATTTTGTCCCCGCGGGCACCCACACGGTGACGTCGAGCTCATCGTGGCCCTCGGTTAGCGCATTGCCGATGAGGTACCACGAGCGCCCGCCGACGACGAAGCGATCATCTGGTTCGACGGTGGCCGGTGCGGCCACGGCCGGGCCGGGCGTGCCGGCGCACCCCACCCACGCCGCGCTAGCGGCTGATACGACGCAGGCAAGCAATGCGCGGCGGATGGCTGTCATACGCGTTTGTTACGAGATGTCGTGACCAGGCACAATGATAATGTTACGCGATCGCTCGCACTCGCCGCGCTCGGCGCCCTAGCGGCCACCGCGTTGGTTGCCTGCGCACCACCGGTTGGCGTGCTCGTGCGCCATCGCACACCCGCCCTCGTGGCCAGTGATCTGGGCAAGCATCGCCTGTGCCTGGAGGACCGCGATCCGGTGTCGGGCATCGAGGCGTATCAGCCCTGTCGTTCGGTTGGCTCGCGAGATTTCGTGCAATGGGCCACCGCGAGCTACGATCAAGCGGAAATGCTCGTTGCGGTCGATCGCTACGAGCGCTGGATCGATGAGCCCAAGGCACTGACGCGTTGGAATACGCTGGTGGAGCGCGCCATCGACGTCTACGGCTCACCGACGGAGGCCAGCCGCGAGCGCGCGACTTCATGGCAGCTGGTGCCGCCGAGCGCGCTTTATTGGTCGGCGCATCAAGTAGGCGCGTCGGTGGTCGTGCTGGCCTATCTTACGCCAACCGCGCCACATCACGCGCACATTGTCGAGGTGGTCGGCTTTGACGCACGCACTAAAATTGCGCGGCCACGCCAGCGGTGATCGTATTCCATGAGTCCGTCCGCGTCGCCGCCGTGGCGCCATGGCCGCGTGTGGAGTCAGGCGCCGCGCCACTCCAATTGCTGGTGCGGCGGCTAAGCCCGTACCGTCCAAACAGTTGCATGCGCGCGAGCTGATAAGTGCCGCCCACGTGGAGGTCAAATCCACCTGCGCTCGCGAACAAGCCGTCTTCGAGCCCTGCGGTCTGGCGACGCGAGCCAGCCAAGAGCAGCCCGGCGCCAAGCTCGGCGCCAATAACCTCGGTTAGGTGTGGCAGCCGTGCGGTCGCTGCGAGCACGGCGCCAGAGAAAATCTCGGTGGGGAGCTTGGCGAGATTGGCTTGCAAGTCTTCAACATTGCTGATGGAGAATTTCTCAAAACGAAAGCCAAGCTGCGCCCCGAGGACAAACTTGCCGGCAACAGTCTCTGCCGTGGCCGCCGCCGTTATGGTGTGCATGGAAAACGGAATGTTGACGGTCGTGGTGCCATCGCTGAAGGCAACGCCCGGGGCGGCGCGGGCAAGCGCGTAGTCAAGCCGCGCGCCGACCGCGAGCTTATCGCTGGTGGCATAGCGCCCGGCGGCCCCGGCGCCCACCGCGATCGCCGAGCTGCCAAGGCTATACGCCGCAAGCGTCCCGGTGCCATTTGAGCTAAAGGCGGAGCTCAGCGACGCAAACCCAAGGCCCGCGTTTGCGTCGAAGGCAAGCGCGCCCTTGCGCGGCAAGAGGCGACGCAGACGCGACGGCGGGGGCTCGCTGCACGCATCATAGTCCTCGATGCTCTCGGCGGCGTCTTCGCAGGCCTCTCGCGACCATGGGGCCGCTTCGTCGCGCTCGGACTCAGCGCCGTCGCCACCATCGCCACCCGAGTCATCGGCGGCGTCACGGCGCATGCGTGGCGGGGCGTCCGGCACCACATCGGCGCCGACGCGATCGGATTTTTGAGTCCACCCCGAATCGCGGCCGCGGTCGACAGACGGTCGCCGCCGCGTATTGCGGGGCACGACGTCGCCATCGACGCTCGAGCGCGTAATCCAGCCGACGATGCGGTCTTTGCCGGGCGCCCTGACCTTGAGCCAGCGCCCGCTGCGCCCGAGCACGGTCAACTCGTCGTCGGCTGCGACCTCGCCTACGACCTTCGACGACTCGCCTGGTTTTTCATGCAGCTTGGCGGCCTGGTTGGCAGTCACGCGATCGGCGGCCGCGGCGCCGGGCCATGCGGCCACGACCAGGACCATTACCAACAGGCCGAGCGCCGTCGCCATTAATCGCCTGGGAAACTGGCACGCCACATGTCCAGTGTAGCGCGGCAGCCATTGCCGGCGCTACCTCGTGCCTTGAGATGTCGCGGCGATAGGCGAGTTGTGCGGATTCTTTGCCCCATTCATCCCACACTTGCGTATACTTTCGCGTGGGCGTGCCGGGATGCTAAATCGTCAATCCGTAACCATTGCGCGCTATGCGGTCCAGTTTGATGCGCCCGACTCGGTCAACTACGTCCGCAAGGTCGATGGCGGCTTTGTCGACGCCACCCAAGGCGCCGATGCCTCGAGCCACTCGCTGCTCGGCATGAAGCAGCTCACCGGTGTCGACGTCAAGCCCATAGATCTAACGTTCGGTGCGGCGAGCGCCAAGGGCCTCATTGCGTGGATTCAAGCCTCGTGGCTCGCCCGCACCAGCCTGCCGCGCAATGGCCACATCTTGTACGCCGACAACAACTTTAATGTCATCTTTGAACACCGCTTCTACGATGCGCTGATCCAAGAAACCACGTTTCCCGCGCTCGATACCAGCTCCAAAGAGGCCAACTACATCAAGGTGAAGCTGCAACCGCGCGACACCGAGTTCTTGCGCACGCCCACCGTCACCGCGCTGCATCCCTCGGCGCCGAAAAATCAGTCCGAATTTCGGACGAACCAATTTCGCTTCGGCATCGATGGCATGGCGCTGTCGCACGTCTACAAGATCTCCGAGTTCAGCATCAAGCAGCAGGTCAAGGCCTTCCGCTATGGCAGCGAGCGCCTCGCCGAGTTCACGCCGACCAAGCTCGAGTTTCCCGATCTGCGCATCAGCATGTCGCTGCAATACGCCGACCCCATCTTGGCCTGGTACGAGCACGCCATGAAGCGCGGCTTGCGCGACGACGTCAACGAACGCACCGGCTTCATTGAGCTGCTAAACCCCATGGGCAAGCCCATCTTGCGCATCGGCCTGCTCGGCATGGGCCTAAAGTCGGTGAACATTGGCTCCAGCGACGCCGGCTCTGATACCGTGCGGCGCCTTGAGTTCACCGTCTACACCACGTCGATGCTGCTCGAGCATCTATAACTCGTACGTGGGGAGCTCCGCGCAAGGGATCTCATCGTGTTTGTCAGCGAGCATCTTGCCTGCGCCAGTATCCAGGCTGACGGCGCGTATGCGCGATGGCAAGTACGAGAATATGGTCGGCCTCGATCGAGAATATGATGGCGTAGGGAAACTGCTTGACCAGCGCTGACCGGACGGTCGGTTCCGAGGGTAGGCAGCGGAAGCTCAGGGGCGATGTGGCGATGGCGCTCATGGCGTCGGCGATGCAAGCACGAAATCGCACCCCTGTCCCATCGCTATGCGAGTCGTACCAATGAGCAGTCTCTCGCAGCTCTTGCTCCGCGCTTGCGAGGAAGCGCAACTGGAAGGTCATTTATGCATAGTTGTACGTAGTCGCGCGCTAACATCTTCCCACGTAGATGCCTCGGTTCCAGAGGCACGGTGGTCCGCCAGCCGCTGCTGGGCAAGCGCTGCCCACGCAACCTGCCATGACTCGGATGCGGTGGGGGTGACGCTATCTAACAAGTCCGCCGCTAGCTCGACGCGTTCTTGCTCAGATAGCAGGAGCGCTTGCTGCCGAAGTTTCGCGAGGGGGCTCATCGGTTGATTTTATACGCAAGCCCGAGGCGTATCCATTGCAAAAGATAGGACCGCGCTACTCCCGCCGGCGGCACACAAATTGGTGGCTGCAAGCCGGGGACAAAAGTCCTATGTGCGGGGTCGTGGCCCCATTTGCCGCCCAGGCCGTTGTTCAACTGTCTGAATCAAAAGGGTTAATTGTTGGCGCGGCGTTTGCTTAGTTGAGTCGCATGCGCACAACCCCTAATTCTCGTTTGATCGCAATCACCGCCGTCTGCCTTGGCGCGTCGCTGGCGGCGGGTTGTGGCGAAACCGACGTTTGCGCCGCCGCCGCCGCGCACGTCAATACCTGCTTTGGCGAGGAGGTCTGGGACGCGGGCGCAAGCTGCGATCCATCATTGGCCGAGCAATTGCTTGCCATCCCATGTGAAGACCTAGCTCTCGGCGCCGATCGCGATAAGGGCACCGAGCTGTGTGCCGATCAAGGCGACCGCTGTTTGCCGCTCGACATCAGCCATCCCGGCTATTGGCTCGATGCCACCAACGAAGTCGCCATCGGCGGGCGGTTCGTGCCCTTGCTCGACAAGCAGTGGTACCGCGAAAAGGCTGCGCTCGCCGCATCCTACGGCGTCGACCCGTATTACTGGATGGCCTTTTCCTTGGAAGAATACGGCGGCTATCGCCTTGGTCCCGACCACACCGCAACTTCGGAAGATCGCGGCCTCGCGCACCTCGCGGTGGGGCGTAAGTTTGTGCAAGAAAATGGCGCCGCAGGCATTCTGGTTGGCGACGTGATTTACTCGGGCTTTATTTTCCAGGCCGCGATTCAATCCAAATTGAAACAAGCCGGCGTGCCGAAGCAAGACGCGATAGGCTTTAATGGCGAAGAGTTCTCGGCCTATTTTTGCCACCAGCAAACCTCGGTCTGCACCCAAGACGTATTGGATCGGCAGTCGTTTATCATGCTCAAGGCCTTCCAAGACAAGGTGCTGAAAGACGAGAAGCGCGTCTATTGGTGGGAAAACGACACCCGCGAAGGGTACGAAGGCAAGAAACGACTGCGTTACCGAGCCCGCACCACCGATGAGCCAACAAGCGTTGGCTACGGTATGCAAGGCGTACACGGCTATGGCAACCTGCCATACCTGTACCGCTCCGGGGAATACGGCGAGGGCACGCTGGTTAGGTACGTCGCGAGTACCCAGACCTTGGTGCCAGCTTATGCCGGCAACTCGGGCATTACCGGCGCCAACCACCCCATCTACGGCATGACGCTGCTGCACTACATTAACGTGTTTGCCGCAGACGAGCGCTTTGACGACTTGATCCCAGCGGACGCCGCCACGCCAATAAAAACGCGCGTGCTTGAAAGCGTCGCGACGGGCAGCGGCCTCTACGGCGTTCAGCCCGAATCGGCGCCGACCGACGATTAGTTGAGGGGGGCTCCGGTGGGGACAACCGACCCCAAATGGGGCGGCATGGGATTTGCTTTAATCTCTTCCTATGCAACACCATGTGCGAATGGCGGCCGCGATTTCCTTAGGCGTGGCTATGGCGCTGGCGGGGCCTGCCGCGGCGAGGCCTGCGAACACGACGAAGGCCACCAAGCCGACCAAGGCGGCTCATCGCGCGGCCATCGACATGGGCTCGTCCTCGTTCAAGATGCTGGTCACCGACAAACGCGGCGCAGTCGTCCATGATGAAAAAATCACGGTCGGCCTGGGGGCTGGCGCGGCGCAACACGCCTTGCTGTTGGCACCCAAGACCAAGCTCGCTAAAGAAACCCTCGCCCGATTTATCGACATCGCGGCGAAATTTGGCATCGCGCCCGAACAAATCGCCGTCATCGCCACGGCGGCGGTCCGCAATGCCAAAGGCCCGCAAAGCGCCGCGACCCGCAAGCAGCAGATGCTCACCGGGCGCACGTTCATGTCCACGCATGTCCGCGGCGAGCTCGGGCTGGTGCGCGCCAAGGTGCTGGCGGGCAGGCAGGAGGCCTTGCTCGGCTTTCAGGGCGCGCTCATCGGCCTTGGCGTCGATGACGCCACGCGGGTGGCCGTCTTAGATACCGGCGGCGGCTCGCACCAGCTCACCATTGGCACCCGCGCGCATCGAGGCCGAGGGCTCAACGCAGGTAGGCTCCAATACCGTCGCCGAACGGGTGTTCATAAATGACAACGGCATGCCGCTAACGACGATCAGCGCCTCACAGTTTGCCGCTGCCGACATCAAGCTCGCGTTGCTGGTACCGAACTTGCCAGTTGCTGACGCCAAGCTAACGGGCACGCCGTTGGCAGCGATTGGCGGCACCGCGAAATATCTCGCCGCGTACTTTGGCGCCACGCGCGTCAGCAAGCGCCAGCTCGACGACCTTCGCCACGCCTTGGGCCGCCTCGAGCAACCCGCGCGCGTCAAGGCCGTGGTCAAGGACGTGGCGGGCAAGCCGTTTGGCGCCGCCCAACTCGAGAGCCTTGGACTGCACGGGGCAGGCGATCAAGACAGCACCGTGGCCAAGCTCCCGGCCAAGATCTCGCTGCTCATGCGCCTGATGGATCTTGCCGGCGTCGACAGCCTGAGCCTCTCGCCCACCGACGCGCGCCACGCGTTAGTTAGGCCGTAGTGTCTATCGCCGGCCCGAGAATAGGCAAGGTAGTGACGCGCAGTTGAGCCCCTAAAGCCGGAGCTTCATCGCCTCATGCGGTCACAGACGAAGGCCGGCGAAATGCTCGCAGCCGCAGCTGTCTGCGATGGCGCGTCGGGGCGCTGGCCAGTTGACGCCGCGCCCGGCGCCTATTCGACGCGAGCTAACGGTGTGAGCGAGCAGCTTCGCGATAATTTTGCCATGAACTTCACTAACGTCGCCCTATTCGATCAAATGTGCAGTCGCGACGATAAAGCCCCCGCCGTGTCGCGCGCTGCCCATCTTGCTTAGATCGGTTCGCCCATGCGCCGGCCGCGGCCCCAAAAAAGGCCAGCGCCCCGGCGCGACATAGTTGAAGATCGAACACGTGGTCCTGCGACTGTATTGGCGTGTTCCCAAAAGCTCGCGCGCGGCGGGCGCGTCACAATACCATCACCAGCACGTCGTACATGGCGTGGGCGTAAACGGCGTGGGCGAGCGAGCGCCACCAAAAGATGGCGCCAAAGAGCAGCCCAGCGACGAAGCGGAACATGAAGGCGTGCAGTGAAAACGCCTCGCCGAGCGCGCCGATATGGTGGGCGGCGGCAAACAAGGCGGCGGAGCAGACGAAGGCCGCGGCAATCGCGAGTGGCTGGCGCACGCCGAAATGGCGCAGCAGGGTCGCAAGGCCAGCGAGCAGCAGCAGGCGAAACACCAGCTCCTCATGCACGCCGGCGCCGATCGCCAAGATGAGATTTTCCGCCGCCGCCGTGATCCCGAGCCCAACCGCGCCCAGCGCGAGATGAATCACCGCCGCCATCGAGCTGGCGTAGATGGCGCATTCAAGCAACAGCATGGCCATGACCCGAAAGGCAAAGGGGTGCGCGCCTCGGCGGCGCCAAAGCCAGGCGACAAACAACAACGCCACAACGAAGTGAATAGTGACGTAGAGCAGAGGATCACCGCCACACAATCGCAGGGTCAGGCGCGTGACTAGATCCGCGCCGTTCATATGCGAGGTAAAGAGCACGCCAAGCTCATAGATAAACAGCAGCGGTGCGATCAGCACCAGGCTCAGGCCGACGTCGCCTTGTCCCGTAAGCCACCCAGGCGACTTCTGCGGCCGTTGTCTAGTCTTGGCCATTGTGCAGCGCCTTAGATGGGAGCTTCAATCGCGCCGGCGAGCGCCGTCGCGGCGAGGCTCGCACGCAGTTGCTCGCTGGCGAGCCGCCCCAGCTTGGCCTGCAAGATGCTGCGCGCCGAGGCGCCAAATTCGCGCGCGCGCGCCACGTCGCCAATGGCATGGGCGGCGCGACGACACAGCCAATAGGCAAGCTCCAGGCCCTCGAGGTGCGCGGCCCTGCCGATGGCGCCCGCGACGCCGGCGAGGTGGCCTTCAACAATGGCGGCATCGGCGCGGCCGGCGAGCAGGGGATGCAGCGCCGCGAGCAACGCCCCGACGGCATGGCCAAACACGATGCCAGACGGCATGGGCATCGCGATGGCGTCCGCAAGCGCGGTACGCACGTGGTCCCGCGCCTGCGCTAGATCGATTCCAAGCTCGGCCTGGCACAGCGCCAACCACAGCCGTGCGCGCACGGCCTGCGCCATGTCGCCAGTGATCTTGCTTTGCGCGACCGCCGAGGCGAGACGCGCGTGCGCTGTGGGTTGATCGTTTTGCAGATATGAGATTTCGCCGAAGGCCAACGCAATCTCGACCAGGCCGCGATGAAATTGAATCTGTTCGCAAAGGCGCGTGCCGCGCTCGAGACATTTTTCGGCGCGCTCAAAATCGCCGAGCCGGGCATAGGCTTGGCCGAGGTTATTGAGTTCAACCGCCATGCCAAAGCGATTGCCCAGGCTCTGGTCGATGCGCAGCGCCAGCTTGTACTGTGCGATCGCGTCTTCGTGCTCGCCGAGCGCGCCTAGCGAAATCGCCAGATTGCACAGCGACTTGGCCTCGAGCCGCTGCTGCCCGAGGCCGCGATAAATCACCACCGCTTCGGCAAATTGCTCGCTCGCGCGCTCCAGCTCACCGCGCTGCGAGAGAATCATCCCGAGCCCATTGAGGATGGCACCTCGCTGCGCCATCGTCGCGGCAGCGCGTGGCGTCCCGTCGGTTCCCCCTTTAGCGCCATCGCATAGCGCGAGCGCGGCCTCGGCGAGTGCTTGCGCCTTGGTGAGGTCGCCGGTGGCGCGGTGCACGGCGGCCGACAACCGCATCGCGTCGGCGCGAAGCAACGCCAAGCCGCCGGCTTCGGCGGCGGCGAGTGCCGCGGCCAGCGCGCGCGCGGCCTTGCCGTAGCGATGCACGTCGAAATAAAATTGCGCGACTGCGGTGTGCGCCATCGCCAGCTTGTCGGCGTGACCCAAGAGCTCTGCCTCGCGCACCATGGCCCCAAGCTCGCGCAGCTGATCCTTAATTTGCCCCACCCGGCGCAGGCTTTCCTGGCGGCCCTTGTGCGCCAAAAATCGCACCTCGTGATGCCCCTGGTCGGCAAGGCGCAGCATGCGGCCGTAAAGGCGCTGCGCATCGATGTTGCCGCCCATGTGCAGCGCATGGCTGGCCGCCTGGGCATAGCGTTGCACGGCGCCGACATAGTCTCCCGCTAGCTCAAGGTGACGCGCGATCACGCCATCGTCTTGGCCAGCGCGATACGCGGCCTGCATGAGGAGAAAGCTGGCGGCCTGGCGATGAAACCGCGCGCGTTGCTCGGGCGGGATGAGGCCATACGCGACCGACATCACCATGTCGTTGACGAAGCGCAGCTCGCCCGCATGGCTGCGCTTGGTCAAGAGCCCATGCTCGACGAGCACCGTTAGATCCGCCTCGGCCGCGCGCCCGGTGATCGCGGCGACGGTGCCCGCCTCGACGTTGCGGCCCAAGATCGCGCTCGCAAATAGCGTTTCGCGCACCGCGGCGTCGAGCCCATCAAAGCGCGCCGCCAGCAGCGTTTCGATGGAGCTCGGCATCGGCACCTGCGTGCCGCGCTTAACCCACGCCAGCCGGCCGGTGGTGCTGTCGCTGCCGGCGGTGGTCGTGTGCGCGAGCACGCCCTGCTGGGTGAGGGCCTCGATTGATTCGCGAATAAAATACGGATTACCGCCGGTGCGCGCAAAGACCTCGCCCGCGAGCCGCGAAATGTCTTCGCCGGGCGTGAAGAACTCGTCGAGATAGGCGCGGCGTTGCGCATCGTCGAGCTCGCCCAAATGGATGATCTGCGAGTGATTGTTGGCATTGCGCAGCGCCTGCGTGATGCGCTGGTCGGCGCGCGCGGTGCCGATGCCGAAGACCTGGCGCTGGGTGTGTACTGCCAGCAGCGCGGCAAACATGTCGAGCGTCTCCTGGTCTGCCCAATGCATGTCCTCCAAGATGACGATGAGAGGCCGCTCGGGCTGGAACTGCTGTTCGACGCGCAGCAGGAGCTGAAATAGGCGATGCCGGCGCTCTTGCGCATCAATGCCGAGCTCGTCGCTGGGGGCAGACGGCAACGCGCCACCGACGAGCATCGCCAGCATCTGCGCGCTGCCGCGGGCCTCGCGCGATTGCTCTTGGCCGGCGAATACCAGTGGCACCGCGCGCTCAATGCGGCGCACCACCTCGGCCGAACTGGCGCCATCGGCGAGCGCCAAGAATTCCCGCGCCAGGTCAGCAAAGAGCCCATACGGCGTCATCGAGGTCGACGGCTGCGCGCCGGCGCGGATGATCGTGGCTTCATTGGGCGCGAGCGTGGCGAGGAAGGCATTGACCAGCGTGCGCTTGCCGATGCCGGTCTCGCCGACCACGCCCACCATGCGTTTCTGCCGCGAAATCAGCACGTCGCGGTAGGTGTCGCGCAGGCTCTTGAGTTCCATCTCGCGCCCCACCATGCGCGCGCCGGCGCTGCGTTGGCGTTGCCGTTCGGCGCGCTCTTTGCGGCCGCGCAGCAAATAAACGCGGGCGGTCTGGCCCTCGCCAAGCTCGCGCGGCAGCGGCGCGGTGGCGAGCGGCTCGAACAACCACTCATCGCGTGCGCTTTGGTAGGCAAGCCCGCCGACCACGATCTCAGCGCCGTGGGCGCGATCGGCGAGCGAGCCGGCAAACGAGCTGGTGGTGCCGTCGAGCTCGAAGCGCCAGCTCAGCTCGCTGCGAATCACCGTCGCGTTGCCGCGTTGCACGCCCACCGCCAGCCGCAGCTCGGGCATGTTTTCGATCGCGATGCCGTCGAGCGCATCGACCAGGGCCAGCGCCAGGCGCATGGCCCGCCCGGGGTCGTCTTCGCTTGCGACCGGGACGCCGACCACGGCACGCAACATGAAGCGCCCGTCGACGAAGCCGGCCTGATCGATCATCGCCTCATGCTTGAAAACGATATCCTTGGCGGTGGTGACGAATTGCTCAACAAATCGGCCCGCGCGCTCGGCGCCGACGCGTTGGGCAAACGCCGCAAAATCCGGCAGCCGCCCTCGACGACGAACACGTGCTTACGCTCGCGCGATTCGCGGCGCAGCGAGGCGCCCTCCATGCCGAGCGAGCCGGTGGCGTCATGCGTGCCGCCGGCGGGGGGCAGCGGGCCGGCGTCCATCGGGGGCATACCCGAGGTGCGGCGCCGGGGCAGCGGGGCCTCGCGTGCCACGTCGGGTTTTGGAATGATGCGCGCGAGGTAGGCCGCGAGCGTCGTCGATTCAATGAGCTCCCCGGTGTGACGGCTATGTTCGAGCGCAAAGCGCCGCAAATCCGCGCCCATCTCGCGCGCGGCTTGGTAACGCCCATCGGGGCGCTGATGGACCGCGCGCAGCAAGATGTCCTGCAGCGCGGTCGGAATGCTCGGATTGGCCTCGCCGGGCGGGCGAAAGGTCGCGGTCTTGACCTGCTGCAGCACCTGGCGGCCGCGGCCGGGGTACATCGGGCGTCCGGTCAGCATCTCGTAGAGGCAGATGCCGTTGGCAAATACGTCGGTGCGCACATCGACCATCTCGCCGCGCGCCTGCTCCGGCGACATATACGCGTACTTGCCTTTCACCGTGCCTGGCTCTTCGTGCATGTCGCGTGCCCGCGCGATGCCGAAGTCGACGATCTTCACCCCGCCGTCCCACGACAGCAGAATATTTTGCGGCGAGATGTCGCGGTGGACGATGCCAAAGGGTTCGTTGTTGTCGCCGACGCGCCGGTGCGCATAGTCCAGGCCCTTGCTGATCTGCTCGGCAATATAGGCGGCGATGTTGGCGGGGATGGTTTGCTTGTGCGCGGCGCACGCCTGCATCAGCTTGAGCAAGTCGATGCCGTCGACAAACTCCATCGCGAGAAAGTAGGTGTCGCCCTCTTTACCAAAGTCAAACACTTGAATGACGTTGGGGTGATTGAGGCGCAGGGCGATGCGCGCCTCGTCGATGAACATGGCAACGAACTGCGGCGATTGCGCGTACGTCGGGTGAATCTTTTTAATGACCAGCTCTTTGGCCAGGCCCTGTGCCACCGCGGTGCGCGCTAAAAACACCTCGGCCATGCCACCGCTGCCAATCTTGCGCAGCAGCGAATATTTGCCAAAGGTCTCCATAAAATGCGGGCGCGGCGTTACAGCGGTGTGATCACGAGATTGTCAAAGCGAGTCGGAGCTTGCCAGTTGCCAAACCCAAAATATTCATGGCCCGCGCCGGCGAGCGGGGCGGCGTCGACAAAGCGCAAAAAGGGCTCGGGCGCGGCGTCCAAAAACCACGAGATCGTGGCGCCGACGCGCTCGATGGTGAACTTGTAGGGCACCCCTGGCGCCACCTTGACGTCGGCGCGCTGGGCGAGTTGCCCGCCGTGCTCGTCGCCTTTGGCGATCATCGAATTGCTGTTATTCCAGCCGCCAAAGATGACGACGTAGCCGGTCGAGGTATAGGCGCCGCCATCCTCGTCAAAGGCAAGGCCATCGCCAAACAGCTCGACCTTGATGTCGGCCGCCGCGGTTTCAGCCGTCGCGGTAAACGCGATGCGGACGTCGCGCGGTAGCTTTTTGCGCAGCCACAGCGGATGATTTTGCGCGCCCCTGGCCACCAGCGCGCCGCCGGATACCGCGAACCCGCCACCGCTCTGAAAGTAGTCGCTGCCAATGGAGGCGCGGTCGAAGGTATCGGTCCACTCGGTCGCAATCGGCGGTGGGTCTTTTACGCGGCAGCCAGTGGCCGTGCTGACCACGCCGCACGCGATGGCGATGCCACCAAGTGCACAGGCAGGCGCGGCACCACAAGCGATGAAACCCACGCGTGAATCGTACTCGGATCGGGCGCCATTCTGCAGCTCTCAATCAATGATTCCGATCTGTTAGCGCGGGCCGCGGGCGAGGGCGAGGCGTAGGTGCTTGTAGCCGATCCCGAGATCGCACGGTAATGCCGAAAAGCTAAGTGATCTCGGTAACTAGCAAGGTGTCAGAGGGGGCGCTTAGAGTTGGATCATCGTGGCAACTACACAGGGCAGTTTGTTTGATGGAGTGTCGGCACCGGTGCCGGCGGTTGCCGCACCGCGGTTTGTGCCCACGGCGACAGGCAGCGGCCCGGTCACAGGAGCAGAGATGGGCGAGGCGGCAGCGCAACAAAACGTCATCGTGTTCGACGTCGAGACCACCGGCACCGATCGCAAGCGCGATCAAATTATCGAGCTTTGCATGCAGTTCGGTATGGACGGCGAGGGCGGCCAAAAAACCTGGCGCTTTTTGCCGACGGTCGAGATGTCGCCCGGCGCGCAAGCCGTGCACGGCATTTCGATGGCCGATCTAAAAGACTGTCCTCCGTTTGCCGCGGTGGTCGATGAGATCCTGCAGGTGTTTGCGCAGGCGGGCGTCATCGTCGGCTACAACGTCGCCTTTGATATCGACATGTTTCAGAGCGAGCTCGAGCGCGCGGGGCGACCGCCGCTCGATATCTCCACCAAGCTCGTCGTCGATCCATTTCGCCTATGGCAACAGTGCGAGCCGCGCAGCTTGCAGCATGCGCACAAACGCTTTGTCGGCACCGCGTTCGAATCGGCGCACTCGGCAACCGCCGACGTCGCGGCTACCGGTCGGGTACTCAGCGGCATGTTGGCGGCGTTTGGGCTGCAGGAAAAGGGCTGGGAGGAAGTCGCCGATGTGTGCGATCCAACCCGTCAGCGCTGCATCGGGCCTAGCCGCCACTTTATGTGGAACGAGCAGGGCGTGGTGACCATTGCCTTTGGTAAACACGCGGGCACCCCCGTCGCGTCCATGGTGAAGGGCGAGGGAGCCGGGTACTTGCGCTGGGTTCAAGGTCGCGATTTTCCAGGGCATGTGGTCGATATCGCTGAGGCGGCCTTAGCGATGAGCGCAGACGCCTTTGTCGACTGGGTGGTGGCGCGCTACGGCCCGCCGCCAACTGTTTGAAATTCATTGCAGATTGGGTGGAGGCATGATACCCGGGCGCGATGTCTGCCGCCGCAACCGAGTCCACGCCCGCGCAGGTAGATCTGCGCGCGCTGACCTTGGATGAAACCGCGGCGCTGGTCTCGGGCCGGCTAGGCTGGCCAGCGTTTCGCGCCGGGCAGATTTGGCAATGGGTGCACGGCCGCGGCGTCACCTCGATCGAGCAAATGACCAACCTCAGCAAGGTTGCGCGCGATCAGCTCGCCGCCGTGGCGACGCTGGGCACGCTGCGCGTCGACATCGTGCAGACCTCGCGCGACGGCACGCGCAAGCTGAGGCTGGTCACGAGCGATGGTCAATTCATCGAGTCGGTGCTCATTCCCGACGGCGACAAGACCACGCAATGCATCTCGTCGCAGGTCGGTTGCGCCATGGATTGTCAGTTCTGCGCCACCGCGAAGATGGGCCTGATTCGCAACCTCAGTGCCGGCGAGATCGTCGACCAAGTGTATCGCGCGCGGGCCTTGCTCGCCGAGGTCGAGCCGGGCCGGCGGATCTCGAACATCGTTTATATGGGCATGGGCGAGCCGCTGCACAATTACGATCAGGTGCTGAAGTCGCTCGAGATTTTGCATCACGACTTAGGCGCCGGACTCTCGTATCGCCGCATGACGGTGTCGACCTCGGGCTTGGTGCCGCGCATCGAGAAGCTGGGGCAAGAGGGCGCCATTCGGCCAAATCTGGCGATCTCGCTCAACGCGTCTGACAACGACACGCGCGACGAGGTGATGCCGGTCAACAAGAAATACAAGATCGAGGCGTTGCTCGCCGCGCTGCGCGCTTATCCGCTCGAGCACCGCCGGCGCATTACGTTTGAATACGTGCTCCTCGGCGGCGTCAACGACACGTTGGCCGACGCCGCGCGCCTGGCGCAGCTCTTGCGCGGCATGCCGTGCAAGGTAAATCTCATCCCGTGGAACCCGCATCCCGGTGCGCGCTACGAAAAGCCGACCGCCGCCGCCGTCGCCGCGTTTCAGGCCGAGTGCAAGCGCCGCGGCCTGCCGACGTATTTGCGAGCAACGCGAGGCGACGACATCGACGCTGCGTGCGGTCAGCTCGCCAATCGCCAAGCCGACGGCAGCACGTTGGTGCCGTTGCGCGTCGCGCGCCGCATCGCCGCGCAGGCCTAGGCTGCCGGTCGCGATCGAGGCGGCAAGAAAAAGCGCAGCGGATGGCGCACAAAGTAGCGCAGCACGGCGCCCGGCAGCGCGGTCCATTCGCCGCGCGGCACGTCGCGAGCACGCAGCGCTACCAGCAAGGCGAGCACAAAGCTGACGCCAAAGTTGAGCAGGCCTATGCAGCCAATGCCAATCGCCGCCGCCACCCCCTGCGGCATCGTAACCCCATCAAAGCCGAGTGAGCCCACGGCCAAGGCCAAGGAGCCAGACGACAACGTGACGTGGCGAACGTCGATTGGCAACCCGACAAATTTTGCAAACACCGGCGTCATGCCAAGCAACACGCCAAGCGAGACGCTGCCGCCAAAGCCGGCGGCTTGCCGCTCCACGAAATCCGCCACGGCCTGCATGCGGCGACGGCCGACGCGACGACCCACGCGGTGGTGGGCCAGGGCCTCGGGGATGCGGCGAAACACGATCGCGTTTTCAAACCATCCGGAAAACAGGCTTGAACACCACAACAAGACGCCGGTAAATGCGGCAAACCACAGCGTACCGCTTTGCGTGGGGTGGAAGGAGGCGATGGTGTACTGGGCCGAACGGGCGTCGAGAAATGGCCGGCCCGTAAGATGCAAGTGGGCGGCATCAAAGCCAAACGCGACGATGACGACGAGCGTGATGTTGCCAACCGCCGCGGCGAACTGCGAACGGCTGATCTGGGCGATGAGTTCGACGAGGCCCGACGTGCGCGCGTGGCCGCTGGCCTCGCGCAACGTGCCGGCCAAGGCAGCCGCGGTCATCGAAGGTTGCTTGGTGGCGAGGGTGAAGCCCGCGAGCTGAATCGCAATGAAGCTCAGGGCGTAGAGCAGTGACGAGGCTACGCCGTCGATGAACGGCGGCAGCTGCGCCCACTTAATGAAAAACTTGGTGATCGCCG
This sequence comes from Myxococcales bacterium, assembly GCA_016716835.1. Taxonomy (NCBI): domain Bacteria; kingdom Pseudomonadati; phylum Myxococcota; class Myxococcia; order Myxococcales; species Myxococcales bacterium. The sequence continues at coordinate 1,881,356 of JADJUW010000001.1, read as the reverse complement.
TGCCGGCGGTCAAAACGCCACCGCCCCCAGCGGAGGCCAGCATCTTCCAGTATTCGGTGCGGGTGGTGGTGACATAGTGCTCGCCGGTCTTGCCCGCACGCTCAATGACCTTGCGCGCGAGCAGGCGAAAGTTATCGGCAAGCAGGCTGCGAAACGAGCGCTCGCCTTGCAAGCCGCTCGTGAGCTGGCCAACCAAGCGCACAACCACCGCCTCAGAAACCGCTTGCGGGTGGGTGGCAAAGGGCAGCAACGCCTCCATACGCGCCAGGCCGCGCTCAATCGTATCGAGCGAATAGACGAGATCCACGCTGACGCCGGCGTCTTCGAGCGAGACGCCTATCTCGGCGAGTTGGCCCCGGCACGCCGCTATCTCGTCGGGTAGATCGATCAACGAAGCGCGCGCGAGGCGCAGAAAAGGCGAGGCGGAGATGCCTGCCTGAGTTACCGGCGTGCGGGCGCGAATATCTTCCGCAAGCCCCAGCGCCGCGAGGCGGGCGGCGAGCAGATACACCGCGTCGCGTGCATCGGTGCTTGGCTGCGCCATCAGCTCAAGCGCACGTGCGAGGCGAAACCACACCGGGCCCGCGATCGCGACGAGGTCCTCGAGCTCGAGATTGTCGTCATCGAGAATGCGAAAGCCGAGCGCCGCCAAGTTCTGGGCATCGGGCGGCTGCGGCAACCAACGTCGCGCCAGACGGTCGGAGGTCTCGGCAACCAGGCCGCGGTCGTTTGGCAACCCCACCTCCGCAAACAGCGAGATGGCGTTGGAGCGCGCGAGCACGGCGCCAAGACACGCCCGCGCGAGATCGCCCGCGGCAGGCAAAAGCTCTAGGCAGCGCGTCAACAGCTCAAGGCGACACAGTTGTTGGCGGCCTAGCTTGCTGCCCAGCTCGCCGGGCAAGGCCATGACATCGGTCTCCCGCACCTCAGGGCCGTCAACGATAAAGCGACCTAGCTGCTCAAGCGCCCTCAGCTGGTCGTCGGGTTCGGAGGGCGAGCTTGGGGATGCGGCCACTGGAGGCGTGGTCGGCGCACAGCCCGCGATGAGTCCGCGCACCACGGCAACCACGGGTTGGTCGCGCACGCCCATCGCGGCGGCGAATTCGCCCTGCGTTGGCAGGCCAGGCGTATGGGGAGATGGTTCGAGCATAGCGCCATCGCGCACTATGCCACAAAATCAAAGCGAGTTAGCGCTCGAGGGTTGCTAGTTCGGCCGCCGAGAAGAAGAATGAAATCTCTTGCTTAGCGGTGTCTGCGGCGTCAGAGCCGTGCGCGGCGTTGCGCTCGATGCCGTCGCCGAACTCGGCGCGAATCGTGCCCTTGTCGGCGTTCGCCGGGTTGGTGGCGCCCATGATTTCGCGGTTCTTAAGCACGGCGTTGTCGCCTTCGAGCACCTGCACGACCACGGGGCCTTCGGTCATGAATTTCACGAGGTCATTGTAAAACGGGCGCTCGCGGTGAACGGCGTAGAAAGCCTTGGCTTGCTCGGTCGACAAGCGGACCATTTTTTGGCCAACGATGCGCAGGCCACCGGCCTCAAGCTTTTGGATGATGCCGCCAATAACATTCTTGGCGACGGCGTCGGGTTTGATAATGGAGAGCGTGCGTTCTTTGGCCATGTGAATATCCTCTACTGCGGCTATTACGCCAGCAGGGCGGCTTTTGCAAGCAGGAGGCGCCGGCGGGCTCATCTGAGCGCCGCAAACCTGGGGGCGCGCAATAAAACGGGCAGCCCTACAACTCGGTCTTGATAGTGGTCTTGCCGCCGTCAGCTTTGAGTTTTAGCCGGCGCTTGGCCTCGGCCTCGCCGGCTTCGGCCTTCTTCTTCGCGACTTCTGCGGCAACTCGCGCCTTCTCGGCCTGGACCTCGGAGGCCTTGGCCTTGGCCAGGGCGGTCTTCAGCTGCAAATTGGCCGTTTCCAACTGGTCCCGCGTCATGGCGGTAGTTGCCTGGCTTTGGGTGGCGACAGCGTCGGCGGCGAGCGCCTTCTGTTCGGCCTCCTGCCGCTCGCGCTCCTTTAGCTCCGCGATGCCCAATTGCTTTTGGGCCGCGGCCTCGGCCTCTTTGGCGCGTACGGCCTCGGTCTTGGCAAGCGCGGCTTGCGCCACCGCCTCGGTCTTGGCGCTGCGAATGGTCACCAGCGCACCCGCCCCGACGATGATGATGCCGATCAAGATGGCAAACCCAATTGCCACCAGCGAGCGCTTGCGCCGCGTCGCCTGGCGGTGGCCGCGTTGCGCCGCAAGCAAAAATTCGCGCTCGTGCGGCGGCAGGTCGCCTTGATAGCGCTCGAGAAATTTCCCGGCCTCGACGGCCATCTCGCTGCGCCACACCAGATCTGCCGCCTTGCCGCGCAGCAGCCATTGCTTGGTCGCATTGCGCACCTCGGCGAGGTAGGCGGCGTTTTCCTTGCCCTCCTCGATCCATCGCGTCAGCGTTGGCCAGCGCGTGATCAGCGCCTCGTGCACGATTTCTACGGTAGCGCCGTGATCGTCACCCTCGACGTGCAGCAGCCGCGCTTCGACGAGCTTGCCAAGCACGAGTTCGGCCTCGCTGGTGTCGGCGGTTAGCGCATGCAGCTCGCCGCGCTCGACGATGGCGCGCGTGCCATCGGTGGTCACCAGGCGCAAGAGCATCGCCTGCGCCAGGCGGCGCGCCGAGGTGGGCAACGACGCCACCACCTTGTCGGCATGTTGCGCAAAGGCGCCAGCGACGCCGCCGATCGCCTCGTAGCTCGCGCTCGTGATCATCTTCGCCGTGCGATCGCGCCGTTCCCACAGCTGTGCCGCCGCGAATTGCAACAGCGGCAAGGCGCCGGCGCTGGTGGCAAGCGATCGCACCATGTCGTCGGCGATGGCAGGCGTTTCAAAGCGATAGCCCGCAAGCTCGGCCGGCGCGACGATGGCTTCGCGCAGGCCAACCGCGTCGGGCGGCGAGAGAAAGAACAGGCCGCGCGTCAGCTCGTCGAGGAACAACCGGTTCTCCGACGCGCGGTCCAGGAAGTCTGAGCGCATCGACAAGATCACGCGCACCGGCGCGCCAGCGTCGTCAGCCGCGCCGCACAAGGCGAGCACGAACGCGTGGCGCTCGACCTCGTTGGCCACCAGCGTATAGGTCTCCTCAAATTGGTCGACAACCAAGACGACGCGTCCCCGCTTGGCCCGAGCGTGCGCTCGCAACAGGGCGCCCAGGTAGCCCGGTTCGCTCGCGAGCTTGTCCGTGATCGCCGCGATCTTGGCTTCCGCGCTCGTGCCCGGTGGCACGGAAATCATGCCCTCCACCGCCTGGGCCAACGCGAGCAGCGGACGGCGCCCCGGCCGGATCACCAGGGATTGCCAGGCCGCATCGTCGCTCTTGAGCGCCGGAATGATGCCGGCCTGCACGAATGACGACTTGCCGTTGCCGGACGGGCCGACGACGGCCATGAGCGGATGAGCCTGGAGAAAGCCAAGCCCGGCGCGCACCTCGGCGGTGCGTCCAAAAAACTGCGCGGCGTCGCGCTCGTGAAAGGCGGCGAGGCCGCGATAGGGCTCGTCATCGACCGCAACCGCGCGGCCCATGGCTTCGGCGAGAAAGGCCTCGAGCGCCGCCTGCAACTCGCCAGCGGTGGCAAAGCGCGCCGTCTTGGGCTTGGCGAGACACCTATCAACCAACCGCACAAATGATTTCGGTTGGTCGGGTGCCGCTTGCGCCAGCGACGGCAGCGGCGTTGCGATATCGAGCATCGCGCGCCGCAGCGCCTCGCCGGTCGGCGTGCCCAGCGGATGGCGGCCGGTGATCGCGCGAAAGAGAATGATCCCAACCGCGTAAAGATCGCTCTGAAAGTCGACGGCATCGGCGCCCCACTGTTCGGGCGACATATAGGGCAGGGTGCCAACCGCGTTGCCGTCGTTGCTAAGCGTGTGATAGGTGTGCTCGTCGAGTTCGGACCCGAGTTCGGCTTTTGCGGGCAAGGTCGCGGGCGTGGCGCCCGCCTCGGCAAATAGCTTGGCGATGCCGAAGTCGAGGACCTTGACCGTGCCGCTGGTCGTGACAAAAATATTTCCGGGTTTGAGGTCGCGGTGAACAATGCCGTGGTCGTGGGCTCGTCCGAGCGCGCGCACCACGGGCAACATGAGTTCTACCGCGCGCCTCGCCGTCAGCTGTTCGGCGCGCAGGATGTCGGTAAGCGTCTGGCCCTCGAGATACTCGAGCACCATGTACGGCGAGGCGTGATACTCCCCAACCTCATAGATGACGACGATGTTTTCATGGGTGCACTGCGCCGTCGTGCGCGCCTCGACGAGAAATCGGCTGGTCAAGCGTTCGTCGACATTGAGCAAGAACTTGAGCGCGACGCGCCGGCCAAGCTTGGTGTCGCGGGCGAGATGGACGCGCCCCATGCCACCGCGGGCGATCTCGCGGATGACCTCAAATCGATCGATGATGGTCCCCGGTGCAAACTCATCAGGTGGCTCGGCCGCCGCACGCGGTGGAATGCGACCGGGCATGCGGATCGCTGCGGTCGCGGTCTGCGGGCTTGACGGCGCCGAGCGCTCCGCACCCGGCATGGATCGTTGGCTCGGCGTGGGCGACGTGGCTGGGCGTGGTTGCAGCTGTGGCGGCGTCGCCGCGGCGGACACCGTCGGCGGACGCGGAGGTGCGCCCGCCACAGACGGCGCTCGTGGGGGCGAGCCGGGCGGTGGCCCAGCGTCAATTTGCGTTTTATCCTTCACAGCCGCTTTTTTTATTATGCGGCGCCTATGGCGAGTTCTCAATGTGGGTTAGGGCTGACATTTCGGGATAGCCTGCGCGCGGTGAAGCGGCGGCGCGCGATGGCACCGGGCCTGGTATCCTTGGTTCGAACAGCGCTATCATTGTCGGCGTGAAGCAGTTGATCCTCGCGCTGGTTGCAAGTTCATTGGCGCTGGTGGGCTGGGATGGGCCTGCGGCCGCCACGGCTCAGCCTCGGCCATGGGAGGCCGCGACGGAGGAGCAGCGCGCGCGTGCGCGCGCCTTGGTGGCACGTGCCGATGAGCAATACAATGACGCCTCGGTAAGTCGCGCCGTCGAGCTCTATCTCGAGGCCCTGGCGATTTGGGACCACCCGGCCATTCACGCGCCGCTAGCGATTGCCTACAACGAACTCGATAAGCCGGTCGAGGCGTACGAACACATGCAGGCCGCCTTCGCCTTTGGCAGCGAGCCACTCGGCAGCAATCACGAGGTCGCGCAAAAGCGCTTCGAGATGATTAAGAAGAAGATCGGCACCATCGAGATCAAGAACACGACCGCGGGTGCCGAGATCAAGCTCAATGGCGACGTCGTGCTAACGGATGCGGGCGTCGCCACCAAGATCGCACGCGCCGGTCAGCGCCATATCGTCACCGCGACGCGCAAGGGCATGCAAACGCTGACCCGTGAGCCAGACGTGGTAGGCAACGAAACCGTTGCCGTGGTGATCACGATGCAGCCGATTCAGCCCAAGTACGTGCGTCGCTACAAAAAGACGTGGGTGCCGTATACGGTCGCGGCCGCGGGGGTCGTGGTCGCGGGCTTTGGAGGGCTTTTGTACGCGCAGGCGCTCGGCGATAAACAACAATTTAACGATCTCTACGGCGCGACGTGCCCCACAGGCTGTGCGCGGGCGCAGTGGGACGATCGCAATCCGCTGTTGTCAGACCTCGACGCGTCAATGAAGCGTCAGAGCGCGCTGGGGATCGCGGGCTTTGCGGTCGGCGGCGCGCTGACGGCGACCGGAATCACGTTGCTCATTCTAAATAAGCCGCGCGCGGTTTGGCCCGATGAGGCCGCCCCGGGCGCGCCCGCTGCGCCAGCGCGACTGTCGGTGGTGCCAATCATCGGCCGCGACCTCACGGGCCTCGCGACGACGTGGTCGTTCTAGCTTCGTTGTGGCTAGCGCGTGGCGTCGAGTGACGCGCAATGCGTTGCATAAACGTGGCCGGCCGCCGCGAGGTTGTTTTCGTAGCTGACGTCGAAGTCAAAGGCCACCAGCCGCGGGTTGGCCATGGAGATGGCGGTTGGCTCGATGGCGATCGACGTCGCGCTCGACGGCGCCAAGACCTCGGTAAGGTCGCCCGCGAAATCTAACAAGCTGCTGGTAATGCCATCGGCCGCGCTGAGATCGTCGCGATTTGCGAAGACCGGCAGGCCGGCAATGATGAGCGTTTGCGCCGGCGTTGCCGAAGCCTCGGACGGGCAGCCATCATCACCGCCGCGATACAGCTCGAGGTATAAGGTTTGATTGCCGCCATCGGTCGTCACGCCAAAATAGGCACGATCGAAGGCAACGCTAAGCGTCGTGTTGCTCGCGTCCGCGTCGAGGATGGCGCAATTGCCATCGCAAGTGGCCAGGCTCGGAGGCTGCGTCACCGGCGGTGGCGCATCGGGCGGGGGCGCCGCGGCAGGGTCGTCGCTGGCGCAGCCCGCAGGCAAACCCACCACAATGGCGATCAAGAGGCTCGCGACCGTTTCGGTCGGCGTGAAAAAGCGACGCATCCGCCGAGGCTACACCACGTCGAGCGGCGTGCAACGTGATCTTGCGCGCGGCTTGCGCTATCAAGGTCGCATGCAGAAAACTTGTGGTGCTTTGGCTGTTGCCGTGGGGTTGATCGTGGCAGGAGGCGCGGCGTGCGCGCGTACCCAGCCCAACGCCGCGCCGGCGCCAGCCACTTCGGCCACCAGCGCTACGGCTGCCGCGACCCCCGCGCCCGAGGCAGTTGCAGCTCCCGCGACGTACGAGGGCCTTGGTGCCGACAGCGTGCTTGCCGCGCGTGTCGCTGAGTTCGCGCCGCCGCCAGTTGACCCCGCCGTGGCTGAACCCATCAGCGCCATGCTAGACGTTGCCAGCGCCGAGGGCGGCGTGGTGACCGAAGACGGCAAGCGCATGTTCTTTAATTGGCGAATCACGGGCGTCTCGCAGGTATGGCGGCAGGACGGACCTCTGGCCTATCCGATCCAGCTCACGGGTGGTCGTGGCGCGACAACCATTAGGGCGCTTAGCCCCGATGGCTCGTTTCTGGTCGTCGCTCGCGATTTTGATGGCCAAGAAAATCCGGGGCTTTATCTGCTCGCGCCAACAGGTGGGCCGATGACCAAGTTGTTTCATAAGCCCGGCGTACAGGCCTTTCTCGATTTTGTTAGCGATGACGGGCGCTATATTTACTATCGCACCAATGAGGCGCGCCGAGATGCCTTTGCGCTCCATCGCTTCGATCGACAAACCGGCGCCACCGACGCCGTGCTCACTGAGCCAGGCTTGTGGGCGGTGCAAGACTATCGCGGCGACGAGGTGCTGCTTGAAAAAACCATCGGCAATACGCACAATGAGATCTGGCGGCTTAATCTGCGCGACAAATCAATGCTGCCCGTGCTTGGGCAGGATGCGACGTCGGAGTGGACGGTGAGGTTCGGCGCGGCGGCAGGGCAGTATCTCGTGCTCACCGATCACGAGTCTGAATTCACGCGACTTTGGGCGTACCACGCCGGGCAGCCCCGTCGCCGCCTCTCGCCTGATGTGCGCTTCGACGTCTCGAGCTTCTCGATCGATCACCTGCGCAAGCGAGTTTACTACGTCACCAACGAAGCAGGCTTTAGTCGGCTCGCCATGCTCGATGCGGCGACGCTGCGGCCTATGCGCGTGCCTGCGCTGCCTGCCCACGAAAACGCCTGGGGTGGCGGCACCACGCGTAACGGTCGTTTTTCGGCATTTAGCTACGATGGCGCACGCAGCCCGGCGGCGACGGTCATCCACGATTGGCGCACCGGAAAATCCGTAGCGTGGCGCACGCCGAGCCTGCCCGAAGTAAATGCCGACGCCTTGGTCGCGCCAACGCTCGAAAGCTACCCCGCACGCGACGGCACGCCTATTCCGATGTTTGTTTATCGCCCGGCTACGTGCGCGAAAGGCGACGGCACGCCATGTCCGGTGGTGGTGCATTTTCATGGCGGCCCCGAATCTCAAACGCGTGCCGGATTTTCTGCGTTCGCGCAAGTGTTCGCCCGCGCCGGGTTTATCTTGGTCCAGCCCAACGTGCGTGGCAGCACTGGCTATGGCAAGGCCTGGCTTGACGCCGACAACGGCGCAAGGCGGCTCGCGGTCGTGACCGACATCGAGGATTGCGCGCGCTATCTCCGCACGGCCTGGCGGCAGGGCGGCGTGGCGCCCAAGCTCGGCGTTTATGGCTCGAGCTATGGCGGGTTTTCCACCATGTTCGCGATGACCTATTTTGCCGGCAGCTACGATGCCGGCGTTGCGAGCGTCGGCATCTCGAATTGGCAGACGTTTCTCAAGAACACCGCGCCGTATCGCCGCGCGCTGCGCATCTCCGAGTACGGCGATCCCGTCAAGGATGAGGTGGCGTTGCGCGAGCTGTCGCCGATCACCCATGCGACCAAGCTGCGAGCGCCCTTGCTGCTGCTGCAAGGCGTCAACGACCCACGTGTGCCGGTCGGCGAAGCGTTGCAGTTCTACGATGCGGTGCGCGCGGCAGGCCAGCCCGGCGCCGAGGTGGCGCTCATCTTGTTCGCTGACGAAGGTCACGGCGCGGGCAAGAAAGACAACCAGGTTATCTCGTTGGCCCATACCCTCGCGTTTTTTAAGCGGCATCTGCAATAGGAGCTGAGCGCTCCCGCGGCGGCCAAGCCTTAACGCAAACGTGATACGGTTGGCCTGATGTCGAGCCAGCTCGTTGTTGCCTACGTCGTCGCGGCCTCGCTGACGTCACTCGGCTGCGCGACGGCGCAAAGCTCCGCAGGCGGCGAAGATGCCGCGACCGATGCGGTAAATGATGCGCCGCTGCCGGCGGATTGCGCAACTCGCCCCGCGGGATGGCAACTGCTTGAACCAGGCTTTGTTGCCGACGCCGACCCCGAAACCGATGTCGTGCGTGCGATGCTCCTGGCTCATCCAGGTGGCGATGTTTCGTTTGTCGCGACCGAAGGCGATAACGCCGTCGTGCGCTCCTATGCCGGCGGCCAATGGTCCACGCTCGGCAACGTCGTCAATGTCAATGCGGGCAACACCCCGGCCTATGCCGGCTATCTTGCGCGAACTGCCGCAGGCGATCTCGTCCTCTCCGCGGTGGAATTTGGCGGCGTCGATGGCACGGGTGTGTATGTGTTTCGCCTAGAAGGCGAAACGTGGACGCCAATTGGCGCTGAACTCAGCACTGCCAGCGCCTCGGTCGCGGGGGCGCCGCTCGTAGTCTTCGGCGAGCAAGTGAACGTCTTGTGGTCGCAGTATTTCGACAGCGAAACCATTGGCAAGAGCCGCATTAATGGCAAGCGGTGGGAGGGCAGCGCGTGGAGTTCGCTCGACCCGCCGCTCGGGCAAATCGCGGGGCCAGGCGCGTCGGCGATTTCGCCACATGCCGCGATCGACGGCGATGGCCGCATCTATCTCGTGTTTGCCGAAAGCAGCCAAAGCTATATTCGCTACCGCGATCAAAATGATGCCACCTGGCAGACGCTGGGCACGGGCATCATCGGCAGCGGCGCCTTTGATCCGCGGGTGGCGCTCGCGGATGACGGCACCATCTATGTTGCATACAGCAAGTCGGATGTGGAGAGTGGTTCTGCCATTGTCGTGGTTGAGCGTTACAACGGCAGCGCATTTCAGGAAGTCGTAAGCATTAATGAAGCGGCGGGCCATGCCAATATCAAGGGCCTCGTCGCGACCGGTGGCCGCGTCATCGTCGCGTGGGTCGAGGGCAATGATCCGACCCGCGCAGTCTATGTCGCCGATGTCGCCGCTGCGTCGGTGGAGGTGCTTGGTGGCGCGCAAGGCAGCGGCGTCGTCGAGGCCTCGCTCGCCGTAGACGCCTGTGGTGACGCCGTGGTTGCCTATACCAGTGGCGCCAGCGGTGCGCGCGTGGTCCGCGTCGTTCGGCATCACTAGATGACAAGGTTTGCGCGCTAGGGCGCAATCTGGCACGCTTGGGCCATGCCAATATGCAAAGCCTGCGGCGACGAGGTCGCCGCGCTCAAGACGATCAAGGTCGATGGGAAAGCAAAAAAGCTGTGCGAGGAATGCATCGATCGCGCGCGCGAACAAGCCGAGATAGCCGAGGCGAGTGAATCAGTGATTCAAGGCATGATGGGCTATAAGGGCCGTCGCTAAGCCCAGCCACGCCTCGTAATGTTGCGAGATTGTTGCGCACCCGACCTCGCGCCTTGCTGGAAACCGCGTCGGCAATGCGGTAGGTTTAAGGCAACGAGGAGGAGGCATGGCTATGCGACCCAACATTCTGCAGTTTGCCACGGTGTTCGCCGCGGTTGCTTGCGTGGGCTTGGTGGTCGGGCTGTTGGGGGGCTGCGAGGGCCGCGGCCCGCGTACCTCGAGTAAGGTCGCGCCGGGGCTAATCGTGGTCGATCCAGCAATTTGTGCCCGCCTGGTTTCCAGCCAATTTGGCGATACATATTTTCCTGGGATGGCGCGAACCACCAAGGCGACGAAAATTACGCCCGACGTCGTTGCCTGCGACATCCAATACGCGACGCCGAGCAAGGTTCCCTCGTCCACCACCGCGCGCATCGAATTGCTGTGTGGTGCCAAGATTACCGATGACGGGGCGCTCGCGGCGGCCAGGCAGCAATACCGTTCACTTGGCATTGCGGTGCCATCACTTGGAAAATTGGCCTATGCCTTTGGGCCCGGCGATCTGCAATTTTGGGACGACGACAGCACGTGCAGCGTGCGGATCTACGCCGCGCACCTAAGCGAGTCGTACGTCGACGCCGCGCGGGCGCTCGCCTCGGAGCTCGGCCCACATGCCGCCGTTCGCTAACAGGCCGCGATGATGGGCACCGTGTTGCTGCGATCGCATACGCGCTGGCTTGGCGTTCTCTTCGTCGTTGCTGGCTTGGCGCGCGATGTCAGGGCCGACCAAGCGGACGTTACGCACGCGGTCGCCGCGACGTTGTGGTGGTGTGCCGGCGTTGGCACCACGGATGGCGGGTCGTTTGAGTCCCAGTGTTTTACGGCCTACGGCGATTGCCTCGCGTATCGCGATCAGGTCACGCCACACGAGCGGCTCGAGATTGCCGCGTGCGCGTCGCAGCCGCGCGCGTGGGTAGTGGCGATGCCGCCCGCGCGTGGTGTAGGGACTGCGGCTGCCGTGTATGAGGCGCGGCAGACGCGGCAAGAATGCCGAGCATATCGCCGTGCCTTGCTCGCCAGCGTGGGCGCCAAGCATCTGCGCGTTTCGCCGTGCCGTGCTCAGCGGCCACGGCAGGCGCGAGGACGCAATGCGGCGACCTTGCGCATGCAGCGCGCCGCCGCGTCGCACGCCGGCGCCGCCTCCGCGCCGTGAGCCGGGCCCGAGATTGGCTTTGGACGGTACAAAAATGGGTGCGCCCCTGTGGCGTCGGCGCGGGGCCGGCGCTATTGAGTGGTAGCTCGGCGCCTTGGTGCCATTCTCGTCAATAAAGGAAATTACACATGATCAAACGCCCAAAAATCGCAATCATTGGTGCCGGCGGCAACGTCGGCGCGGCCGTCGCCCAATGGGCCGTGCAAAAAGAGCTCGGCGAGCTGGTGCTCATCGACCTTAAGGCGACCGCCGCCGAAGGCCGCGCGCTCGATCTCACCCAATGTGGCGCGTGGGAAGGCTTTAACAGCGCCGGCTTTGTCGCCACCGACAAGCCCGAAGCCATGAAAGACGCCGACGTCGTCGTGATGACCGCCGGCGTGCCGCGCAAGCCCGGCCAATCGCGCGAAGAGCTAATTGGCATCAACGCCGGCATCGTGCGCGACATCTGCAAGAACATTAAAACCCACGCGCCCAACGCGATTTTGATCGTCGTGTCAAATCCGCTCGACGCCATGGTCTACGTCGCCAAGCAAGTGACCGGCTTTCCACGCGAGCGCGTGATCGGCTCGGCCGGCGTGCTCGACAGCGCCCGCTTTCGCACCTATCTCGCCATGGCCGCCGGCGTCAGCGTCGAAGACGTGCAGGCCATCGTGCTTGGCGCTCACACCGACAAAGACATGGTGCCCATCATCTCCACCGCGATGATCGGCAACGTGCCGGTCGGCAAATTCTTGTCGGCCGAAAAACTAAACGAAGTGGTCGAGAACACCAAGAAGGGCGGGGCGACCCTCACCGCGCTCATCGGCACCTCGGCGTGGCTTGCGCCTGGCGCCGGCACCTGCCTCATGGTGGAAGCCATCGTGCGCAACCAAGGCCGCGTGCTGCCATGCTCGGTCGAGCTCAAGGGCGAATTTGGCGTCAGCGACGCGTTCGTCGGCGTACCAGTGAAGCTCTCGGCCAAGGGCGCCGAGGCGATCTATGAATTCGAATTGTCCGCCGGCGAAAAAGACGCCTTCGGCAAATCCGTCGCCGCCAACGTCGAGCTCATGGGCATCGCCAAGGGCTTTTTGGTTTAGCCTGCCCCAAATGGCCTGCGCTGCGGAGCTCTTTCGGAAGCCAAGCGCAACAGCAAAAATCGCTTCGTTCGCCATCGTAGCATCCTCATTAGCCAAGCATCGCATCGCACGTGAGGCTTAATGGCCCCAGCTGGCGAATCGCCACGGAGTCAAGTGCGCCTTTTAGGCCCGTTGCAGCAGGCACGCTGCTGGCATCAATTTTGAATAATGATCCCTTCATGTCTACATTTGCATCAAAATGGCTCGTCCACGCTCTTGTCGCGACCACCTGTCTAATTGCGCACGCCGGGTCAGGCAAACGCGCCGCCACCGGGGCGCCTCAGATTCAGCCCGATAAATCCCCGAAGACGCAATCAGTGGTCCGGCGTGGCTCCGTGAAGAAGCCAAAAGCACCGGGCGCGTCGGCCAAAGGCAAAACCGTTACTCGTTGGTATAGCCAATGGTCGCGGCCCGTTGGCGCTCCGACCTCGCGCGAAATTGCCCCAGCGGTCGCTCCGGCCAAAGGCAAAACCGTCACTCGTTGGTATAGCCAATGGTCGCGGCCCGTTGCCGATTGAAGGCTCCGAGCGGTGCATACGCCTGCAGGGAGCTAGCGTATGAGCATCAGTCATTTGAGGGAGACGCGCTAACGTGAGGCAACCGCATCACACGGCGTACCGAGATTGCCAGGATAAACGCCGAGCTCGCTGTAAATCATGGCGGCATTTTCCTCCACCGGCACGATGACGAGCTTGGTGGCCTTCTTGCGCGCGATCCATGAGGCCTCGGTGGCGCCGCTGATTAGGCGCAAGTCGCCGCCTTTGGTGGAGTAAATCTCGCCCTCGGAGTCGGAGACGACATTGGTCATCTTGAGCGCCTTCATCCCGCCCTTGGGGCCGCGGAAGATGCGATAGCCCTTGCCGCCATGTTCCTCGCGCAGCCGGTCGATGTATACATAGACACCCTTGTCATCGCGCGCCAAAAAATGCGCTTGCCGCGTCCAGAAACGCGACACGAACTTTGCCGACGCCAAGAGCTTGTCGCTGTCTGCGGCGGCCATCAGCGTCCATTCCTCGGTCGCCTTGCCACAGCGCAGCGTAATCTTGCCGCTTTCTTTCTCGCGCGTAATGCGACCACCATCGGCTAGCCCAATCGCCGCGCGTGGCGACCAAAATCCAATGGACCAGCTGGTCTCGCCAGATGCATGCCGATTGAACATGCGTTGTTGATAAAAGGTCGTGCCGTCGAGGCTGTAAAACATGAGGTCATCGTCGATGTTGTTGGGCACGACGATAATTCCCAGCATCGGGTGCGTCAGCCATCGAAAGTTTTTCTTGACGCTGCTGACATCGACGGGCGTCGGCGCAGGATCGGCTAGGGTGGCTTGTGGTGCCGCAGAAGAGGCTGCCAAAAAACACAGCAGCACGGGCCAAAAGGCACGGGGAGGTTTTTTCATGGTGCCTAATTGTATACCATGCACGCCATGGTCACCACCTCAGCGACGGCGCTCGGCGCCACCATTGGTGGCACCTACAAGCTCGAGGCGTTGCTCGGTCAAGGCGGCATGGGCGCGGTGTATCGCGCCAGCCACATCCGGTTGCCCAACAAGTACGTTGCGATCAAATTTTTGCATGCCACGGCGGTCAACGCGGAGACCTTGGCGCGCTTTCGCCGCGAGGCCGAAATCGCGTCGCGTATTGGGCACCCCAACATCGTGCGGGTCGATGACGTCAATGAAATGCCGGATGGCACGCCGTATCTCGTGCTTGAATATTTGCAAGGCGAAACCCTTGCGCATTTGCTGGCGCGAGGCCCGCTTGACGTCGCAACGACCACCATCATTCTAAAGCAGGTGGGGTCGGCCCTGCGTGCGGCGCATCAACACAACATCGTCCATCGCGATCTCAAGCCCGACAATATCTTCCTCGTCGCCCCCGAGGCCGACGACGCGACCGGGCAGGTGCTGTGCAAGGTGCTCGATTTTGGCATTTCCAAAATTCGCGGCTCGCAGACCGTTAAGACGCAAGACGCCGCCGTGCTGGGCACCCCGCAGTACATGTCGCCTGAGCAAGCCAACGGCGAGCACGACCTCGTCGACGAGCGCACCGACGTCTTTGCGCTTGGCGCCATCGCCTACGAAATGCTCGCGGGGCGGCCAGCCTTTGAAGGCCGGTCGATTCCCGAGGTGATGTACAAAGTAGTATTTGTCGAGCCGACGTCACTCTCCGAGCTGGTGCCAAGCTGTGCCGGCCGAATTGAGCTGGCAATCGCAGGCGCGCTCACGAAAGATCGCAATCAGCGCACGCCGAGCGTGGCGGCCTTTCTCGAGGCCTTTGCCGGCGCTGCGGTGCTGACGGCTAGCGGCTCGCCCGCGGCATCGCTGGGGCCGGTTGATTCCATGGCGATGACGATGGCAGCCGGGGCGACAGTCCCACCAGTGCGCCGCGAAGTTGCGGTGTCGACGCTGGCAGCAGAGCCAAGCACCGTGCGCACGCGCGCCTCGCGACGCGGCCCTCTGCTCTTCGCGCTTGGCGTGTTTTTCGCGGCGGGGGTGGGGGGATTTTTGCTGCTAAGCAAAAAAGGCGAGCCGGGTTCGACGGCGCTAGTTCTTCCGGCGCAACCATCGGTTGATGCGAGCAGCGCGCCGGCACCTGATGCGGCCATCGCGGTGGCCGTCGATGGAGCTCCTGTCGTCGATGCAACGTTGCCCCTCGTGCTTGATGCCTCCACGCCGCAGCCCAGGCCCGCCGCCCCACCGGTTGCAGGGCCGCCAAAAGTGACCCAGCCGGGGCCACCGCCATCACCCAACGCGACGCCTCAAGCGTCGCCCGAGCCCGGTGATTCCACATCGTCCGGCGGCAGCGCGCTGGCGTTGGCCAAGGCTGGCGACCTGCCCGCAGCGGTCAAGGCGGCCAATCGCGAACTGATGGGCAGCGGCGATATGAGCGGCGCCCATGCCGTGCTCGCGATGGACGCCTGCGTGAAATCCGATCTCGAATCATTCCATCGCCATCTGCGTCAAATCAAAAAACTGCGCCAGAAGCGGTCAGCAATTGCATTTTGCACACGTCACGGCATCGAGCCGTAATCCGGAATGTCTGCTTTCAGGTTATGGTTGCCTCCTGTGGAGGTCGGCCCCAATTTGCCGCGGTCAAGCCATTGATGCAGACTGTATACGCTTCTTGATCTCCGCAATCGATAGCACCTTGTTGCGGCCGAGATGCACGACGCGGTGGCAGTTGGCGCAGAGGATGGCGAGATCACTCAGCTTCGTCCGAACCTGCCTTGCGGTTGAGGCCAGCGGCTTTAGATGGTGAACCTCCGCGTAGTCGATGCCGTAGATTTTCGCAAAGTCGAACCCGCACACTTCGCAGGCGACCGATTTGCATTTTTGCCTGGCCTCGGCGATCTTCTGATCGCGCAGTGCGCGTTCGCGTACCGGCAGGTGGGCGCACGTTTCTTCCGCGAGCATAAATTGCAGGGCAGTGTTGGTGGCACCGAGGGATGTGGATACCACAGCCGTCTCGCGGCGCCCCAGAGGGTCGCTATCTGCGAGCAGGAAGACACGTGCGCCCACCTGCCGTCAGCGCGACTCAAGGAGGATTCGGTGCGCCCAACGCGCGGGCTTGCAACTAGTGCTTCAGCAGCTTGGCCAAGGTGACGCCCATCTCAGCAGGCGTCGACGCGACGGCAATGCCGGCAGATTTCATGGCGTCGATTTTCGCGGCCGCCGTGCCCTTGCCGCCGGAGATAATTGCACCGGCGTGGCCCATGCGTTTGCCCGGAGGGGCAGTTTGGCCGGCGATGAAGCCCGCGACCGGCTTTTTCACGTTGTGCTTGATGAAGTCCGCGGCCTCTTCTTCCGACGAGCCGCCAATTTCGCCGATCATAAAGATCGACGTCGTCTTGGGGTCTTCGTTAAAGAGCTTGATGCACTCGAGGAAATCGAGGCCCTTGACCGGATCGCCGCCGATGCCGATCGCGGTCGATTGCCCGAGGCCGAGCGCGGAGAGCTGATGCACCACTTCGTACGTCAGGGTGCCTGAGCGCGACACCACGCCGACGCTGCCAGGCTTGTGAATGTAGCCGGGCATGATGCCAATCTTGCATTCGCCAGGCGTAATCACGCCAGGGCAGTTGGGCCCGACGGTAATGACATCGGGGTAGTCCGACGCGAGCACGGTCTTGACCTTGAGCATGTCGTGCGCGGGAATGCCCTCGGTAATCGTAATGATGAGCTTGATGCCGGCCGCGGCCGCTTCCAAGATTGCATCGGCAGCCGCTGGTGGTGGCACATAAATGACCGTCGTGTTGGCGCCGGCTTTTTCGACCGCTTCGCGACAGCTATCAAACATCGGCACGGTTTCTAAGCCCGCGACCTTGGCGCCGCCTTTGCCAGGCGTGACGCCCGCGACCACCTTGGTGCCGTACTCGACCATTTGCTTGGCGTGAAACGCACCGGCCGAGCCAGACATGCCTTGCACCACGAGGCGCGTGTGATTTCCAACTAGAACACTCATTTGGCCAACTCCACTGCTTTTTTCGCGCCATCGGCCATGTCAGCCGCGGCGATAATGTTGAGACCCGACTCCGCGAGCATTTTCTTGCCGATTTCGACATTGGTGCCTTCGAGGCGCACGACCAGCGGGACCTTGAGGCCGACTTCCTTCACCGCGGCAATCACGCCCTCGGCGATGGTGTCGCATTTCATGATGCCGCCAAAGATGTTGACGAAGATCGCCTTGACGTTTTTGTCGGCGGTAATGATCTTGAACGCGGCCGCGACCTTCTCGGCCGTGGCGCCACCGCCGACGTCCAAGAAGTTCGCCGGCGAGCCGCCATAGAATTGGCAGATATCCATGGTGCCCATCGCCAGGCCCGCGCCATTGACCATGCAGCCGATGGTGCCGTCGAGCTTGATGAACGACAAATCCCACTTCTTGGCTTCGAGCTCCGCGGGGTCTTCTTCGGATGGGTCGCGCCAGGCCTCAATGTCGGCGTGGCGATACATCGCGTTGTCGTCGAAGTTGATCTTGGCGTCGAGCGCCAGCACGCGGCCATCGGTGGTGGTGATGAGCGGGTTGATCTCCAGCAGCGAGCAGTCCATCTCCATGTAGCACTTGGTCAGCGCTTGCATGAATTTGCCGAGCTCTTTGGCCGCGGCGCCCTTCATGCCGAGCTTGGCCGCGAGGTCGCGCGACTGGTGGTCTTGCCAGCCAACGCCCGGATGCACCGCTAGCTTGAAGATTTTCTCGGGGTGCTTTTCCGCGACCTCTTCGATGTCCATGCCGCCTTCGCGCGACGCCATCACAATGACGCGGCCGATCGAGCGATCGAGCAACATCGACAAATAGTATTCGTGCTCAATTGGCAACCCTTGCTCGATCAGCAGGCGCTGCACCTTCTTGCCCTCGGGGCCGGTTTGCGGCGTAACCAGCTGCATGCCGAAGATCGCCTTCACCGCGGCCTCAGCATCGGCGCGCGTCTTGGCGACTTTTACGCCGCCGCCCTTGCCGCGACCACCAGCATGGATCTGCGCCTTGACCACGACCACATCGGTCTTGGCCTCCGCCTGCACCTTGGGGATCGCGGCGAGCGCTTCTTCTACGTTCATGGCGGCGATGCCGTAGGGCACGGGCACGCCATACTTGCGAAATAGCTCTTTGCCTTGATACTCATGGATTTTCATGGACGGTCCTTTGCGGTAAAGCGGCGCATTGATAGCGCCTGCCTCGCGGGTTTGCAAGGCGCGGCGCACCTCCACGCGAGGTCGCACGCGTCGCGCATCGCAGGTTGCAGATCACGCCGCGCAGCGCGCACATCGGCGCATATCTTGGCACATGCGCGCCTGCTCGATAGCAGGCCCTAGGTCTTTACGCGGTACAGCCCAACGACTAAGGTCAGTTCGCCGTGAAGCTTCATTTTATAGGCATCGGCGGGACCGGCATGGGCGCGGTCGCCGGCCTGGCCAAGGCCGCGGGGCACGAAGTTCGGGGTTCCGACACGGCGGTATATCCGCCCATGAGCGAGCAGCTCGCCGCGCTTGGCATTCCGGTGTTCGAAGGCTACGCGGCCGCCAATCTCGCATGGCAACCCGATGCGGTCGTCGTAGGCAATGCGCATGGCAAGACGCACGTCGAGGTGGTCGAGGCCGAGCGCCTCGGCATCCGCTTGACCTCCTTTCCCGAGGTGCTCGGTGGTGAATTCCTCGCGGCACGCCATGCCATTGTGGTGGCCGGCACGCACGGCAAAACCACGACGACATCGGTGATTGCGCACATCTTGACCGAGGCCGGGCGCGACCCGGGTTGCTTTGTCGGCGGGGTGCCAATCTTGCAGGGCCAGGGCTGGCGCCTGGGCAGCGGCAAGGAGTTCGTCGTCGAGGGCGACGAATACGACACCGCCTTTTTGATAAGGGCTCAAAGTTTTTTCCACTATCACCCGCAGACCGCGATCGTGACGTCGATCGAGCTCGATCACGTCGACAT